>DASWAE010000001.1:0-8278 GCA_036391275.1 Trebonia sp.
CCTTGCCGTCCGGGCTGAACGCGATCGTCGGGTCGCCGCCCGCGTCATAGGCGCCGTCGCCTGGCACCGCGGGATCGTTGGTGAACTTGGTGACGCCCGGGAGGAACCCGCTGGGCAGCGTCGGGGTCCACTTCGCGCCACCGTCGACCGTGGTGTTCACGCCGCAGCCGTCGTTGTAGTTCCAGTCGTTGTTGCCCGTGATCATGTTGGCCGGGTTGGCCGGGTTGACCGCGATCGGCGTCTCGTTCTGGGCCGTCTGGTCACCCGAGACATCGACTACCTTCGAGATGGTGATGCTGCCGGCGCTCGCGCTCGCGCTCGCCGCGGTGGCGGCAAGCGAGCCCGAGATCAGCGCCATAACCGCGAGCGCGACGCCAACTGGCCTCATGGGTCCCTCCTTTGCACGATGCTGCACACCATAACAGCCGTATTCGGCCGATTCCAGACTGCCCGCGACCGGGCGGAGCCAGCGGTCAGCCAGCATTTCCGGCCGGTCCTGCGTGCATGCCGCGGGGGAGGATGGGAAGAAGGAGGGTCCGTTGGCTGGCCCGGCGGACGTCGGCCGCCCGGCTGGCTGAGGACGAATAGGAGCGCGATGAGGCTGCGAGCTCGTGCCCGGCAGGACCGGCCCGCTAATGTCCTGGTGCCAGCCGGCACGCTCGCCCCCGGTGATCCCGCCGCCGGGAAGGCCGGGGCGCCCTTGTCCGCAGACGTTCAGCTGCCCGCGCCTGCCTGGCTCGCCCTGACCGCGGGCTGGAACCTCGCCGAGTCCCTCGGCGTCCCCCTGATCGCCTACGCCGTGGGCGAGCGACTGGGCGGGCAGGGGCCGGGCATGGCAGCGGCGGCGGCGGCGATATGGCTTACCGCCGCTGCCCGCAAGGTGCTGACAGGCAGCATTCCCGGCCTGCTGGTCATCTCTGGCCTGGTCCTCACGCTGCAAGCCGTGCTGGTGCTCGCCACCGGCAGCGTCCTGCTGTTCCTGCTTCAGTTCCCGCTGGCCAACCTGGCCCTGTGCATCCTGTTCGCCTGGACTGCGCCCACCGGACGGCCGCTGGTGGCGCGGCTCGCCGCTGAGGTAGTAGCGCTGCGCAGGCCGTCCGCCGTGCACCCCGGCCTTGACCGCTTCTTCCGCACCGTGACCTGGCTGTGGGCCGGCATCTTCGCGGCCTCGGCCATCGGCCTGGCGGCCGTGCTCGCGGTCGTGCCGACCTCGGTCTTTCTCCTGCTCACCACGGCGGTGACGGTCACCGGCGTGGCCGCGGGCACCATCCTGTCCGTCGTGTGGTTCATCCGGATGCTACGCCGCTGCGGCCTCCAGGTCCGCTTCGGGCAGGCCTGACACCGGCCGCCCCGGCCGCCGGGGTGTCCTTTTTATGCTGCGGCGAGTGCGCACCCGCCGCTGACGGCCCTCGCGCGGGCCCACCGCATCCGGGCGGCCGCTGTCTCCGGGTGCTCGCCGTACTCCTGCGCTACCCGTGCCGCGCAGCCGCGGGCGCCGAGTGCCCGGATGGCCGCCGCGATGGCCTGATCGACCTGCGCGGCGCTGGGCTCGTCGCAACGTTGCAGATCCGATGCGAACAGTGCGTCGGCTCGGGCAGTGCTGGTACTGGGGTCGTAAGTCGCTGACCACATCGTGGGCCTCCCTATCCCTGCTACTTGTAACGGTGCGCGCCCGCCCGGGCCTGATACGCCACGGCCCTGATTTTCGAGGCGGAAAGTTTGGAAAAAGTCTTGGCCGGGGTGTCGAATCGGCACCAGGGCGTTCGTAGCGAAGGTGAGCGGCAGTCGTCCGGGCTGCCCGTTGTCAGCAGAGGAGCATGAGATGGCGCTGTACCTGATCGCCTTCAACGATGAGTGGGTGCCCGAGCTCACGCCGGAGCAAGTGCGCGAGAGGGGCCGGGCCGGCCGGGCCGTGATCCAGGAGATGACGGACGCCGGCGTCTTCGTCTTCACCGACGGCGGCCTGGATGCGTCGACCGTCGTGTGCAGCGTCGACCCCAGCAGCGGCTCACCCGTCTTCACCGACGGGCCGTTCACCGAGACCAAGGAGCACCTTGGCGGTTTCGCGGTGGTCGACGTACCCGACGATGCCCAGGCGCGGTACTGGGCCGGCCGGATCGCGGTCGCCGTCGGCTGGCCGCAGGAGGTGCACCGCTTCCCGCATTCGCGCGCCTGAAGCGCACGGCTGCGGTCACAGGCCGAGGGCGTGCAACCGGGTGACCAGGCCGGTGTCGAGGTCGTAGTAAGCGCCGACGATGCCCAGGTCGCCGCGGTTCACCAGGGCGGCGAGCGGGCCGTCGTGAGCTAGGGACGAGACGGTCCGGCGAATCTGGGCCCTGACCACCTGGTCGATCAGGTCTCCCGCGGCCATGTTCGCCTCCAGGTAGGCGGGCCGCAGGCGGTCCACGATCGCACCCAGGTGGCCGGGCAGTTGCTCCCCGCTCTGGATGACCCGCACGGCGGCGGTAACCGCGCCGCACCGGGCATGGCCAAGGACCACGATCAGCGGCGTCGCGTTTTCCAGCGGCCCGTACTCGATCGAGGCGGTGACCAGGCCGTCGATCGTCTGCGCACCGGTGCGGACGGCGAACAGGTCGCCGATTCCCTGGTCGAAGACGGTCTCCGGCGGCACCCGCGAGTCGATGCAGGAAACGATCGTCGCGAACGGGTCCTGCCCGGCCGCGACCCGCAGCCGACGAGCGGTGTCCTGGTCCGGGTGCTCAAGGTGCCCGGCCGCCCAGTGCCGGTTGCCGGCCTCGAGCCTGGCCCATGCCTGCGCCGGGGACAACCGGGGATCACTCACGAACCGGTTATATCGCACATCCCCGGCATCGGATCCGCTGCCGGGCTGGCCGACCTTCACCCTCGGCCTGGACAGCTAGCGGCACCAGCGCGCTAGGCCCCCAGCGCCGGGATGATCTGCGGCAGGTCGACCGTGGTGCGGATGCCCGGCGCGGCGGCGCACACGTAGGGAACCGCGTTGACCGGCCGGTTGGCCGTGTAGCCGGGGGTCATCTCGCCCATCTTTCCCTCGGGGATCGTGAAGCGGATGTCGACGTCGAGCGGGGCGTCGCCCTCGACGTGGACCCGCCAGCCGTCCCAGCCGGGCACCGTCCAGGCCGGCTCGGTGTGCTCCGTGCAGTACCAGGTGGCGGTGAAGGTGACCAGGGGCCGGCCGGCATGCGTCCCGGTGACGATGGTCCGCATTCCGGCCACCGTGCCCGCCTCCAGGGTGCCGGCCGCGATCGTGAGCTTCTCCGGCGTGACCGCCACCTCCCCGGTCGCGGTGACCGAGTCGAGCGGCAGCCCGACCGCCTCGGCGACCAGGCGCATCGACGGGCCGAACGAGTAGGCGGCGTAAGCGAACCGCTCTGGCGGGAACTCCGCCGCCGGGTGGCCGAAGCCCATCAGGTCGAAGAGCATCTCCGGCGAGTTCCGGCTGGCCAGGTCGGCGTACTCGTTGATCGCCAGGCCGTCGAGGCGGCGCTGGATCGACGCGAGCACCAGCGGCACCGCCTCGCTGATGAAGCCCGGGCTCGAGCCGGTGCTGTGGATCGAGGTGCCGCCTTCGGCGCACGCCCGCTCGACCCGTTCCCTGTCAGCCGGCCGCATGCTGCCGGGGTGGTGGAACTCCCCGCGCGTGGTGACGATATTCGTCCCCGCGGCCAGCAGAGAGCACACCTGGTCGAGGTCGCAGACGGCGGGCATGTACAGCACGCAGTCCGCGCCGAGCGCGAGGATCTCCTCGACGTCGCTGGTGGCGATGATCCCGGTCGGCGGCAGGCCGCACAGGTCGCCCGCGTCCCGGCCGGCCTTAGCCGGCGAGGTGACGTAGACGCCCGCCAGGGTAAGCGCGGGATGCTCGATGACCTGGCGGAGCGAGCGGCTGCCGATGTTGCCTGTCGCCCACTGCACGACGCGAAGTCCGGTCATGGCCTGAGATTCCTTTCGAGGGGGTAGAACAGGTCAGTTCAGTACAGGCCGCCGTCCACCCGGATCAGCGAGCCGGTCGTGAAGCTCGACGCGGATGACGCCAGGTACAGCGCCGTGGTCACGACCTCCGCGGGCTCGCCCGCGCGGCCGGCCGCGTTATGCCAGGTCCGCTTGCTCTCCTCGGGCCAGTGCCTGGAGATGTCGGTGAGGAACGGCCCGGCCGAGATCGTGTTCACCCGCACCTTGGGCGCGAACTCGCGGGCGAAGACGCCGGTGAGCGCGTTGAGTCCCGCCTTGGCGCCCGCGTACGGCCCGTACCGGGGCGAGGGGAACAGCGCGCCGCTCGACGACACGTTGATGACCGAGCCGCCGTCCCCGTCGTACATCCGCTGCCCGATCAGCGCGGTCAGCCGGAACGGGCCCTTGAAGTTGACCCCGATCACCTTGTCGAACAGCTCTTCCGACGTCTCCGCCGACGACGGCGCCAGCGGTGACATGCCCGCGTTGTTGACCAGGATGTCCACCTTGCCGAAGTGCGCGTAAGCGCGCTCGGCGAGCTCGTCGCACTCGTCCCAGTGCCCGACATGGCAGGCGACCGGCAGCGCCCGCCTTCCGTTCGTCTCGATCTCCTCGGCCAGCGCCTTGCAGTTGTCCAGCTTGCGGCTGGCGATGATCACGTCGGCGCCCGCCGCGGCGAAGGCGAGCACCATCTCCCGGCCGAGGCCGCGGCTGCCGCCGGTGACCAGGGCGACCTTCCCGGTCAGGTCGAACAGGGCGCCGGGCGGGGTACCAGTCATAGTCCGTGCTCCTCAAGGAGGGCCGCGTACCGGACGCGCGCTTCCGCCCGCCGGGTGGGAATGTGCTCGGTCGGGAACAGCCCGGGGGCCGGCTTGTACCCGCGCAGCATCTGCTTGGCCACCGCCGCCTTGTGCACCTCGGTCGGCCCGTCGGCCAGCGCGAGCTGCGGCGCGTAGGCCCACCAGGGGCCGAGCGGGGTCTCCTGGGTGGTGCCGAGCGAGCCGTGCAGCTGCACCGCCCGCTGCAGGACGTCGTGCAGCACCTGCGCCAGCGCCACCTTGCACATCGCGATGTGGGTGCGGGCGGCCCCCCCTGGCTGGCTGGCACCGGGCGGCTGGTTGTCGATGATCCACGCGGTCTGCAGCACCAGCAGCCGGAACTGCTGCAGCTGGATGGCCGAGTCGGCGATGAAGCCCTGGACGAACTGGTGCTCGGACAGCAGCTTGCCCTGGGTCCGGCGGGACAGGGCCCGCTCGCACATCATGTCGAAGGCCCGCTGGCACTTGCCCACCACCCGCATGGCGTGGTGCACCCGGCCGCCGCCCAGCCGCGCCTGGGCGACCTTGAACCCCTCGCCCGGCGCGCCGAGCATGGCGTCGAGCGGCACCCGGACCTGGTTGTAGCGGATGTAGCCCTCGGTGCCCTCGTCCATGTCGTCGCGCTCGTTCATGGTCGCGACGTTGCGGATGATCTCGATCCCGGGCGTCTCGCCCGGCACGATCAGCATGGACATCCGCTCGTACGGCTTGGCGTCGGGGTCGGTCACCACCATGACGATGAAGAACGAGGCGTAGCGCGCGTGCGACGAGAACCACTTCTCGCCTGCGATCACCCACTCATCCCCGTCCCTGGTGGCCTTGCACACGAACTCCTTGGGGTCCGAGCCCCCCTGCGGCTCGGTCATGGAGAAGGTGGACACGATGTTTCCCTCCAGCAGCGGCTGGAGGTAGCGCGCCTTCTGCTCCTCGGTGCCGTACAGGGCGAGGATCTCGGCGTTGCCGGTGTCGGGGGCGGCGGTGCCGAAGACCGTCGGCGCCCACTGCGAGCGGCCGAGGATCTCGTTCATCAGCGCGAGCTTCAGCTGGCCGTAGCCCTGGCCGCCGAGTTCCGGGCCGAGGTGGCAGGCCCACAGGCCCTGCTCCTTCACCTTCTCCCGCAGCGGGGCCAGGATCGCCCTTGACGCCTTGTTCTGCACGTCGTAGGGGTCGCCGGGGCGCGGGAAGAGCAGGTCAAGCGGCTCGCACTCGTCGCGCACGAACGCGGTCATCCAGTCGAGCTTCTCCTGGAACTCGGGCTCGGTGCAAAAATCCCACATGTGCCGCTCCTGCCGTGTCGCCGTATCGTCCCCGGCTGTGTCGCCCTGGCGGGATCCGCGGTGGCCGGGTATCGTCGGTCCTCAGACGAGAATCGTATTACTAAATACTAGAAGATAGTTGTTTGAAGAGCGAGGGGGAGGGGAGGGCGTGATGGCTGCCAGCCAGGCCGACGAGACACTGCTGGCTCAGCTGCGTGCCCGGGTCGGGCAGCGGGTAACCGGCTGGCGCCCCGGCGCGCGGGTAACCGGCGTGTCCCCGCTGGCCGGCGGCACGTCCAGCCTAACCTTCCTGGTCGAGCTGGCCGGCGTGGCCGCGGGGGAGACCCCGGTGGTGCTCAAGGTCGCGCCGCCCGGGCTCGCCCCGCTCCGCAACCGCGACGTGCTGCGCCAGGCCCGGCTGCAGCAGGCGGTCCAGGGGCCCGGGCGGCTGCTGGCACCCGGCGTCCTGTTCTCCGACCCAGGCGATCCGCCGGACGTTCCGCCGTTCATGGCGATGAACCTGATCCCCGGCGAGTGCGTGGAGCCGGTGCTGTGCGATCCCGCCGACCGGCCCGCGCCCGCTCAGGTGAGGGCCCGGTTCCTCGACGCCGTGCGGGTGCTCGCGCAGTTGCACGCGATCGGGCCGGCCGAGGTCGGGCTGGGCGACGAGCCCGTCGTCGGGCTCGCCGACGAGGTGGACCGGTGGACCCGGGCGTTCGGGACCCTGCCGCCGGAGTTGGCGGGCGACTACGAGCGGGCAGCGAAGGCGCTGCGCGCGACCATGCCCGCCCCGCTGCCGCCAGCGTTCAACCACGGCGACTACCGGCTCGGGAACACCCTGTGCGAAGGCGGCCGGGTCAACGCGGTCATCGACTGGGAGATCTGGTCGGTGGGCGACCCGCGCGTCGACCTGTCCTGGCTGACCTACTTCACCGACGACGCCGGGCACCCCGCCATCGCGCCGGGGACAATCGCGGGCACCCCGGGGCGCCGCGAGGTCGCCCGTGTGTACCAGGACGTGACAGGCCGGCCGGTGCCGGACCTCGCCTGGTTCGACGCGCTCACCCGGTACAAGGAGGCCGCCGCCACCGGCCTGCTGCTCAAGCGCGCGGCCAAGCTCGGCCGCCCGGTGAAGGAATCGATGGAGCGGATGCGGCCGCTACTGCCCCGCCTCGTCCAGGAGGCCATCCGCGTCGTCAGCGGCTGACCGTCACCCCCGGCGCAGGCAGGCATTATCCAGAACGATGGCGGCCCAACCCGTCACCACGAAAGGAGACCTCCGTGCATCCGAAAGTATGTGTCAGCGGTCTCTGCTTCCCCGGGCTGTCGGCCACCGACGCGATCGAGGCCATCGGCGGCCTCGGCGCCGCCAGCACGTCGGTCACCGGGGCCAAGGTCCGCGCGGCCGGGGCCGCTGCCGTCGTCGCGGCCGGCCGCCGGCACGGGGTCAAGATCTCCACGACGACGGGCGCGCTAGCCCTCGACCTGTCGTCGGGACCGGCCGCGGCGGCGTCGCGGCAGCGCGCGGAGCGCGACATCGACCTGGCGGCGGCGGTCGGCGCCACGGTGATGTACGGGCTCGTAGGCCCGCGTACCTCGGCCCGCTGGGACGCCTGCGCGGACGCCTACGTGAACGCCGCGGGCGTCCTCGTCGGCTACGCCGCCGGCCGCGGGGTAACGCTCGCCATCGAGCCGACAAGCTGGCTGTACGCCGACCTGACGTTCATCCACACGTTCCACGACGCGCTGCTTGTCGCCCCCCGGGCGGGGATGGGCATCTGCCTGGACGCGTTCCACGTCTGGACCGA
This sequence comes from Trebonia sp., assembly GCA_036391275.1. Classification (GTDB taxonomy): domain Bacteria; phylum Actinomycetota; class Actinomycetes; order Streptosporangiales; family Streptosporangiaceae; genus Trebonia. Next base: position 7,834 of record DASWAE010000001.1, read on the forward strand.
GGCGGGGCTGCGGGAGGAGATCGCCGGGCACGCCGGCCTGATCGCGCACGTGCAGCTCAGCGACATGACCCGCGGGTCACGGGCGCTGCCCTGCCGGGCCGTCCCCGGCGACGGCGACGTGCCGCTGGCGGCCGTCGTCCGGTGGCTGCTCGACGCCGGTTACCCGGGCGTCTTCGACTGCGAGCTCAACGGCCCCGCCATCGACGCCATCGGCCACCACGCGGCCGCCGCCCAGGCCGCCGCGTGGCTCGACAAGCTGCTAGAGGAACTGGGGGCGTAACCCGCGCGCGCCCGGCAGCCGCTCGCGCCCGGCAACCATGCCCCCACCACCCGGCCCCCCACCACCCGGCCCCCCACCACCCGGCCCCCCACCACCCGGCTCCCCACCACCCGGCTCCCCACCACCCGGCTCCCCACTACCCGGCTCCCCACTACCCGGCTCCCC
>DASWAE010000002.1:0-3405 GCA_036391275.1 Trebonia sp.
GGACGGCGACTACGGCCTGATCGCCCCGAAGGACATCCTGGCCGCGGACGGCGTCACCGTCGCCACCCCGGCCGGCACGCCCATCCCCGCCAACGGCTGGAAGAAGAACGGCGTGCTCGAGGCCGACTGCCTGATGTGCCACCTCGGCGGCTACAGCTGGAGGAACCGCGCGGCGACCCTCGCCGGCGGGGCCGGCCTGGCGGGCGTGGCTGCGTTCAAGATGGCGCCGGTGGTCGGCGCCGGCTGGGCCACCGTGACGATCGCGGCCGCGCCTGCCTTCCCGCCCACCGCCTCGGCGGTCGGGCCGGTGGACTACTCGCTCGGCCTCGCCAACGGCACGCTGGCGACCAACGCCCTGAACCAGCTGGTCATCCCGCTCGGCAAGGTCGGGGCGACGCCGCAGGCGAACTGCCGCGGCTGCCACGCCGTCCCCGACACCAAGAAGGCCGGCCGCGTGCTGGCCGCGACCAACGACGTCCACACCGCCAGGAGCATCGGCTGCACCGCTTGCCACCCGAATGCTTCCGGGCCCCTCGTCCCCGGCGGGCAGCTCGAGCACCAGATCGGCAAGGGCGACATCACCATCGGCTCGGTGCGCGACGACCTCGACAACACCGGGCTGAGCTGCTCCGACTGCCACCTCGGCGGCAAGGCGCCGGCGGGGATGCTGGCGCCGGATCCGACCCGGGCGCACGCGTCGCTCCCGTCGCTGCACTTCGCCTCCCTCGCGTGCCAGGCTTGCCACATCCGATACATGGAGAGCGACCCGGCCAGCACGACCCTGCAGGTCCCCGAGCTTGTGTACGAGATGAGCACCACCGGCTCGCAGAAGGTCTCGACCTGGGACAAGTACTTCGCCTCGGTCGGACCCGCCGGCGCGCCCTACCGCTGGTACCCGGCCGTCCGCCCGTGGAAGGGCAAGCTCACCACCGTGAAGCCGCTCCTCACCGCCTACTACGGCGACTGGCTGAGCGGGACCGGTGACCTCGCGATCATCCGGCCGCTGCCGCTGCGCCTGGTGCGCAAGGCGCTCACCGGCAGCTACCCGCCCGGTGGCGCGCGGCTCGCGACGATCCCGCTGACCGGCGGCGGTTTGGACCCGGCCAACCCGGTCCAGTACCGGCGATCCGACATCCAGGCGTCGCTCAACGCGCTGGCCGCGGCGGCCGACACGGCCAACCCGGATCCCACCGCCGCCACGATCGTGGTGCGGCCGGTGCTGATCCGCGCCGGGAAGGTCTACTACCTCGACGCCGCCGGCAACGTGCAGTTCTTCGAGAGCGCGGTGGCGGAGAGCCACGACTTCGCGATCAATCACAACGTGGTCCCGAAGCGCGACCCGGCCAACCCGGCGCTGAAGCCCGGTCCGTACGGTGCGGGTGGCTGCACCGACTGCCACTCGGCCGGCTCGACGTTCTTCTTCGGCAAGCAGCTGAGGGAGCCGGCGGAGGATCAGTTCCTCGATTCCGCCGGCACCATCCCGAATCCCAACGCCGGCCAGCCAAGGTTCGTCGAGCACTGGGAGGCGATGGGCTACTCGCAGGTGCGGGTGGCGGCGCTGACCGGCGGCCAGGTGCCGGTCTACGTCCGCATGTACGGCAACGCCCCCGGCAGCAGCGTCACGGGCGCAGGCATCGACTGTCGCTTCGACATCGGCAGCTGCAGCACCGTGGTGGCCCAGGGCGGCACGCTCGTCCTCACCGCCAGCGCCGGCGTCGGGTCCGTCGTGACCGGCTGGACCGGATGCGCGTCGGTCTCCGCGGACGGTCGGGCCTGCACGTTCTCGGGGGTCGGAGCCGTGGACGGCCTGGGCGGCACCAAGCTCGTCACCGTCACCTTCGGCGCGCCGGTGCAGACGACCCCGGTGACCGGCTCGGGCATCAACCTGAGCGTGGTGGGCACCGGCTGGGGCAACGTGAGCGGCGGCGCGTTCAACTGCAACATGGGCACGCAGGGCGCCTGCAACGCGGCGCTCCCTGACACCACCGTCGTGACCCTCACGGCGAATCCCGGTCCAAACACGACGTTCGTGAGCTGGCAAGGCTGCACGCCGGTGGCGGGCGCTCCGGCACAGTGCACCGCCACGGTGGCCGGGACGACCGGCGTCACCGCCCTGTTCAGCGACGGTTCGGGTGGCGGTCCCTACTCACCGACGCAGGCGCTGGTCGTCCGGGTGTTCTCGAGCAGCGGGAGCACGATCACCGGCGGCGGCATCTCCTGTGGCGCCGGCGGTGACCAGATCTGCCGGATCGACCCCGCCACGGGGAGCACCGTCACGCTCACGGCCAACCCCGCCGGAGGCGCCACGTTCCTGAGGTTCGAGGGCTGTGACTCGACCTCGGGGACGACCTGCTCCGTCAACATGACGAAGCCCAGGCTGGTCGTCGGGTACTTCTCCCGGTAGCCAGTCGCAGTGAAGGGGCCCGGCTGTCCTTCGTGGCGGCCGGGCCCTCTCCTTCTTGAAGGCATCAGCCGCGCGGTCGGGACTGCAGTCAACCGTGCGACGTCGCTCGCGTTTCGTGCACGTGCAGCATGAGTGCCGGATGAGAAGCTTGCGGCAATCGGGCGCATGGCGCGCGCGAAGCGCTGTGCTCCATTTGGGCTCTCAATGGACGTCGTGACGGGACCCATGCCAGCGCACATCGACCTCGAGACACTCCCCTTCCTCGGCCTGGGGAGCGAGGGCGCGGTGCGTGTGCTCGCGGACGCGCTGCCGCACGGCCTGTTCACCACGGACGTGGCCGGACGCGTCACCTACTGGAACCGCGCCGCGGAGCGGATCACCGGCTACTCCCGAGAGGAGGCGCTGGGTCGGGACTGCTCGCTCCTCGCCGGCGACTCCGTCCAGGGGTGCGCCTGCGGTCTCGGCCCCATCAAGTGCGGGATGGTCGAGCGCCAGCGTGTCTCCAAGACCTGCACGGTCAGGACGAAGGATGGACGGCTGCTGCTGATCGTGAAGAGCGCGGTGCCCCTGCTCGCGCCGGGCGGCGAGCCCGTCGGCGCGCTCGAGACCTTCACCTCGGTGATCGAGACCCCCGAGCCGCACCCCGACGCCGGCGGCGAGGAGGGGAGCCCGCTCCGGAGCCGCGCCCCGGCCATGCTGGAGCTCGAGCGGATGGTCCGGCTGGTGGCCGGCTCCGACGCGACGGTGATGATCCTCGGTGAGAGCGGGACCGGGAAGGAGCGGGTGGCGGAGGCGATCCACGCGGCCGGCCCGTGGGCGGGCGGACCGCTGGTCCGGGTCGCCTGCTCGAGCCTCGAGGACGCCGCCTCGGAGGCCGAGCTGGAGGCGAGCCTGAAGGCGCCCTCCGGCGGCCCCGGGGACCGCGGGACCCTGCTCCTCGACGAGGTCGCGGATCTCTCGCCGCTGGTCCAGCTCCGGCTGCTGCGGGTGCTGGAGGAGCG
>DASWAE010000003.1:0-17429 GCA_036391275.1 Trebonia sp.
CTCGGCTCGGCCGAGCTCGCGCGGCACCTGGCAGGCGGGATAACCAAGCGGGAGATCGCCGAGCTCGGCCCGGTGCCGAAGAGCATCGCCTTCCACTCACTGGACCCGGACGGGTTCGTGCTCGCGCCGCTGCCCAACCTGCTCTACCAGCGGGACACCTCCTGCTGGATCTACGGCGGGGTGTCGGTCAACGCGATGCGCCTTCCGGCCCGGATCCCGGAAACGGTCAATGACGAGGCCATCTACCAGTGGCACCCGATGTTCGCCGAGGCCGCCTTCGACATCTGGTACCACGGCGCGGAAGCCGCCCCGGCTACCGTCGAGGGCGGTGACATCCTGGTCATCGGCAACGGGGCGGTGCTGGTCGGGATGAGCGAGCGGACCACCCCGCAGGCGGTCGAGATGCTGGCCAGCCGGCTGTTCGCGGCCGGCGCCGCCCGCTGCCTGGTCGCCATCGACATGCCGAAGGCCCGGGCCTTCATGCACCTGGACACCCTGCTGACCATGGCCGACTACGGCGTCTTCACCAAGTACGCCGGGATGGGCATGCTCCCGTCCTACACGGTTGAGCCGGGCGCGTCGGCCAGCGAGCTGAAGGTGACCGACCACCCGCCGCAGGACATGCACCGGGCCATCGCCGCCGCCCTCGACCGGCCGGATATCACCGTGCTCACCGCGGTCCAGGACGTGCACGCGGCGTCGCGTGAGCAGTGGGACGACGGCTGCAACGTGCTCGCGATCTCCCCGGGCGTGGTCGTGGCCTACGAGCGGAACGTCACCACCAACACCTACCTGCAGGACAACGGCATCGAGGTGATCACCATCCCGGGCAGCGAACTCGGCCGCGGCCGGGGCGGCCCTCGCTGCATGAGCTGCCCGATCGAGCGCGACGCCTGACCGCCTGTAACGGAGCGTTAGCAGCTTCTTACCAAAATCGCCGCCGCGGCCCGGGAATGACTCAGACTCCTGGTAAGGTTGTGATCTCTGGTCGTAGTTTCTGTGTACGTGCTCATCTGACGCGCTCGCGGATTTACTGCCGGGGTGACCGCGAGGTGCGGGAACTGATAGTAGGCAAGGAGAAATGCGCGTGGCGCAGGGAACAGTCAAGTGGTTCAACTCGGACAAGGGCTTCGGGTTCATCAGTGTCGACGGCGGGGGCCAGGACGTGTTCGTCCACTTCTCCGCGATCGAGACGAACGGTTACCGCAGCCTGGACGAGAACCAGCGGGTCGAGTTCGACATCACGCAGGGCCAGAAGGGCCCGCAGGCCGAGCACGTCCGCCCGCTTTAATCCTGATCTTCAGGTAACACCACCGCCCGTTCTGGCTAAGCCTCATCAGCCGGGGCGGGCGGTGGCTTTTTCTGCCCCGCGGCTGCTGCCCGCGGCTTTCGCCGGCCGGCCGCCGGGCGGCTAGCGCCGCGGCCGTCCGGGCAGCGTCAGCCGGCGTTCGCCTCCTCGATGAGCTCGAGGATGCGGGCCGGGGGCAGGTGCTGCTCGTAGATCCGCACGCCGAACGGGCTGAGGGCGTCCTCGATCGCGTTGACCACGGTGGGCGGCGCGACGATCATGCCGCCCTCGCCGACGCCGCGGAAGTTGACGTCGGCGTCAGTCGGCACGGTCTCCAGGTGCTCGATCTCGAACCGGGGGATCTCGCAGGCGGTGGGCAGCAGGTAGTCCATGAAGGTGGCCGACTGGTAGTTGCCGTCGGCGTCGTAGGCGGACCGCTCGAGCAGCACCGCCCCGATGCCCTGGGCGATGCCGCCGCGGATCTGGCCCTCGACCACCGCGGGGTTGATGAGCGCCCCGCAGTCCTCGGCCGCGACGTACCGCTCGACCGTCACGATGCCGGTCTCCACGTCGACCTCGACGATGGCGCAGTGGGTGCCGCCCGACCAGCCGCCCTCGCCCCCGTCGAACTGGGCCTGGACCTCGAGCCTGGTGCCGACGTCATCACCGAGCCGCCCCGCCGCGGCCTGCCGGGCGACCTCCCCCACCGGGATGGCGGTGTCGGGGTCGCCGACCACCTGGACCTGGCCGTCGACGATCTCCAGGTCCGCGGCGCTCGCCTCGATGAGCTGCGCGGCGGCGTCGAGCACCTTGCCCTTGAGCTGCCGGGCGCCGTGCAGCGCCACGCCGCCGGTCATGGTGGCCGAGCGGCTGCCGCCGGTGAGGCCGAACGGCACCGCGTCGCTGTCCCCGACGACGACCCGGACCTGCTCGAACGGCACGCCGAACTCGTCCGCGGCGATCTGCGCGAGGGTGGTCTGGTGGCTCTGCCCGTGCGGCATCTGGCCGGTGTACAGGGTCAGGATGCCGTCTTCGGACAGCCACAGCCGCATGTGCTCGATGCCCATCGGGCCCTCGCCCGGCCCCCCGGGCGACCGCGGCCCCGGCGCGCCCTCGATGAAGGTCGCGAGGCCGATGCCCAGGTAACGGCCCTGTTCCCGGGCCTGCGCCTGGCGGCGGCGGAAGGCGGGGATATCGATGAGTTGCGCGACGCGCTCCAGCGACTCTTTGGTGGTGACGCCGACCAGCGGGCGCCCGGTGACCATCATGAGCGGCGGGTCGGTGCGCGGGGCGACGTTGCGCAGCCGGATCTCCAGCGGGTCGAGGCCGAGGTCCCTGGCGAGCAGGTCGAGGATCCGCTCCCGGACGAACGTCTCAGACGCCCAGGGGCCGCGGTAGGCGACGTACGACGCCTTGTTGGTGGCGACCGCGGTGGACTCGAAGCCGAGCGCGGCCATCTTGTACGGTCCCGGCATCATCGCCTGCACGATGCCAGGGACCATCGTTCCCATCACCGGGTACGCGCCGATGTCGATCACCATCCGCACGTCGAGCCCGAGCAGGTCGCCGTCCTCGCTGACCGCGGCCCGGACGTCGAAGCTCTCCTCGCGCGCGTGCCCGGACGCGGCGAGGTTCTCGCCGCGGTCCTCGGTCCACTTGACCGGCCGGCCGAGCGCGCGGGAGGCGGCGGCGACGGCGATCTCCTCCCGCGAGGCGCCGATCTTCAGGCCGAACGACCCGCCGATGTCCCCGGCGAGCACGCGCACCTTGGCCGCGTCCATGCCGAGGCGCATGGCGATGCCCAGCCGGGTGACGTGCACGCTCTGCGTGGCCGCGTGCACCGTCATGATGCCCGTTTCCGGGTCGTGGCTGGCCACGATGCCGCGGCCCTCCATCGGCACGTTCTGGTGGCGGTGGATGTCGATGTGGAACTCTTCGACGCGGTCCGCGTTCTTGAACGTCCCGGCTACGTCGCCGTACTCGGTACGCGTGTGCGGGCCGATGATGTTGTCGTCCAGGTTGGCGAACAGCGGCGGGCTGCCCGCGTCGAGCGCGGTGGCCGCGCTGGCGACCGGGGGCAGGTCCGCGTAGTCGACCTCGACCAGCTCGCAGCCGTCTTCGGCCAGGTAACGGCTCTCGGCGACCACGATCGCCACCGGGTCGCCGACGAAGCGCACCTTGTCCGTGGCGAGCAGGGTGTACTCGGGCGCGGGGCCGCCGCTGGCCATCATCGCGAACAGCGGGTCCTGCCCGGGGATCGTCATCTCCGCCAGGTCCGCGCCGGTGTACACCGCGACGACGCCGGTCAGCGCCCGGGCGGCGCTTGCGTCCACCGCGAGTACCCGCCCGTGGGCGAGCGGCGAGCGGACGAACGCCGCGTGCAGCATCCCCGGCAGCTTGATGTCGTCGACGTAGCGGCCGCCGCCGGTCAGGATGCGCGGGTCCTCCGAGCGCTTGACGCTGGCGCCGGTGTAGCGCTGGGCCGCAATCTGAGCCATCGCCGCTCCCTCTGGTCGGGCTTTTGGTCAAGCTTTTTGGTCAGGCCCTCTGGTCAGGCCCTCTGGTCAGGCTTGCCTGCTGCGCTGCGCGGCCAGCAGGACGCCGTCGATGATGCTCTGGTAGCCGGTGCACCGGCAGATGTTGCCCGACAGGGCCTCGCGGATCTCCCGCTCGCCGGCATCCGGGTGGTCGGTGAGGAACGCGGTGGCCTGCATGACGAACCCCGGCGTGCAGAACCCGCACTGGAAGCTGTGCGAGTCCGCCATCGCCTGCTGCAGCGGGCCGAGCGCGCCGTCGGGCGCCAGTCCCTCGACCGTGGTCACCTCGCGGCCGGCCGCCTGCACGGCCAGCATCAGGCAGGAGCGCACCGCCCGGCCGTCCACGAGGACGGTGCACGCGCCGCAGACGCCGTGCTCGCAGCCGACGTGGGTTCCGGTGAGGTCGAGGTCGTCGCGCAGGAAGTCCGCCAGTGTCCTGCGGGCTTCTACCGAACGGGTGCGTGTTTCACCGTTCACCGTCACGCTGATGTCCATCAGGAGTGCTGCCTCTCGTGGGCGTTGCCTGTGCCTTGCGCGTTACCGGTGGCCGCCTTCAGCCCGCGGCGGACCAGGGCGGCCGCGACCTTCTTCCGGTACTCCGACGAGCCGTGCAGGTCGGCCGGCGGGTCGATGGCGGCCGTGGCCGCGCGGGCCGCCTCCGCGAACAGCTCACTGGACGGGCGCTGGCCCTTGAGCAGGTCCTCCGCGTCTCTTGCCCTAACCGGCACGTCGGCGACGCCGGAGAACGCCAGCCGCGCGTCACTGATCACGCCGTCGTTCAGCGTCAGCTGGGCGGCGAGGCCGACGATGGCGAAGTCGCCGTGGCGCCGGGCGACCTCTTCGAAGGCGGCGCCGGTGCCCGGGGGTGCCATGGGGAAACGGACCTCGGTGAGCAGCTCGTCGGGGCGGCGCGCCGTCGCCAGGTAGCCCTCGAACCAGTCCGCCGCGGCGATGACTCGGGTTTCCGCGGCGCTCCGCACCACGAACTCGGCATCCAGGGCCCGGGCGACCGCCGGGAGTTCGGCCGCCGGGTCGGCGTGCGCCAGGCTGCCGCCGATCGTGCCGCGGTTGCGGATCGCCTCGTGGCCGATCAGCGGCAGGGCGGCGGCGAGCAACGGCACCGCCTGGGCGACCTGGGCCGATTCTTCGGCCATGTACTCGCGGGTCGTCGCGCCGATGGCCAGCGAGCCGTTCGCCTGCGAGCCGTTCGCCTGCGAGCCGTTCGCCTGCGAGATCCCGGACAGCTCGGCCACGCCGTTGATGTCGACGAGCACCGCGGGGCGCGCCAGCCGGAGCGCGAGCAGCGGGATCAGGCTCTGGCCGCCCGCCAGCACGCTCGCCTCGTCCTGGTGCTCGGCCAGCAAGCCGACCGCCTCGGCAACCGTCGCAGGTGCCTCGTACTCAACGGAAGGCAACTTCATCGGTACCCGCCCCTTCAACGCCGGTTGGCTGACGCGTTCACGACTCTAGCGGAGACACCCTCCTCTTGGCACGCCCCAAATGGCGGCGCCGCGCGGCGGCGGTGGCAGGCGTCGCGGCGATTATGATCGGGCGCGTGAGGCATAACCCCGCTACCGTCGTCGTGCTCGCGGGACGGCCGGGCGAGCAGGTCCTCGCCGCCATCGGCCGGTCGCTGAACGTGGTGCTCGTCCGTCCGGAGCCGACGTCTGCCGCTGGCGCTGACGCCGGCGGCGGGATCGAGGTGGCGGCCGGGGCGCTGCGGCGGGCCGCCGGGATCTCCGCGCCGTACGTGCTTGTCGCCGCCGACCCGCTCCGTGAGGTCGCCGCCGCGTGGCAGGCGATGTGGCAGGTCAGCGCCGAGCCGCAGCGGAGCGACGAGTTCGAGTTGCGGGCGGCGGAGGCCATGGGCGCGTGGCGGGCCAGGCGGTTCGAGCTACCGGACTACTACCTGGTGCTCGCCGACGAGAGCGTCCCGGGCGGTTCTGGCGCTTCCGGTGGCGCTGGCGGTTCTTCTGGTTCTAGCGGTTCTTTTAGTTCTGGCGGTTCTCTTGGTTCTGGCGGGCCGGGGGCGTCCGGTGCGCCCGGGGCGGGCGAGGGGGTCGCGGACTTCTACCTGGGGCCGTTGCGGGCGGTCCGGCCGAACCGGGTGGCGGTGGCGGCCGGCGCCTCGCCCGCCGCGCAGGCGGACGCCCTGCTGAGCGAACTCGGCTCGCTACGGCACGGGCCGTGGTGGCCGTCGCTCGACGAGGTGCTGCGCACCGCGCGCGGCTTCTATCCCGGCTCGCTCGCGGAGTCGCAGACGGCCAGGCAGGCCAGCCTGCTCGGCTAACGGCCGGCGGGACGCGTGCCGCACGCGGACACGAGGGGCCAGCCCGCGGGCACCGCTCCCACCACCCATGCCACCGCCCCCTCCCGCCGGCCCACTTCTTGCTGTTATCTGACGCAACGGGACGGGAGAGACGGCCGTCGGCATGATAGTGGATGTTTGGGCACACCCGGGTGTGCCCAAACATCCACTATCTTTGGCCTGCCCGCGCAGGCGTCGGTACTTCTTGCTGTTATTTGCCCGCGGCGGCTTCCGCTTGGGGAACGGCGAACACCAGGCCGCTCAGAGCCCTCGCTGGCAACGCTGTCCACTCGCGCAACGCCGCCGGGATGAGCGACGGCCGTCGGGCTGGCGGGGAGGTTATGCCGGGAGCGGGGAGGTTATGCCGGGATGAGCGTCGGCCGTCCGGCGGGGACGGGTGCCGGGGCCTTCCCCGGTCGCGGCGCGGCGGGAGTCACGGGGCGGGGCGGCGGAGACACGCGCTCGTTCGGGGGATAGCTTTTGATCGTGACTTACACCGGAGACGTGCGTGTCGGCGGGCCGTCGGACACGCGGCATATCGGCGGCGTGACGCTGACCAAGATCGCCGTGGGCGAGATGCACAATAACGCGTACCTGCTGGTCGACGGGACCGGGGTCGGGCTGCTCATCGACGCGGCGGCCGAACCGGAGCGGCTGCTCGAGATGATCGGCGACACGCCGGTGGTCAAGATCGTGACCACGCACCAGCACCCCGATCACTGGCAGGCGCTCGCCGCGGTGAAGGCCGCGACGGGTGCCGTCACCGTGGCGCACCCCGCGGACGCGCCGGGCATCCCCGTCCCGACCGACGAGCTCGTCGAGGACGGCGGCACGATCGAGTTCGGCGGCACGGTGCTCGGCGTGACCCACCTGGTCGGGCACACCCCCGGGTCGATCGCGCTGACCCTGGGCGCCGACGGAGCCGAGCCGCACCTGTTCACCGGGGACTGCCTGTTCCCCGGCGGTCCTGGGCGGACAACAACCCCAGAGACCTTCAACAGCCTGATGAGCGGCCTGGAAGAGCGCGTCTTCGGGCGGCTGCCCGATGCGACGTGGATCTACCCCGGGCACGGCAATGACTCCACCCTAGGCGCGGAGCGCCCGCACCTTGCGGAATGGCGCGCCCGGGGCTGGTAGGTGTGCCCGCAGCGTGGCGCAGGTCCATCGGTGTCGGGGGCCTCTGGCTGCCGATCGCGGCGAACGTCACGCGCTGGTCGGCGGCGGTCAGCGTGGCACCTTGTATGGGCGCTCGAGGACGAGTCATCGGTCGCTAACCAGGAGCTGTCCATAAACACCCGTTTGTGCGACGCACGCCGGCCGGCGCCAGTGCTCATGCTTTGCCGTAGCCGGAGAATTCGGTCACAGGCTAGCCCTTAGCGCTGCCCAATACGCGCCCAATTCGGTATTGATGGCGGCAATCGAAGGCCAGGACCATGCCGATGTTCTCCATGGTAGGAAGAAGGCCCATGCCGAGCGTCTTTGGCTGGCCGCCTGTGCCAAATGCGCGCCGAAATGGGCTGAGTTGACGGTGGCGGTGCAGGTCAGACCGTGTTTGAGGGCGGCACGTAAACCGTCGGCTGAGGCTACGTTGGTCCGAACCCGGGCGTGTTCCGGCTTGACGTGTGCCGTTGAGTCGAGCGTGCATCCTCGTGCGCAGGATCTCACCGGCCCTTCGCCGTACGAGGCCCTGACGATCGTCAGGTGACGAAGCTGGCCGGGTGCAGGTGTTCAGGTGGCGGGCGATGCTGGGGTGGCGGTGTTGTTGCGTCGGGGAAGGCAGACGGTGATGTCGAGGCCCCCGGCGGAGATGGCGGTGGCGTGCACGGTTCCGTTGTGGGCGGCGGCGATGGACGATACCAGGGTGAGGCCGAGACCGAAGCCGTCGTGGCGGGTGCGGTCGCCGAGCCGGGTGAACGGCAGGAACAGGCGTTCGACCATGTCGGCGGGGACCACCGCTCCGGTGTTGACCACGCGCAGGACGGATGTCGCGTCGTGGGCGGTAGTCGAGATCGTGATGGTGCCGTCGGCGATGTTGTAACGCTCGGCGTTGTCGAGCAGGTTGGCGACGAGCCGTTCGAGCAGCACTCCGTCGCCGGTCACCGGGGCTTCGCCGAGCATAGCGGTCGTCGTGATGCCGTTAGCCGGACGTCCCTCGAGCGCGTCCTCGGCGACGGCGGCTAGATCCAGCGGGAGGGCGCGGGCACGCGCCTGATTAGCGCGCGCGAGTACCAGCAGTGCCTCGAGGAGCCGCTCGGAGTGATCGACGGCCTGGCGGACTTCGGCGGTCATCGACACCAGTTCCTCGCGCGTCGGCTCCGGCATGGCGAGGACGACGTCCATCGCGGTGCGCATGACGGTCAGCGGCGTGCGAAGCTCATGGCTTGCGTTGGCGATGAACTGCTGCTGGCTGGTGAACGCGCGGTCGAGCCGTCCGAGCATCGTGTCGAAGGTGTCGGCGAGCTCACGCAACTCGTCGCGCGGGCCCTGCAGGGCAATGCGCTGGGACAGGTCCTGCTCGCCGGCCGCGCGGGCAGCTGCGGTGAGCCGGTGTACCGGCCGCAGGATGCGCCCGGCGGCCATCCAGCCCGCGACCACGGCGAGCAGCGTGACGCCGGCCAGGCTGAGCAGCGAGTAGGCCAGCAGGTGGGCGAGCGCCGCAGCGGCGCCGGCCTGGACGCCGTTGGCGTACAGCCCGGCGCACTTCTGCAGGGCGCCGGTGGCAGCGTTTTGTGCCCTGCTGTCGCACTGCGTGATCTCTTGCTGGATCCCCGGCGGAATGCTGGCCGTCGCGTCGTGGAGGGTATGCGCGACCAGCAAGTAGGTGACTAGTGCAAGCGCGGCGCCACCCAGCGCGAACAGCGATGCGTACAGCAGCGTCAGCCGCGACCGGGCGCTGAGATGCCTTCTCACAGCCGGTAGCCGACGCCGGTGACGGTCTCGATCAACGGCGGGTCGCCGAGTTTGCGCCGGAGCCGCCCGACGGTCACCGCGACCGTGTTGCTGAACGGGTCGGCGTGCGCGTCCCACACGTGTTCGAGCAGTTCCTCGGCGCTGACCGTAGCGCCATCCGCGTCGGCCAGGCAGTCCAGCACCCCGAACTCCTTGCGGGTCAGGGTCAGCGGGACGCCGGCGCGGCTGGCGCGGTGCCGCGCGCGATCGATGACCAGGTCGCCCCGCTGCACGACCGCGGGCGAGCCGGGTCCGCGTCGCCCGAGGGCGCGAATGCGCGCGATCAGCTCGGGAAAGGCGAATGGCTTGCCGAGGTAGTCATCGGCGCCCATTTCCAGCCCGTCGACCCGGTCCTCGATGTCCGTGGCCGCGGTGAGCATCAGGATGCGGCTGGGCGAGCCGTCACGCGCCAGGCGGCGGCAGACGCGGTCGCCGTGCACGGCCGGCAGGTCGCGGTCGAGCACGATCACGTCGTACCCGGTGCTGGCCGTGCTGTCCAGGGCTGCCGCGCCGTCGTAAACGACGTCGACGGCGAAACCCGCGTTGCGCAGGCCCTGGCCAATCCGGTTCGCCAGCGCAACGTGATCCTCCACGACCAACACTCGCACGTACACATTGTGCGCCCGCCGGGGATGACACCCGCCTAACGAACGCCGTTCGGCTCGTGTCATGGGCTACCCGCCAGACTGCATAACCAGGCGCGGCCACCATCCAGGCCCCGGTCATCACGGTGACGCTCCCGTTGCCGCGCCGCACGAGGAGCGCCGGCAACATCCGCTTCGGGTAGCCCGCGGAAAGGAACGTAATGAACGTTGAGATCACGGAGGTGACCAGGCGGTTCGGCCGGACCCAGGCGGTGGCCGGGGTTGACCTGGAGACCGGTCCCGGGGTACTCGGGCTGCTTGGCCCGAACGGCGCGGGCAAGACCACGCTGCTGCGGATGATGGCCACGGTGATCCCGCCGAGCTCCGGCCGGCTGCGGCTGCTCGGCCGCGACCCGGCCCGATACGGGCCGCGGCGCGACATCCGGCGCAGGCTCGGCTACCTTCCGCAGAACCTGGGCTACTACCCGGGATTCACGGTGGCCGAGTTCGTCGAGTACTTCGCGCTGCTGAAGGAGATGCCGCCAGGGCGGGTATCGCAGGCGGCGGCCGCCGCCATTGAGCGGGTCGACCTCGGCCGCAAGGCGAGAGCGAAACTGCGCACCCTGTCCGGCGGCATGCTGCGCCGGGCCGGGATCGCGCAGGCGATCGTCAACGACCCCGAGTTGCTGCTGCTGGACGAGCCGACCGCCGGCCTTGACCCCGAGCAGCGGATGGCATTCCGCGCCCTGCTGCGCGACCTCGGCGGGCAGGCCACCGTGATCGTCTCCACCCACCTGGTCGAGGATGTCGGTGCCGCCTGCGGCGAGGTCGCGGTGATGGACAGCGGGAAGATCGTGTTCCAGGGCACGCCGGATGAGCTGACCGCCCGCGGCGAGGGCACCGGCGCGGCCGGCGACGCGCCGCTGGAGCGCGGCTACAGCGCGGCGCTCGCGGCGGCCCGGGCGCGCGCGGCGGCGGCGTGATGGCCGCCGCCGCCCCGGCGTGGTACCGGGCACCGCGCGCCGGCCGCGAGGTCGTGCGCGCTACCTTCCGGCTGCTCGGCGTGGAACTGCGCCGCAACGTGATGCCGTGGATCCTGCCGCTGATCGCGGCGTTGTTCTGGTTCGACTCCTACCGGCCCAGTACCGGCGCGGCACCGCTGTACGGGCTGCGCACGTACTGGAACATGGGCGAAGGCCACGCGATCAACGACTTCGCGCCGTTCGTGGCGGGCGTGGCCGCCTGGATGGGATCGCGGGACGGCCGCCGCCGCGTAGCTGACCTGGTGGCCGCGGCCTCCCGGCCGCGCTGGGCGGCCCAGCTCGCCACCTGGGCCGCGACCGCGATCTGGGCGGTGGCGGCCTACCTGGTCTTCGTGGGCGCCATGTTCGCGTGGTACGCCCACCAGGGCGTCGGCGGCACGCCGCCGTGGTGGTGGGTCGCCGTCGGCGCCACGGCAGTGACCGCGCTCAGCGCCGTGGGGTTCGCCATCGGGGCCTACTGGCCGAGCCGGTTCGCCGCGGCGGCAGCCGCGTTCATCGCGATCCTGGCCATGTTCTTGTCGGCGCAGATCGGGTTCAAGCACACCAGCGGGTGGGCGCTGATCCTGCCGGCCAACTTCAACGGCAACTTCGACGGCAACGCCCAGGCCGACTCCGGGATCTTCTACCCCTGGCTGCCGGATCTCCCGATCGCCCGGATCATGTTCCTGGCCGGGATCGCCGTCGTAGCGGTGGGGCTGACCGGCCTGCCCGCCCGGGCCGGCGGCCGGTGGCTGCGCCGCGCCGCCGCGGTCCTCGCGCTGGCCGGCCTCGCGCTGGCGGGGACCGCCGCCGGGCTGGCCGGCACCGCGCAGGTAGCGAACGAGGGCGTGGCCATCCCCGCCCTGCACGACGCCGCCAACGACCAGCCGATTGCCTACGCTGCGGTGTGCGGCCGCGCCGCCGGGGTCCCGGTGTGCCTGAATCCGGCGTATGGCCGGTGGCTGCCGGACGTGACCACCGAACTGGCGCCGGTGCTCGCCGAGGTGGCCGGGCTGCCCGGGGTACCCGTGCGTGCCGTCCAGGTCGCCGCTACATATCCCAGCAATGCGGACGGCCCGCCCCTGATCCTGTCGCTTGGCGGCCGCCCGCCGGTGCTCTGCATGGCGCTCGGCCAGCTCAACATGCCAGGGCCCTGCGGCTTTTGCGCCGGCCCCGTGCCGGCGCAGGAGTTCGCCGGCCAGCTGCGGTACCTGTTCGCCCGCGCCTTCGTGGGCGCGAGCCTCGGCCCCGGCAGCCAGGTACAGCAGGCGGTGCAGGCGGCGCTGCTGCTCGACGCCGGGATGCCGCTGTCCGCGCAGGCGGCCGCCGCGCAGGACATCCCGGGTCCCCCGCAGGCAGCGGCACCCCAGCCGGTCGATGCGGCGGCCCAGCGGTTCGCCGCCCAGCCGGCCCCGGCCCGGGACGCCTGGCTCGCCGCTCACCTCGCCGCGCTGCGGGCAGGCGGGCTGTCCCTGGGACAACTGCCATGACCACGACGGGACTGCACCGGCCGGCACCCGGAAGCCTCCCGCCTCCGCCCGGGACCAGGCGCGACCAGGCGGTCGCCGGGTGGCGGCTTACCCGGATGTACCTGGTCAGCCGCCGGGTACCGATTGGGCTGGCGCTGCTAGCCGGGCTCGGCGCGCTGCTGTGGTCCTCGCTGCACTGGCACTGGAACATCGCCGGCGGCCCCGCCGCGGAGCTGTTCATCCCGCTGACGATCCAGTCCGGGGCCGCGGCGGTGATAGCGGTCACCACCTTCGGGCCGTTCGGCGAGGCGGAACAGGCCGCCGCGCGGTGGCTGCCCTGGCTGCGGCTGGGCACGGCCGTGGCGCTCACCGCCGCCGCGTTCGGCGCGCTGGCCGCCGGCGCCGCGGCGGGCGGGCTGCCCGGCGGGACCCTCGCCCTGCTCCGCAACCTCGGCGGCATGGCCGGCGTCGGCCTGCTAGCCGCGGCCGCCGCCGGCGGCGCGTTCGCCTGGACCGGCCCGATGGCCTACCTGCTGATCACCGAAGGGGCACTAGCCCACCGCTCGGTTACCCCGTGGATCTGGCCGACCCGACCGCTGCACGACCGCGGCAGCGCAATTTGCGCATGCCTGGTGATCGCCGCCGGGCTAGTGCTGATCACCATACGCGGACCGCGGGAACGGGACCGTGAGTCCGGCCCCGCAAGCTGAGTCCGGGGAGCAGCGTGATCACCAACGAGACCAGGCGGTGGGGAACACGCAGAAGGACGCCGCGCGGTTCGAGTCGCTGTACGAGGGCGTGGTGACCAAGCTCTTCGACCGGCTGCCGGACGCCACCTGGGTCTACCCGGGGCACGGCTCGGACACCACCCTCGGCGCCGAGCGCCCGCACCTGGCGGAGTGGCGCGAACGCGGCTGGTAAGCGTGACCACCACCGGCGATCCCTAGCGCGGCATCTGAGGCATCAACTGCGTGATGACGGTGTTGCCTGCGCACGGTAATAGCGTCCCGTTGTCTCACGAACCACGCCGTCAGAGCCTTCCACCTGCGCGGTCACCAGCCTGCCCGCTCGCCTTAGTCAACTGGCAGCTCCGACGACGGGGCGACATCCACCGGGCAACTTAACGCTTTAGCGTCAGGCTCAGCTAACCGGGGCACATCGGCGCAAGACCTGCCCGGAAGCGTTGAGAACTGCCGGGATCTCAGCAGCAGGTCAGGCGGAACGCGCGAGGCATCCGCCGAGGTCAGCGACACCCTGACTCTAATGCCCCACCGTCGGACTTGTGGTGTTCCCTCTCTGTCCTGGCAGACCGTTGCAGGGGCGTTGATGAGCATGAGGGACAATGACGAGAGTCAGGTCCAGGCGTGTTCATGACTCGGTCATGCCTTGTTTCTGCAGGTGATCGGTCGTCAGTAGAGCTAGAATCGGACGGGTGACAGACAGCCCGTCGGACGATGAAGCCCGTGACTTGGCCGAACGGCTGCGTGGGTTCGACACCGCCGTGCCGAGCCCGGCCCGCATGTGGAACTACTGGGTGGGCGGCAAGGACAATTTCGCCGCCGACCGGGAAGCCGCCGACAGGATACAGGCGGCGATGCCGGCCCTCCCGGAGATCGCCCGGTCCGTCCGGGCGTTCCTCATCAACATCGTCCACAGCCTCACCGTGGACTACGGAGTCCGGCAGTTCCTCGATATCGGGACCGGCCTGCCCACGGCGGACAACACCCATGACGTCGCGCAGCGGGCAGCCCCGGAGTCCCGGATCGTCTACGCGGACTACGACCCGGTGGTGCTCGCCCATGCCAGGGCGCTGCTCACCAGCACCGGGGAAGGCAAGACCGACTACATCCAGGCTGACCTGCGCGACACCGACGCGATCTTGACGGACGCCGCCCGGACCCTGGACTTCAGCCGGCCGGTCGCCGTCCTGCTGCTCGCGGTCCTGCATTTCATCCCCGACGCCGACGACCCGTACGGAATCGTGAAGAAGCTGATGGACGCGGTGCCAGCGGGCAGCTTCTTGGTGATCTGCCACGCGCCGAGTGACATCAACCCCGGGGAGATCGCGGAGATGACGCGGCGCTACAACGAGTCGGGTGCCGAGCAGATGCGCCCGCGCAGCCGCGAGGAGATCATGCGGTTCTTCGATGGCCTGGAAATGATCCCTCCGGGCCTCGCCCCGCTTTCCGAGTGGCTGGGACCCGGCCGTGCCGCTCCCGGCAGCGGCAGCGCGGTGGCAGGCGTCGCCAGGAAGCCGCGATAGCCGCCGTGACCCTCCCGCGGCTAACCGGGAGGCGGCCCGAGCTGGCTCAGACCAGTGCGCACCCCGGCGGCCGCAGATGATGGCTTTCGAGGCTTCGCGGAGGTCGTCGGGGAGGGGAGCCGCAAGCGCTATCGGCAACCCGTCAGTCCCACGATCGCGTACACGCCATCCGCTACTTCGTGCCACATGTCCGTCACGGTAGATGGAGTCGCGGCGCTCGGCTCAGATGTTGTCCATCGTGTCCTGGCCGGAGGTGGATGGCTTCGCCCGCGGATCAGGGCTGTCCCGCTGCCGAGAGCTTCTGTTCCGCGGCGGGGACTGCCGCTGGCTTGGTGCCCCGGACGAGCTTGAAGCCGCCCCGTAGGACGGAGACGGCGACGTCGGCGAAGCCGGCCGCCTCCATGAGCCGCTGTGCGTCGGCATCGCTCCATTGCCACTGGCCCCAGGCATCGGCCGTGCCCGATTGGCCGGTGGCCCCCCAAGGGGCCTGCTTGGTCTCGCCCATGGTGACCACGACGCGTCCACTGGGGCGCAGGACGCGGCACATCTCCCGCAGCGCCCCCTCCGGGTCGGGGACGAATTTCAGGGTGTTGAGGGAGGTGACGACGCTGAAACGGCCGTCATCCCATGGCAGCCGCCCGGCATCGCCCAAGACAATACGGGCCGAACCGGCAGCGAGGCGGTTCGCCAGCCGCCGTCGTGCCAGCGCGACCTGGATTTCGGACGCATCCAGGCCCGCGACGTACCGGACGTGGGAGGCATGCTCGACGAGCAGGCTCGCGGCCCCGCAACCCACGTCGAGGAGGTCGTCGTCGGGCTGGAGTCTCAGCTCGGCGGCCATGGCCCGGTAGACGGGCGGCAGCATCACCATCATCAGCCGAGCGCCGGCCCGCCCGAGCGGACCGCTCGGCTTCCCGAAGAACGTCCACCAAAACGACCTACGCAAGCCCATGTCCGTCCCCTCCTTCGACTTGGCCTTGGAAGCCGCCACCTGATAGGCAGAGGCCAATCTCAGATCCGTCACGGCTAGGCGCAGCAGTCATAAACACACACCTGCCCGTATTCTCAGCAGACATCGCCATGACCCCCGCCGCCAGGTAATAAGGTCCCGACACGTACAGACCTAGTGCCGGTCATTAGCGGCTTTACAGATCCCCGACCCCGTCACGTGCATGAAGACGCCGAGCAGCCGAGGCTGGACACGTATAGGGCAGGGAGTGATGCCTTGCGCGTCCGTCCGCACCTTGCAGGGCCGGTCTACGAATCGCTTTAGGGGAGGGCCGGACCTGTCCGGATGCGATGAGGGGGTCGCTCAGGCGATTCCCTATAGCCTGGTCGTAGTCGCCGGCCCGGAATGTCGGCCAGTATCTGGCGCGAGGCTCGAGGGGCCGGTTACCCGGTCCAGCCGAGCTCCCTCATGGCCCAGGCGGCGTTCCAGATCTTAGTCATGTGGCTGATCTTGCCGTCCTCGAACTCCATCACGTAGACATAGTCGGTGCTGGTGCTCTTGCCGGTCGCAGGCACAGGGCCGCCCTCGCCGCTGTGAGTGCCCGAGAACACGGCGTAGACGCAGACGATATTGCGCGCATCGTCGGTGGCGAAGGACTTGACCGCATAGCTCCCGTCCGGGAGGAGCACGAGCATCCCCTTCATCCACTCGGTGTACTGCTGGAGCGTCTGGACGTCGGCGAGCGGCTCCGCCTGGGCCGCGAAGCTTGCGCCCGGGTGACAGTAGGCGCGGCACCCGGCCCAGCCTTTGCCCGTCTCGCAGGCGTCGAAGAAGGCTCGTGCCGTCTCGGTGATGGACTCAGTGGCAGCGGACATGACCTCACGCTCCCCGCCGTATCGACTCTAGGTCTCCCGGGTACGGAGCAAGAAGGTCAGGCCGATGAACTCGCTCCCCCCGAGCGTGAGTCGGCTCTACGCTCCGTAACAATCACCTGCAATGAGGGGAACAGCCGCGCTTTCACCTGGCCAGGCGATAAGCGCGGCCATGCTGCGGGGCCCATCCCCGGGCCTCGAGGTCCCCGCCGGAGGTATCCGAAGCGGCTGGACCAGTTCGAACTTGCGCCGGCGCCCGCGGCCGGCGCCGCACTCAACGCCTGCCGTGCGGGCGGTCGTCATCTACTGAGAGGCCGGCGACCGGCATGGTGAGGAGACGATGCTGAACAACCTGGACTTTGGACCGGGCGGCGCCAACCGCCGAAAGCAGCACACAATAGGCGCTGAGATCTCAGCTCAGACCATATGCTGCAACAATCCAGCCAGACCGGGCCGGATGTGAATGGAAGCATGCCGCTCCTGACGGCGGAGGTGCAGGTCAGGCCCTATCAGCGCCACGTCCGAATCCCGTCGGCTGCGCAGTCATCGGGCAGCCGGCCGGCGGAACTCACGTGTCCCGTCACCTGCTGCTAGCGACTGCTCGCCTTCGCCACCTGGCAACTCCGGGAGCGACGCACTGACCACCGTCACGGTCGACCCTGGCGCTGCACGACGCTGTTCCGTCTATGTTCCGCCAGAACCGGGAAGAGAGCGAAAAGGTACTCACCGCTAACCATCACTCAACCACGAGGTCAGACAGGCAGTCACGAACAAAAGTCCTGATCAGAGATAACGAGCCCAACAACGCCAAGATCTACGGGGGACGAACCAGGTCCAGCGGATGTTGATGGCTAGGCAGCTGCTCATGTAGCGAAATTAGGCCGCTGACCTGGTGTTCCTCGGGTCCGACTTTGTGGGCGGGCCGTCCGGTTGGCGAGTCGGGCGGACCTGCACATCCCACTGGCTGCCACCGTGGCCGAGACCCGGCCCCCTCTGGCGCGGACCTTTGACGTGTGGGCAAGCGACAGCACGCGTGGACCCGGTGAACAGCAGGGCGCGGACGACGGTGGCCGGGCGACGCGAGGTCAATGATCTAGCTAGGTCCCGAGGACGTGCCCGTTCCGGGGGGCGCGTGGGCCCATTCCGGGCGTGTGTGCCCGTTTCCGAGGTGATGGTTGTGGCAGCGGG
>DASWAE010000004.1:0-14504 GCA_036391275.1 Trebonia sp.
GCCCCCGCAGGCGCTGGCGGTGGCCGAAACGCGCCCGCGGGGGCCGGCCGGCAGGGTCGGAGCCGGTCTTAGATGTCCGGGCCTCCCCCGAGATGAGACCCGGCTACCACGACTGGGCCGCAACCCCCAAGCGAGCCTCAGTCACTAGTAAGGACAGTGAGTGACCATGTCGAAGGCTGGCGCGGCAGTCCGCATGACGGCCACGGGGAACGGCCTGGAACGCTCGCAGCCGGGCTTAGGCGGTCTTAGCCGACCTTGTAGACCCAGCCGAAGGGGTCGGGCTGGTGCCCGTACTGGATCCCGATGAGCTCCGACTTCAGCCGCCTGGTCACCTCGCCCGGGGTACCGTCGCCGATGACCCAGCCGCCGGAGGCCCCGTCCACCTCCCCGACCGGGGTGATCACGGCGGCGGTGCCGCAGGCGAAAACCTCGGTCAGCGCGCCGGAGGCGCAGTCATCCCGCCAGTCGGACACCGAGATCCGCCCCTCCTCGGCGGGGATGCCGAGCGTCGGCGCGAGCCGCAGCAGGGAGTCGCGGGTGATCCCGGGCAGGAGGGAGCCGGTGAGCGTGGGCGTCACCAGGCGGGCCGACGAGCCGGACCCGTACACGAAGTACAGGTTCATGCCGCCCATCTCTTCCACGTACTCGTGCATGGCGGCGTCAAGCCAGACAACCTGGTCGCAGCCCTTGTCCACGGCCTGCTGCTGCGCGGCGAACGCGGCCGCGTAGTTGCCGCCGCACTTGACCGCGCCGGTACCGCCCGGTGCGGCGCGGGTGTAGTCCTCCGACAGCCACACCTTGACGGTCGCGCTCGCGCCGAAGTAGGCGGCGGCCGGCGAGGCGATCACGCAGAACAGGTACTCCGCCGACGGGTGGTTCACCCCGAGGCCGCACTGGGTGGCGATCATGAACGGCCGCAGGTACAGGCTCTTGCCCTCGCCGGCGGGTATCCAGTCCCGGTCCTGGGTGACGAGCAGTTCCAGCGCCTGCAGGAACGTCTCCTCGGGCAGTTCCGGCATCGCCATGCGGCGGCAGCCGGAGTTGAAGCGCGCCGCGTTCGCCCGCGGGCGGAACATCGCGACTGACCCGGAGTCCTGCCGGTAGGCCTTGAGCCCCTCGAAGAGCTCCTGGCCGTAGTGGAACACCGCCGTGGCCGGGTCGAGCGAGAACGGGCCGTACGGCTCGAGCTTGCCGTCGTGCCAGCCGCGCTCGGCCGTCCAGCGCAGCGTGATCATGTGATCGGTAAAGACCTGACCGAACCCCGGCGCTTCCAGTATCCGCGCCCGCTCGGCGTCGGGCACCCGCGTCTCGGAGGGGTGGATCTCGAAGTGGATCCCGGTGTCGGGGCTTGCGGTCATCGCAGGTCAGGTCCTTTCGCGCGATATGCAGGTATGTCGGGTCGAGTTGCCAGGAGATCTTCCGGGTCTCGCCGTCGCCCGCCGCATGAATGTGCCACTGATATCGGTATCACGACACCGACGGCACATTCACGCGCGGCTGGGCGGACGGCGCGTTGCGGGCATCAGCGCGCCCGCTAGCCGGCTACTCGCTTGGCGACGTCATCGCCGACCTCAGTGGTTGACCGCGCCGCGTGCTCGCCCTTGCGCGCGAGCACGTCGTCCGCGACCGCCTGCTCGATCTTCGCCGCCCCCGCTGACAGGCCCAGGTGTGCGCACAGCATCGCAGCGGACAGGATCGCCGCGGTCGGGTCCGCCTTGGACTGACCCGCGATGTCCGGGGCGCTGCCGTGCACCGGCTCGAACATCGACGGTGCCGTGCGCTCAGGGTTGATGTTCCCGCTCGCGGCCAGGCCGATGCCGCCCGCGATCGCGGCGCCCAGGTCGGTGAGGATGTCACCGAACAGGTTGTCGGTCACGATGACATCGAACCGCTCCGGCTGCGAGACGAAGAACATCGAGGCGGCGTCCACGTGCTGGTACTCGACCGAGACGGCAGGGAAGTCCCGCGCCACCGCGTTCACCGTGCGCTGCCAGAGGTCGCCCGCGTAGGTCAGCACGTTGGTCTTGTGCACCAGCGTGAGCTTGCGCCGCGGCCGCTGCTGAGCGAGCGAGAAGGCGTACCGCGCCACCCGCTCGACGCCGAACGCCGTGTTGAAGGACTCCTGGGTGGCCAGCTCCTGCGGGGTGCCGCGGCGCATCACGCCGCCCGCCCCGGTGTACGGGCCCTCGGTGCCCTCCCGGACCACGATCATGTCGATCGTCTCCGGCGACCCCTTCGCCAGCGGCGACACGGTGCCCGGGTAGAGCCGGACCGGCCGCAGGTTGACGTAGTGGTCAAGCTCGAACCGCAGCCGCAGCAGCAGCCCGCGCTCCAGCACGCCGCTCGGCACGGACGGGTCGCCGATCGCGCCGAGCTGGATCGCGTCGTGCGCCCTGATCTCCTCGAGGACCGAGTCCGGCAGGGTCTCGCCGCTCTTGTGGTAACGGCGCGCGCCCAGGTCGTAGTCGGTCGTCTCCCAGGTGACGTCGGGCGTCGCCGCCCGGAGCACCTTGAGCGCCTCGCTGGTGACCTCGGGCCCGATGCCGTCGCCGCCGATAACCGCGAGTTTGTAGCTGCTTGTCATGTCCGGGTCTGCTCTCCTCTCGCGCGATCGATGGTGGTTTTTACCATCGATCGCGCATCGGGGGGTCCGGGGGGTCGTCCCCCCGGGGGATACGGATGACTAGCGTGCCCGATATGATGGCGGTCTTTGCCATCGGGCGCGCTAGTCATCCTCCGACAGCCAGCTCATCAGCGGGCGGAGCTTGGCGCCGACCTGCTCGATCTGCTCGGCCTGCTCGGCCTCGCGGCGCTTGCGGAAGTTGGGCTGGCCCGCGTCGAACTCCTCGATGAGCTCGCGGGTGAAGGTGCCGTCCTGGATCTCGCCGAGGATCTTGCGCATCTCGGCGCGGGTCTGGTCGTTGATCAGCCGCGGGCCGCGGGTGTAGCCGCCGAACTCGGCCGTGTCAGAGACCGACCACCACATCTTCGAGAGGCCGCCCTCGTACATGAGGTCGACGATCAGCTTCATCTCGTGCAGGCACTCGAAGTACGCGGCCTCCGGCTGGTAGCCGGCCGCGACCAGGGTGTCGAACCCGGCCTTGATCAGCTCGGAGACGCCGCCGCAGAGCACCGCCTGCTCGCCGAACAGGTCGGTCTCCGTCTCCTCGGTGAACGTGGTCTTCAGCACGCCGGCCCGGGTGGCGCCGATGCCCTTGGCATAGGAGAGACCAAGGGCGAGCGCGCTGCCCGACGCGTCCTGCTCGACGGCGACCAGCGCGGGCACGCCGCGGCCCTCGTTGAACTGGCGGCGCACGAGGTGGCCCGGGCCCTTCGGCGCCACCATGACCACGTCCACGTCGGCGGGCGGCTTGATGAGGCCGTAGCGGATGTTCAGGCCGTGCGCGAAGAACAGCGCGTCACCCTCGACGAGCGACGGCGCGACGGCCTCCGCGTACACCTGGCGCTGCAGGTGGTCCGGGATCAGCACCATCACCAGGTCGGCTTCCTCGCACGCCTCGGCCGGGGTGAGCACGCGCAGGCCGTCGCTTTCCGCCTTCTCGCGGCTCTTCGAGCCAGGCTGCAGGCCGACCCGGACGTCCACGCCGGAGTCGCGCAGCGAAAGCGCGTGCGCGTGCCCCTGGCTGCCGTACCCGAGGACCGCGACGTGCCGCTGCTGGATGAGCGAGAGGTCGGCGTCGTGGTCGTAGAAGATCTCTGCCAATGGTATGGCCCTTTCTGGGACTTTTACGGGAACGCGGCTGGCGGAGTCAGCCGCGCTCGTTCTGGATGTGGATGATGGTCTCAGGCGGAGCGCTCGAGCGGGCGCAGCGTGCGGTCCGTGATGGACCGGCCGCCGCGGCCGACCGCGATCGTGCCGGACTTGACCAGTTCCTTGATGCCGAACGGCTCGAGGACCCGGACGAGTGCCTCTAGCTTGTCATGGCTGCCGGTGGCCTCGACCGTCACCGCGTCGAGGGCGACGTCCACCACCCGCGCGCGGAACAGCTCGACGGTCTCGAGCACCTTGGACCGGCTGTCGGTGTCGGCACGGACCTTGATCAGCATCAGCTCGCGCTGCACCGCCTGCGACGGCTCAAGCTCAACGATCTTGATGACATTGATGAGCTTGTTGAGTTGCTTGGTGACCTGCTCGAGCGGGTGCTCCTCGCAGTTCACCACGATCGTCATCCGGGAGATCTCCTCGTGCTCGGTGGGCCCGACCGCGAGGGACTCGATGTTGAAGCCGCGCCTGGAGAACAGGCCGGCGATGCGGACCAGGACGCCCGGCTTGTTCTCGACCAGGACCGAGAGGGTGTGCTGCTCGCTCACCAGCACTCCTTTCTTGATGTCTGCGGTTTGAGGAATTTGTGGAGTAGGGCAAGAAAGGAGTACTGGTCCTTGCCTATTCCTCCGCCGAGTCCCACTCGGGCGCGATGCCGCGGGCGAACTTGATGTCACTGTTGCTTGTCCCGGCCGCGACCATCGGCCAGACCATCGCGTCCTTGTGCACGATGAAGTCGATGACGACCGGCTGGTCGTTGATCGCCATGGCCTGCTCGATGACCTTGTCCACGTCTTCCTTGCGCTCGCAGCGCAGGCCGATGCACCCGTAGGCGTCGGCCAGCTTCACGAAGTCGGGGATGCGCGTCCCGTGCAGCTCGGCCTTCCTGTCACCCAGGTTGGTGTTGGAGTAGCGCTCGTTGTAGAAGAGGGTCTGCCACTGGCGGACCATGCCGAGGGCGCCGTTGTTGATGATGGCGATCTTGACCGGGATGCCCTCGATCGCGCAGGTGGCCAGCTCCTGGTTGGTCATCTGGAAGCAGCCGTCGCCGTCGATGGCCCACACGGTCGCCTCTGGCATGCCGACCTTGGCCCCCATCGCGGCCGGGACCGCGAAGCCCATGGTGCCCGCGCCGCCGGAGTTGATCCAGGTGCGCGGGTTCTCGTAGCCGATGAACTGGGCCGCCCACATCTGGTGCTGGCCAACGCCCGCCAGGTAGATCGCCTCGGGGCCGGCCAGCTGGCCGATCCGCTCGATCACGTACTGCGGCGCCAGGCTGCCGTCGTCGGGCTCGTCGTAGCCGAGCGGGTACTTGCCGCGCCACTGCTCCAGTAGGGTCCACCATTCGGTGTAGCTGCCCTTGATGCCGTGATCGTGGTCGGTGCGCACCGCGGTGATCAGCTCGGCGATGACCTCCTTGCAGTCGCCGACGATCGGCACGTCGGCCCGGCGGTTCTTGGAGATCTCGGCCGGGTCGATGTCGGCGTGGACGATCAGCGCGTCCGGGGCGAAGGAGTCGAGCTTGCCGGTGACCCGGTCGTCGAACCGGGCGCCGAGGGCGACGATGAGGTCCGACTTCTGCAGCGCGCCGACCGCGGCGACCGTGCCGTGCATCCCTGGCATGCCCAGGTGCAGCGGGTGGCTGTCCGGGAACGCGCCGCGGGCCATCAGCGTGGTGACCACCGGGGCGCCGGTCAGCTCGGCCAGCGCCCTGAGCTCCTTCGCCGCGTCCGCCTTGATCACGCCGCCCCCCACGTAGAGCACCGGCCGCTTCGCCTCCGCGATCATCCGCGCCGCCTCACGGACCTGCCGCGAGTGCGGCCGGGTGACCGGGTGGTAGCCGGGCAGGTCGAACGGGACCGGCCAGGTGAACTCGGTGGTCGCCGTCATCGCGTCCTTGGCGATGTCCACCAGGACGGGCCCGGGACGGCCGGTGGACGCCAGGTGGAAGGCCTCGCCGATCGTGCGGGCGATGTCCTCGGGCTTGGTGACGAGGAAGTTGTGCTTGGTGATCGGGTAAGTGATCCCGGAGATGTCCGCCTCCTGGAACCCGTCGGTGCCGATCAGGTTGGTGGCGACCTGGCCGGTGATCGCGACCACGGGAACGGAGTCCATGTAGGCGTCCGCGAGCGGGGTGACCAGGTTGGTGGCACCAGGGCCGCTGGTGGCCATGCACACGCCGGTGCGGCCGGTAGCCTGCGCGTACCCGGTGGCCGCGTGCCCGGCGCCCTGCTCATGGCGGGCCAGGATATGGCGGATCTGGCTGGAGTCGAGCAGCGGGTCGTAGGCGGGAAGCACGGCGCCGCCCGGAATGCCGAAGACCACGTCGACCCCCACCCGCTCAAGGGCCAGCACGAGGGCCTGCGCTCCGGTGACCCGGACAGGGACCGGGTTCGCGTGGTGCGGCCGCGGTGCGGCCCCGGGCTGCTGGCCGCCGGCCGGCTGCGCGGGCGCCGCGGGCCCGGTGGACTGCGCGGGGGGCTGCGCGGCCGCGGCCGGCCGGGCTGACGCCGGCTTGGCGGTGGCTGTCCTCGCCGGGATGTCCAGCGGGGAGGGAGCGTGCACCTTGGTAGGGACTGGGCTGCTCTGCTCGGTCATCGGGTGGCTTCCTTTTCAGGATGTGCGCGGCTGCTGTATTGCGGGGATGGCCCCCGCCCCCGAAGGGGCATTAAAAAACCCCTCGTGCCGGGTGGCAGTCGAGGGGCGCGCGCAGGAACTGGACTGGTCAGCTCTCTGCGCGCCAGCCAAGTACGAGAATGTGGTTCCGCTTCACGGGTACCACCCTCACCCACAAGCCGGCCTCTCGTCAAATTATCACGGCCACGGTCTCAGCATCCGAGACGCACCGGGCTTCAGGCGGCCGGGACGCCCGGCTTCGCCGTGCCGTTGACGTCCGGCGCCTCGTCGACCCCGGTCCTGATGAGCGCTTCCACGCCCGGCGCGGCCATCGGCCTGGCCACCAGGTAGCCCTGGCCGTAGCCGCAGCCCATCTCGCGCAGTTCGGCGAGCTGCCGCGGCTCCTCGATGCCCTCGGCCACCACCTGCATGCCGAGGTCACGGCCCACCTGCACGATGGTCTTGGTGAGCATGGTCAGCACCGGGTCCTGGCCGAGGCCGGTGATGAAGGACGGGTCGATCTTGATGATGTCCGCGGGCAGCTGGCGCAGGTGGGCAAGCGACGCGTAGCCGGTGCCGAAGTCATCGATGGCTAGCTTGACCCCGAGGTCACGCAGCTCCGCGAGCCGGTCCGCGATCAGCCCCGCGTCCTCGACGAGCATCCGCTCGCTCAGCTCGATGGTGAGCGCGCTCGGCGTGAGCCCGCTCTCCGCGAGCGCCGCCGCCACCTGGGCGGGGAAGTGCGGCGCGTTGAGCTGCCGCAGCGCGATGTTCACCGACACGCCGACGTCCCATGAGGCGGCGCGCCAGGCGGCGCCCTGCGCGCACACCTTGCGCAGCACCCACTCGCCGAGCGCGACGATGAGCCCCGAGTCCTCCGCTACCGCGAGGAACGCGCGCGGCGGGACCGCCTCGGCGCCGCGCCACCAGCGGACAAGCGCCTCCGCGCCGGTGACCCGGGAGGTGGCCAGCTCCAGCACGGGCTGGTACTGCAGCTCGAGCTCTTCCCTGGCGATGGCCCGTTGCAGGTCGCTGGCCATGTCAAGGCGGCGCACCACGTCGGCGTGCATGTGCGCGGCGTAGACCTCGACCCGGCCGCCACCGCCGTCCTTGGCCCGCGCCATGGCCACGTCGGCGTTGCGGAGCACCACGCCCGGCGCGCTGCCGTCGGCGAGCGCCACGCCGACGCTCGCGGTCAGCCCGATCTCGCGCTCGGCGACCCGGAACGGCTCGCCTGCCACGATGCCCGCGAGCCGCTCGGCGAGCTCGATGATCTCCTGGGCGCCGGCCGCGTTCTCGAGCAGCACCGCGAACTCATCGCCGCCCCACCGGGCGACCGTGTCCTGGGCCGGCGTGACGGCCCGCAGCCGCCGGGCCGCCTGGGCGAGCACCAGGTCGCCCGCGCCGTGCCCGACCAGGTCGTTGACCGCGGTGAAACCGTCAAGGTCGAGGAAGATGACGCCGGCCAGCCGCTCGGCCGCCGGCTCGAGTGCCTCGCGCGCGCGCTCCTCGACGTACGCGCGGTTCGGCAGGCCGGTAAGGCCGTCGTGGAAGGTGAGGTGGGCCACCTGCTGGCGCAGTGCCACCTGCTCGGACACGTCCCTGACGCTCAGCAGCATGCGCGCCGGCTCGCCGGGCAGCCGGTAGAGCAGCACCGCGCACTCGACGTGCCGCCACGTGCCGTCGGCGGCCCGCACCCGGCAGGAGAACCGGCCCGCCGCGTCCTCGCCCGCGGCCGCCAGGGCCTCGTCCATCGTCGTGCCGAGCGCCGCTGCCGCGTCCTCCGGCAGTCCGATGACCAGGGAGATCGCGGCCTTTGCGGCGCCGATGTCCTCCGGGTGCACGAAGTCGCTGAGCGGCTTGCCGAGCAGCGCTTCCCGCGGGTAGCTGAAACCGGAGACAAGCGGGCTCGCGTAGCTGATCCTCCCGTCCAGGTCGCAGATCAGCACCATGTCGCCGGTCCGGTTGGCGAGGTCGCGCAGGCTGTCGCTGGCCTCCCGCCACATCCGGGTCGCGACGCCGTTCTCGCGTACCAGCATCAGGATGCGCACCGCGATGACGAGGACGGCCGCGCCGCCCGCGATGACGAGCGCGAGCCCCGACGCCGGAGCGCTGGCGAGGCCGTTGATGATCACTACGAGGGCGGCGATTACCACCGAGACGGCCGCGATGATCGTGGCCGCGCCCGTGCTCGTGACCGGCGACCGGCGGACGCCGAGCAGGCTCGCCAGGCCGCCGTCCACGGACCGCGGCGAGCGCTCGGCCGGCCAGCGCCAGGGAACCAGGTCGAAGCGCTCGCCGATCACCCCGACAAAGGGAGCCACGCCGAACAGGCAGGCGGCGGCGATCAGCGCGAGCTGCTCGAGTATCCCCTGGTGGCCGGCATTCAACCTGGCACCGACACCGAGCGAGTCGGCGAAGGTCACCGCCATCAGCGCGAGGTAGGGGACGAGGACGCGGCGCCATGCGACGGTGAGCACCGGCAGCAGCGCGCCGAGCACCGCCAGGTCCGCGAGCGGGTGCAGCAGGTCAAGGAGGAACGCCTGCGGCCGCTCACCGGACCGGTGGAACTCCCCGGCGAAGGCGACCACCCAGTCGATGACGAGCAGCGCGACGGCCATGACGTAGCCGTCGGCGAGCCCGGGCAGTACCGGACCGGTGTCGTTCCGCTTATCCTCGGCGAGCACCATGGCCCCGGCCGCCGCGGTCGCCAGGCCGAGCAGCGGCGGCACGTCGGCGAGGGAGAGCGTCCCTACCGTGGAGCCGATCGGCCCGGCCAGCACGGTGATGATCAGGCCAGCGAGCCAGAAGGCAGCGGCGGCGGCCAGCCAGCGGTACCCGCGCGCCACCGCGCCCGTGTGCCCCATCGCCCCCACGAGCAGCCCAGCGACGGCGCCTGCCGTGGCGAGCATGGTGAGGATGCTCACGGGGCTCCTTCCGTTTTCGTCGGTCGCTGGACCGTCAGTGGGTAGCGTGCGCGTCGCGGATGTCGCACGGCTGAGGATTAGGCAACGGATGGACAACGATCCGTCGATGCTGGCGAATCCGCTGCTGCCCTCGGCCGGCGGCCCGAACCTGCCGTCCGCCGACTGGCTGCTGTGCCGGTCGTAGCGCTCACTCTACGTACCCGAGATCACGCTTCGGTTGAGGATGGGCTTCCACCGGGAGACAAGTCCGCCCGCCGTCACCGGCTGAAGCGGGAAGCACGGGTGGCCTTGTGCGCCCATCCTAAGATAAGGGCGGTTAACCGGCGCCGGTGACCACATGCTGGGCGACTCGCCCCGGAGCACCCAGATCAGCGCGCCTCTCCCGGTACTGATCTAGACTCCGGACTGTGCGGAAAGTCCTGATCGCGAACCGCGGCGAGATCGCCGTCCGCGTGGCCCGCGCGTGCCGTGACGCGGGCCTGGCCAGCGTCGCCGTCTATGCCGACCAAGACCTCGACGCGCAGCACGTCAGGGCCGCGGACGAGGCGTACGCGCTGCACGGGGCGACGGCGGCCCAGACCTACCTCGACATCGAGAAGATCATCGCGGTCGCGACCAGGTCCGGCGCCGACGCGGTCCACCCTGGCTACGGGTTCCTGGCCGAGAACGCGTCCTTCGCCCGGGCCGTGACCGGCGCGGGGCTCACCTGGATCGGGCCGCCGCCCGAGGCGATCGAGGCGCTCGGCGACAAGGTCCGGGCGCGGGAGATCGCCAGGCGCGTCGGCGCGCCGCTCGCGCCGGGCACCGACGGGCCGGTCGCAGGCCCGGACGAGATCACGGCCTTCGCCCGTGAGCACGGCCTCCCCGTGGCGATCAAGGCCGCCTTCGGCGGCGGCGGCCGCGGGCTCAAGGTGGCCCGCACCTTCGACGAGATCGCCGGCCAGTACGAGTCGGCTGTGCGCGAGGCCACCGCCGCGTTCGGCAACGGCGAGTGCTTCGCCGAGCGGTACCTGGACCGCCCGCGGCACGTGGAGACCCAGTGCCTGGCCGACGCGCACGGCAACGTCATCGTTGTCTCGACGCGCGACTGCTCGCTGCAGCGGCGGCACCAGAAACTCGTCGAGGAGGCGCCCGCGCCGTTCCTGTCCGACGCGCAGGTCAAGCAGCTCTACGACGCGTCGAAGTCCATCCTGCGCGAGGCGGGCTACGTCGGCGCGGGCACCTGCGAGTTCCTCGTCGCGACCGACGGCACCATCAGCTTCCTCGAGGTGAACACCAGGCTCCAGGTCGAGCACCCGGTCTCCGAGGAGGTCAGCGGCATCGACCTGGTCCGGGAGATGTTCCGCGTAGCCGACGGCGAGCAGCTCGGCTACGACGACCCGGAGCTGCGCGGGCACTCCATCGAGTTCCGGATCAACGCCGAGGACCCGGCGCGGAACTTCCTGCCCGCGCCGGGCACGATCACCGAGTGGAATCCCCCGTCCGGGCCGGGCGTCCGGCTCGACGCCGGGTACGGCGCGGGCCAGACGGTGCCGCAGGCGTTCGACTCGCTGATCGGCAAGCTGATCGTGACGGGGGCCAGCCGGGCACAGGCCCTTGAGCGCGCCAGGCGCGCACTCGCCGAGTTCACCGTCGGCGGCATGCCCACCGTCCTGCCGTTCCACCGGGCCGTGGTCGACGATCCCGCGTTCGCCGGCGACCACCTCCAGGTGCACACCCGCTGGATCGAGACCGAGATGGCGGCCACGTTCGAGCCGCAGGAGCCCGGCCCTGCCGCCGAGGCGGCGGCGCGCGTGGCGATTACGGTGGAGGTTGGCGGGAAGCGGCTTGAGGTGGTGGTGCCGGCGGGACTGTCGGCCGGCACTGCCGCGATGCCAGCGTCAGCAGAACGGGGGCGTGCTTCGCGCGGCGCCGCTCGCCGGCCTGGCGGCGGGCAGCGCGGCGGGGCGGGCGGCGACTCGCTGGTCACCCCGATGCAGGGCACGATCGTGAAGATCGTCGCGGTAGAAGGCAGCCAGGTGGCGGCCGGCGACACCGTGGTGATCCTGGAGGCGATGAAGATGGAGCAGCCGCTCACCGCGCACAAGGCCGGCACCGTGACCGGCCTGGCGGTCGAGGTAGGCCAGACCGTCTCCGCAGACACCGAGATCTGCCAGGTCAAGGACTAGGCCGGCGCGGTGCGACGGCTGACCGGAGATCCGAGCGTCGTCGGCTGGACGCTGTTCGCGATCGGCTTCCGGCTCCCGCCGGAGAACCGGGAGTGGGTCAGGCACGAGCTGACCGACGCGGGCTGGCGCGGGCGCACCATCAGGCGCCTCATGGTGCTCATGGTGCCGATCTGCATCGCGCTCGCCTTCCTGCCCGGACCGGACTGGCTCCGGGTGGCCGTCCCGGCGTTCGCGCTCATCGCGAGCGTCGGGACGGTGCTGATCAGCGCGGACGACGTCCGCGCCGCCCGGCTCAAGCAGCACGGCCTCGAGGTACCCCGTGACCCCGACCTCGGCCACCCCACCCACTGACGCCACGGTGACGAGGGCTGGACGGTCATGAGCGACGAGCAGCCGGAGGTCGCCTCGGTTGTCCGGCTGGCACGGTCGCGGGCGCCGGCGGCCGGACGGACCCGCGTCATCGCCGTGGATGGCCGGTCGGGCGCGGGGAAGACGTCACTGGCCACGGCGCTCCAGGCAGCGCTGAGCGCGCCCGTCGTGGCGCTTGAGGACCTGTACGGCGGGTGGGACGGCCTGGAACGCGGCGTTGACGTGCTGGTGTCCGAGGTGCTTATGCCCATCGCGCACGGGCGGGCGGCGCGCGTGCCGCGGTACGACTGGGTCGCGGCCGGCTGGAGCACGCCGTGGCGGCTTGAGCCGCCACTGGTGCTTGTCGTCGAGGGCGTCGGAGCCGGGGCACGGCGAGCCGCCGCCTATGAGAGCCTGCTGATCTGGACGGAAGCAGCCGCATCCGTTCGGAAGAAAAGAGCTCTTGACCGCGACGGCGACACATTCGCCCCGCACTGGGACGCCTGGGCCGCGCAGGAAGACGCGATGCTCCTCCGCGAGGGCACGCCGCAGCGGGCAGACGTCCTTATCGACGGGATCACCGGCCACATCCTGCGCGGCTAGCGCACGCGTTCCGCTTGGAACCGGCCCGGGGACGGTCGAGAGCATGATCATGAAGTGTTTTACGGGCGATAACGCCTAAAAGCTTCATAACACCACAACTCTTCATGAAAATGGCGCCGCCGGAGCCGGGCGGGAAAAATCAGGCGTCTCATCGCTCTCGATGGCCTCAGAATGACCTGGGTTAGCGGTGACGGGGAGGCTGGCGACAAGCGTCCGCCTTAACCTGGTTCCCGGCCCGGTGGCGGGCGGGCCTGGCCCTAGATGATCGTGTCGGAGCCGAATTCCATCACGGTGCGGGCGGCCTCGGTGACCGAGCCCGACAGGGACGGGTAGACGGAGAACGTGTGCGCGATCTGGTCGACCGACAGGTTCTGCTCGACCGCGATCGACAGCGGCAGGATGAGCTCGCTCGCCCGGGGCGCGACGACCACGCCGCCGAGCACCATGCCGGTGCCGGGGCGCGCGAAGACCTTGACGAACCCGTCGCGGAGGCCGCCCATCTTCGCCCTCGGGTTGGTCGCCAGGGGCAGCCTGGCCACGCGGGCCTGGACCTCGCCGCGGTCCACGGCGGCCTGGGAGACGCCGACCGAGGCGATCTCCGGGTCGGTGAAGATGGTGGACGCCACGTGGCTGAGCCTGATCGGCTGCACCGCCTCGCCGAGCGCGTGCCACATCGCGATACGGCCCTGCATCGCGGCCACCGAGGCGAGCATGAGCACGCCCGTGCAGTCGCCGGCCGCGTAGATGCCCTGGACCGAGGTCCGGGACACGCGGTCCACCTCGATGAACCCGCGCGCGTCCAGGTGCACCCCGGTCTCGGCCAGGCCGATCCCCTGGGTTGACGGCACCATGCCCACGGTGAGCAGGCAGTGCGAGCCGGTCACCTGCCGGCCGTCGCCGAGCGTGACGACCACGCCGTCGCCCTTGCGGTGCACCGCCTCGGCGCGGGACTGGCTGAGCACGTTCATGCCGCGGCGGCGGAACACGCCCTCGATGACCACGGCGGCGTCCTTGTCCTCGTGCGGCAGCACCCGCTCCCTGGACGATACGAGCGTGACCCGCGAACCGAGTTCCTGGTAGGCGCTCGCGAACTCGGCGCCGGTCACGCCCGAGCCGACCACGATCAGCTCTTCCGGCAGCTCGGCCAGGTCGTACAGCTGGCGGCAGGTCAGGATGCGCTCGCCGTCGGGCGCGGCGTCCGGCAGCACCCGCGGCGACGCGCCCGTCGCGACGAGCAGCACGTCGGCGTGCACGGTCTCCCCGGCGGCCTCGATCGCGCGCGGGCCGGTCAGCCGCCCCCTGGCCTGGATGATCCGCACGCCCTCGGCGGCCACGTGCTCGGCGATGTCATACGACTGCGCCGCGGCGAGTGCCTTGATCCGGGCGTTCAGCGCGGGCGCGTCCACCCCGACCACGGGGTTCGCGCCGTCGGCGAGCTGCAGGCCGAGCGAGGCGGAGCGGCCGAGCGAGGCCATGGTGGACGATGACTCGATCAGCGTCTTGCTCGGGACGCAGTCGGTCAGCACGCACGCGCCGCCGAGGCCGTCCGCGTCGACGATCGTCACATCGGCGCCGAGTTGCGCCGCGACGAGAGCCGCCTCATAACCGCCTGGACCGCCGCCGAGTATCGCGACGCGTGGCCGTGGAAGAGTCACGGTGAGCAATTTTATCCGCGGTGCCCGGCTCGTTGGTCTCCGGGTGATGCGGCACGCAAAAGCACGCCTCGCCGGCCCCAGACTCGCTGGGGCCGGCGAGGCGTGTGCGATGCTCGCCGCGTTGCGCGGCGGTATCAGCCGTCCGGCGAGATTACACGCCTGACGGGGCCATGAGCCGGTGCCTGCGCGAACCCTTTGACTGCGTGCCGGTCGTCTGACCAGCGGCGGGGTTCGGCGTCGTAGCGACCGGGGCGGTCGTCGGCGTCGGCGTCGCGGCGGCCGCCGCGCCCTTCGCCGTCTGCTGCGCCAGGTTGTAGGAGACCGCGGTCGCGACGCCGTTCGCGTCAAGGGTGACGTTGACCGGGTTGGTCAGCCCGTAATTCGCGCAGCCCAGGTTGACGAA
>DASWAE010000005.1:0-3211 GCA_036391275.1 Trebonia sp.
AAACGCTGATCTTTGTCGAAATGTGTCGGGTCCGAGTCAGAAGATGTGCGCGCTCGGGACGCATGAGCTGCTCCACGGTGTGATTGACAGGCGAGTATCAACTACTGAGGAGGCGCCAATGTCGTTGAGACGCAAGCTCCTGGCCGTGGCGATTGCCGCCGGCGCGCTGGTGGGATCTTCGGGGGTCGCGCTGGCCCAGGATCCCAACCAGACTCCGCCGGCGCAGCCCACGCCCGAGCCGTCGGCCCCGAGCACCACCCCCGTCACCCCCGGCCCCGACACGACCCAGCCGAGCGCGCCGGCTCCCGCGCAGGCAGCGCCCGCCGAGACGGTGCAGCCCCCCGCGGCGGCCGAGACGGTGCAGCCCCCGGTCCCCGAGGAGGCGGTGGCCGCCCCCGCCCCGAAGCGCGGCGCGAAGCAGTTCGGCGAGGAGATCGTCGTCACCGGCTCCCGCATCCGCCGCAAGGACCTCACCACCCCCGCCCCGGTGGCGGTGCTGAGCAAGGAGCAGATCCAGGCCTCCGGCAAGACCTCGCTGGGTGACTTCCTGCAGAGCCTCCCCGAGCAGGGCAACGCGCTCAACACGCAGGTCAACAACGGCGGCTCGGGCGCCAGCCGCGTCAACCTGCGCGGCCTCGACAACGCCTCCAGCAGCCAGCGCACCCTGGTGCTCCTCAACGGCCGCCGCATGGTCGCCACCGGCACCGGCGCCGTCACCGGCAACGGCGTCGACATCAACACCATCCCGATCGCGGCCGTCGAGCGCATCGAGGTGCTGAAGGACGGCGCCTCCTCGGTCTACGGCTCCGACGCCATCGCGGGCGTGGTGAACATCATCACGCGCAAGTCCTACGACGGCATCGAGGCGAACGCCTACGAGGGCATCACCACCCACGGCGACGGCAACACCGTCGACCTGAACGTCACGGCCGGCACCGCGAGCGACAAGGGCTCGTTCATGTTCTCCGGCGGCTTCTTCGACCAGCAGTCGGTGATGGCCGGCGATCGGGAGTGGAGCGCGCACCAGCTCGACTACGACTGGAACGGAAACGTCACCCAGATCGGCAGCTCGCGCGTCCCGAACGGCCGCGTCATCGCCAAGGGGCTCATCCCGGGCCAGACGACGGGCTCGGTGACCTACGACGGGACCTTGCCGGGCTGCCAGAAGGACGCCCTCGGGAAGCCGAACCTCGCCTGCTTCCGCTCGTTCCACTCGAACGCGCTGCCGCCGAATGGCGACCTCTACAACTTCCAGCCGAACAACTTCGACGTCACGCCGAACCGGCGCGTGAACCTCTTCACGACGGGTGAGCTGAAGCTGAGCGAGACGGTGCCGGTGAAGGCGTTCTTCGAGGGCGGCTACACGCACCGCGAGTCGGCCTACCAGCTCGCGCCCGAGCCGCTCATCATCGGCGCCGGCGGCCTCCCCGTGACCGTCTCGGCCGACAACTACTACAACCCGTTCGGCAAGGACCTCACCCAGGTCACCCGGCGCCTGGTCGAGTTCGGCCCGCGCCGCCAGAGCCAGACCGCGGACACCTTCCGCGTGGTGGGGGGCCTCAACGGCCAGGTCCCGGTGGTGGGCTGGTCCTGGGACGCCGCGCTCATCTACGGCCGCACCGACTGGTCCAACATCAACGCCGGCAACATCTGGCAGACGCGCCTGCAGAACGCGGTGGGGCCGACGCACATCGATTCCACCGGCAAGGTCGCGTGCGGGACGGCGGCCAACCCCATCGGCGGCGGCTGCATCCCCCTGAACCTCTTCGGCGGCGCCGGCTCCATCTCGCCCGACGCGGCCAAGTACCTCGGCATCTCGACCGTCAGCTCGGTCACGAACGAGCTGACCTCGGTCCAGCTCAACACGGCGGGCGAGCTGCCCATCCAGCTCCTCGCGGACCGGCCGCTCGCGCTCGCCGTCGGCTACGAGTACCGCTTCGAGCAGGGCTCCGACACGCCCGACGCCATCACCGCCGGCGCCGAGGACAGCAACGGCGCCCGCGTCGCGACGGCCGGCCAGTTCCACACCAACGAGGTGTACGCCGAGCTGTCGATCCCGATCATCAACCACGTGCCCTGGGTCGAGAACCTCGAGGCGACCGCTTCGGCGCGCCTCTTCGACTACAGCACCTTCGGGACGGACTACACCTACAAGTTCGGCGGCCGCTACACGCCGGTGAGCGACGTCACCTTCCGCGGCACGTACTCGACGGCGTACCGCGCGCCGAACGTCGCCGACCTGTTCACGGGCGCCTACGACAACTTCCCGACGGTGAGCGATCCGTGCTCGAACCTGACCAACGCCAGCGCCGCGCTGAGGGCTGCGTGCACGGCACAAGGCGTCCCGGCGACCGGCAGCGGCCAGACGGACACCCAGCTCCGGGTCACGAACGGCGGTAACCCGCGCCTCAAGCCCGAGACGGCGAAGACCTACACCGCCGGCGTGGTCATCGAGCCGAGCATGGTGAAGAACCTGTCCTTCACCGTGGACTACTACCACATCGATATCACCAACGCGATCGCGACCCAGGGCGCGCCCTTCATCCTCGGCCAGTGCTATCCGTCCGCGGGCAATCCGAACCCGGCGGCTTGCGCCCTCGTCCAGCGCGACGCCCAGAGCTTCATCACCCGCGTCAACGACCTCAACACCAACGTCGGCGGCACCAAGACGGCCGGCGTCGACGTCACCGCCCGCTACAGCCTCCCGACCGAGGGCTTCGGCCGCTTCGGCTTCGGCGCCGACGTCAACTTCCTGCAGTACTTCGACCAGATCCAGCCGGACGGGACGGTCATCCACGGCCGCGGCAACTTCGACATCGGCCAGCTCAACAACGGCATCCAGGGCGTCTACCCGACGGTCAAGGGCCTGGCGAGCGTGGTGTGGGGCCTCGGCGGCTTCGGCGCCGGCGGCACGGTGCACTACATCGGCAACATCAAGCAGTGCGCCGCGGCCGACGGCTCCTCCACCGGCGGCGTCTGCTACAACAACCCGCTGCACATGGAGCGCGACGTCGGCGCCTACGCCACCGTCGACCTGTTCACGAGCTACGCCTTCAAGACCGTGGCCGGCACCACCAGCGTCGCGGTCGGCGTGAACAACCTGTTCGAGGCCGCCCCGCGCACCATCTACGGCGCGCTGGAGCCGAACTCCGACCCGACCGCGTACGACTTCATGGGCCGGTTCGTCTACATCCGGCTCGGTCAGCGGCTC
>DASWAE010000006.1:0-21575 GCA_036391275.1 Trebonia sp.
CGCCTGCGCAACTGCCCCTTCCACCATCTGGCCGAGCAGCAGCGCGACCTGGTCTGCGGCATGAACCTGGCGCTGATCGGCGGCATGCTCGACGGCCTGCGCTTGCCGGGCTGGCGGCCAGTCCTTGACCCCTGGCCGGGCCACTGCTGCGTCGCCGTCGAAGAGCACCAGCCAGCCACCGAGGAGCCCCAGCCATGACGTACCACGCACTGCGCATCGCGAGCGACGCCGCATCCGTCGACATGGAGGCGGCGGAGCGCGCCGCGGCCGGCTTCCTGACGGCCCTGGGGGTCGACCTCACCCGGGAGGAACTGCAGGACACCCCGGGCCGGATGGCCCGGGCCTACGCGGAGCTGTTCGACGCGCGCCCGCTGCGGCTCACCACCTTCCCCAACGACGAAGGCTACGACGAGCTGGTACTCGCCCGCGCCATCCCGTTCCGTACCGTGTGCGAGCATCACCTGCTGCCGTTCTCGGGGCTCGCGCACGTCGGCTACCTGCCGGGCGAGCGCATCCTCGGCCTGTCCAAGCTGGCCCGGGTCGTGCACCATTACGCGGCCAGGCCGCAGATACAGGAGCGGCTGACCAAGCAGGTCGCCGACTGCCTCAGCTCCCGCCTGCGCGCCCAGGGCGTGGGCGTCGTGCTTGAGGCCGAGCACTCCTGCATGACCCTGCGGGGAGCGCTCGCCCACGGGTCGACGACCGTCACCTCGGCGCTGCTCGGCACCCTGCGTTCCGACCCCCGGTCAAGGGCCGAGTTCTTCGCCCTGGCAGGCGTACCCGGTTAACCACTCACTGCGGAAGGATCGTCAGAAATGGCTGCGAATGAAGCGCTTGTTATCGCCGGAGCCGGCCTGGCCGGAGCCAAGGCCGCGGAGACGCTACGGGCCGAGGGGTTCGCGGGCCCGGTCGTGCTGATCGGGGACGAGAACGAGCGGCCCTACGAGCGGCCGCCGCTGTCCAAGGACTACCTGATGGGCAAGGCCGAACGCGAGTCCATCTACGTCCATCCACGGGACTGGTACCGCGAGCACGATGTCGACCTGCGGCTCGGTGCCGCGGTCACCGGCATCGACCGGGAACGGCACGCGGTCACGCTCGCCGACGGCAGCCGGGTCGGGTACGGCAAGCTGCTGCTCGCCACCGGCTCGTCACCGCGCCGCCTGCCGGTGCCCGGGGCCAGCCTCCAAGGCGTGCACTACCTGCGCACGGTCGGCGACAGCGACGCGATCAAGCAGGCGTTCCAGAGCGCGGAGCGGGTGGCGGTGATCGGCGCGGGCTGGATCGGGCTCGAGGCGGCCGCCGCGGCCCGCACCGCGGGCGCCGAGGTCGCCGTCGTGGAGATGGCCGAGTTGCCGCTGCTGCGGGTGCTCGGCCGCGAGGTAGCCCAGGTGTTCGCCGACCTGCACCGCGCCAACGGCGTTGACCTGCGCATGGGCGCCGGCGTGGCCGAGATCACGGGCAGCGGTGACCGCGTCAGCGGAGTGCTCCTGTCCGACGGCAGCCACCTCCCGGCCGACGCCGTGGTGGTGGGAGTCGGCATCACGCCCAATACCCAGCTCGCCGAGGCGGCCGGGCTGGAAGTCGGCAACGGCATCCTGGCCGACGCCTCGCTGCGGACCTCGGACCCGGACATCTACGCCGCGGGCGACGTCGCGTGCGCTTACCATCCGCTGCTGAAGGCCAGCATCAGGGTCGAGCACTGGGCCAACGCGCGGAACCAGCCGCAGGCCGCGGCCAAGGCCATGCTCGGCCAGCAGGTCGCCTTCGACCGGCTGCCGTACTTCTACACCGACCAGTACGACCTCGGCATGGAGTACTCCGGCTACGTGGAGCCCGGCGGCTATGACGAGGTGGTCTTCCGCGGCGACAAGGAGCGGCGCGAGTTCGTCTCGTTCTGGCTCAGCAACGGCCGCGTGCTGGCCGGCATGAACGTCAACGTCTGGGATGTGAACGACGCCGTCCAGTCGCTGATCCGGCGCGGCGCCCCGGTGGACACCGCCAAGCTGGCCAACCCGGATATCCCGCTCGAAGAGGTAAGTAATTAGCGGGGCCAGCGATTATTGACGAGTGACGATCTGCCGCGGCATACGATATCAGCGTGGTTGCCGTTACCCGGGTCACCGCCCCCGCGGCCGAGGAGATCGCGCGTGCGCACTACGGGTTCGCCGGGAGCGCGCAGCGCCTCCCGGCCGAGCACGATGACGTGTTCCGCGTCGTCGCAGGCGACGGCTCCGCCCGGCTGCTCCGGGTCAGCCTCGCGGTGCCGGACCGCGGGCCGGCCGACGGCGTCTCGCTGCAGGCGGCCATCCTGCTGCACCTCGCGTCGGCCACGCCGCAACTGCCGGTGCAGCGGGTCATCCCCTCGCTCGACGGCCGGGCCGAGGTGACGCTGGCCGGGGTGACGCCGGCCGGGGTGACGCCGGGCGAGGCGACGGCAGGCGAGGCGGCGGCCGGCGAGGCTGGGCCGCCCAGGCTCGCGCGGATGACGTCCTGGCTGGACGGCGACCCGCTCGGCGGGGAAACCGTCGGCCCGGGCCTGCGGACGGACATCGGCGCTACCCTGGCCAGGCTCAGCCTGGCGCTGCGCGGGTTCAGCCACCCGGACGCGCGACGCACCCACTGGTGGGACCTGCAGCAGCTGGGCAGGCTGCGGCCGCTGCTCGGTGACCTGCCGCCGGACGGCGTGCTGCCCGAGGTCCGCGCGGCGCTCGGCGCCGCGGGGCTGGCTGACGGGGGCGAGCTGACCGCGGGCGACGGGCTGCACGCAGCGCTCGCTGGTTCACTTGACCGGTTCGACGCGGTGGTGCGGCCCCGGCTGGCGCGCGTGCCCGTGCAGGTCATCCACACGGACTTCCACGGGCTCAACCTGCTCGGCGACGGGACGAGGGTCACCGGGATCCTCGACTTCGGTGACGCGCTGTCCGGACCGGTCGCCATGGACGTGGCGGTGGCGGCCTGCTACCAACTCGGCGCGGGCGCCGACCCGCTCGCGCCCGCGCTCGACGTGATCGCCGGCTACCACGCCGTCGACCCGCTCGACGGCACGGACCTGGAGCTCGCGGCGGAGTTCATCGTGGCGCGGGTCGTCGCGCGGATCATCGTGTCGCAGTGGAACGCGCTGCGCGAGCCCGCCAACCGCGGCTACCTGCTGCGGCGCACACCCCAGGCCATCGAGCACTACACCGCGCTGCGGCGGGTAGGCGCCGAGGAGATCGCCGCCCGGCTGCGGGCGGCCTGCTCATGAAAGACACCTGCGAGGGGGACCAGTGACCGAGCCAGCGCCAGTGAAGGGCACTAGCGAGGGGGACCAGTGACCGAACCAGCGCCAGTGACTGGCACTGTCTTCGACGGCTCGCGCGCCGCGAGCCTGCCGTCCGCCACCAGGGACCTCCTCCGCCGCCGGGAGGGCGCGCTCGGCGGCGCGTACCGGCTGTTCTACGCCTCCCCGGTCGAGCTGGTCCGCGGCTCCGGCGTGTACCTGTACGACCCGGCGGGCGAGGCCTACCTGGACGCGTACAACAACGTACCGTCGGTCGGGCACTCCCACCCGCACGTCACCGAGTCGGTGTCCAGGCAGCTCGCCACGCTTAACACGCACACCAGGTACCTGACCGAGGGCGTGGTCGGCTACGCCGAGCGGCTGCTCGCCGCGCACGACCTCAGCGCGCCCGCGCGCGCCATGTTCACCTGCACCGGCAGCGAGGCGAACGACCTCGCGCTGCGGATCGCCCGGCAGCACACCGGCGGCACCGGGGTGATCGTGACCGCCAACGCCTACCACGGGGTCACCGCCTCGCTCGCGGAGCTGTCCCCGAGCCTGGGACCGAGCATCCCGCTCGGCCGGGATGTCCGGGTGGTGCCCGCGCCCGCCGCCGGGGTGAACTTCACCGCGGCGGTCGCCTGGGCCATCTCCGACCTGGAGCGGTACGGAGTCCGGCTCGCGGCCTTCCTCGCCGACTCGCTGTTCTCTTCCGACGGCCTCTACCCCGACCCGGCCGGGTTCCTCGCCCCGGTCGCCGAGATCACCCGCGCCGCGGGCGGCCTGTACATCGCCGACGAGGTGCAGTCGGGCTTCGGGCGGACCGGCACGCACATGTGGGGGTACCAGCGGCACGGGATCGTGCCGGACATCGTCACCATGGGCAAGCCGATGGGCAACGGGCTGCCCATCGCCGGGCTGGTCGCGCGGCAGGACCTGCTCGACGACTTCGGCCGCAGCGCCAGGTACTTCAACACGTTCGGCGGCAACCCGGTGTGCGTCGCCGCGGCGTCGGCCGTGCTCGACGTGCTTGAGGCCGAGCGGCTCCCCGCCAACGCGGCGGCCACCGGCGCGTACCTGAAGGACGGGCTCGCCCGCCTCGCGGCGGGCAGCCAGGTCCTCGGCGAGGTGCGCGGCGCGGGGCTGTACCTGGGCATCGACGTCATCGACCCGGCCACGGGCGCCCCGTCGGCCGACCTGGCCGCGGCGATCGTCAACGGGATGCGCGAGCGGCGCGTGCTGATCAGCGCCACCGGGCCGCAGGGCAGCGTGCTCAAGGTCCGCCCGCCGCTGCCCTTCGGCCCGGAGCACGCCGACCAGTTGCTCACGGCCCTCGTCGCGGTCATCACCGGCCCGGGCTGACCCGGCCGAGGAGGAGCCCGGCGGGGGTGGCGGGCGACGCACGCCACCGTTCGGGGTAAAAGGGCGGGTTCCACCGGGAGCACAGCTTTCTCTCACCTTTGCCGCAGGCTGTCCTCATCCAGCACCGGATACTCGGCACCATGAGCTACTCAGCCCCGGCGGCCGGGGGTCCCCTCATCGAGATCGTCGTCCCGGTCCGGAACGAGCAGCGAGAGCTCACCGATAACGTCACGCGCCTCGTCCGTGGGCACCCGGCTTGCGGACGGCGCGCACGTGGTGCGCGGCCGCAGGCGCGAGGTCATCTCCCGCGCGGACAACCGGCTGCTGCGTCCCTGGGCGTGCGGCAGGTCGCCGGCCCGCGATCCCACCCTGGCCATTCAACGGCTTCAGTCCTTGCCGCAGGTTCCGCGCATGGAGGCATGCCATGAGCACGAGCAGCGGCGCGTGGATGGCCGGCAGGTTGTGCGCGAACCATTTCGGCAGGTAGATGTCTGTCACCGAGCCGTGCTCGGCCCCGTAGCGTTCTGCTAGTCCAGTCAGCGGGCAGCGGAACCCGTTCGCGGCGAAGACGAGCGTTTCCCCGGCGACGATGGCGCCCGCTATGCCGGCGCGCTTGCTGGTGCGGCCGGCGAGCCCGGTGTACAGGACATACACCACGGACGACTCGATCGACAGCCAGGCGAGTGTGTGGACTGCCTTGATCGCGGTGACGACGGCGGGCCTCGGCCGTACCACGCGGGCTGGGGGCGTGCCGTCAGGCCGGGGGCGCCAGGGGCTCCATGGCGGGGCTGCCGCGCCGGTGTCGTCTGCGTCGTGGTACTTCCCTTCCGCACGTGCCTTGATCCCGGTGAGCATCCCGGTCTCCATGTAGTGGTGCAGCGGATCGGCGACGAAGAAGTCCAGCGCGCGGAGGGCCAGATCGGCGCCAGGGACGCGAAGGACGGCGAACCGGATCAGCCGGGGCACCGGCCCGGCATCCGGCCGGATGGCGCGGGCGGCCGGGGAAATGAAGCCCATGCCGCGGTACCGGGCGATGAGCCGGGTCCTGT
The DNA here is from genome assembly GCA_036391275.1 of Trebonia sp. GTDB lineage: Bacteria > Actinomycetota > Actinomycetes > Streptosporangiales > Streptosporangiaceae > Trebonia. Next base: position 5,674 of record DASWAE010000006.1, read on the forward strand.
TGCCCGGCAGCGGACGCAGCACGTAGATCTCCTGGGCGACCAGATGCCGGCCCGGCTGAACCTCGAGGACCGGCGCGAGCACGCCGCCGCCCAGCGGAACGCTGTCGCCGGCCTGCAACAGCGCCAGCTCCGGGTGGATGCGGGTCGCGGAATGCCGGCCGTCGACGTACCGGGCGCGGAACATCAGCCGTTCCACCCAGTCGTGGGTGTAAAACCCGGCGCGGCCGATGCCCATCTGCATCAGCCACGGCCAGACCAGCTCCGGTGCCGTGTCGATCGTGACCGCCCGCGTACTTTGCACGCGCGGGTGCGGCGTGTAGTCATCGCCGGGAAGAGACTCGCTGGCCTCCTCCCTCGTCGCGCCCCACCGCAGCATCCTCGGCCGCCACAGCAGGTAGCCGGCGACCTCCGCGGCCAGGGCACCGCCCGCGAGCGCGTACCGCTTCCAGTGGATGCTCATCGCGACCGCCTTTCCGAGCCCCCGCAGCGATCTGCCTGCGTTATGAGCAGAGCATGCAGGCTGCGGCCAGGGTCATCAAGGAGCGCAGGTCATCGGCCGTAGGGCCCAACGGCCTCCGGACGGGCGCGGTGGCGGCGCTGGTCGGCCGGCGGGCCACGGCGGGTTACCGCTGGTTTACCCTGAAGGTGGCAAAGCGCCAGGAAGGCGGCCAGGATGGCGGAACTGGTGCCGGTGACCATCACCGGGGTGGTCCGGGGGAGCGACGACGGGCCGGGGCGGGGCGAGCGGTTCTTCATCGAGCTCGCCGCGACGGCCGAGGGCGACGCGCGGCGGTTGCGGATCGGCGTCGGCGACGCCGAGGCGATGGCCCTCGCTTTCAGCCTCCAGGGGCAGGAGTTCCCCCGGCCGATGACCTACCAGTTCATGGCGGCGCTGGTCGCGGCGGCGGGGTCGGCGGTCAAGGCGGTGCGGGTCACCGGGCTGCGCGACGGCATCTTCTACGCCGCGGTCATGCTGCGCGGCGGCGCGACGGTGGACGCGCGGCCGAGCGACGCGCTCAACCTCGCGGCGATCACCGGAGCACAGGTCTACGTGGCACCGGAGTTGCTCAGCCTGCCGGCCGCACTGGGCGAGCCGGGCGGCTGACGCCAGCCGCGGGCAGCGCCAGCCGTGGGCAGCGCCAGCCGCGGGCAGCGCCAGCCGCTGGTACCGCTAGCCGCGGCGGCGGTCGAGGAACGCGGTCATCCGGTCGTACTTGTCCTGGCTGCCGAACAGCAAAGCCTGGGCGGCGACGTCGAACGTCGTGGTGGCGGGGCGGTGGGAGCGCAGGGCCAGCTTGGTGAGCTCAAGGGCGCGCCAGGACTGGCGGGTGATCTTCCCGGCCAGGACGACGGCCGCCGCCGACGGGTCGTCGGCGAGCTCGTCGACGAGGCCGGCGTCGCGGGCCTCCGCCGCGGTCAGCCGCGCGCCCGCGTACAGCATGCGCCGGGCGACCTGCTGCCCGGCCGCCTGGGCGAGCCGCCAGTTGCCGCCGGCGCCCGCGATGATGCCGAGGGACAGCTCTGGCTGGCCGAAGTACGCGCGCGGCGAGGCAATGCGGAAGTCGCAGGCGAGCGCGAGCTCGCAGCCGCCGCCGAGGGCGGGACCGTCGACGGCGGCGATGGTCGGCCAGCGGTGCGCCTCGAGCTTCTCGAACAGGCCGGCGTTGATGGCGAGCAGGGCGGCGTCGGCGTCGCGCTCCCGTAGCTCGGCGATGTCGGCGCCGGCCGCGAAGATGCCCGGGGTAACGGAGTGCACGATGAGGACGCAGGGCCGCACGCGGGCGTCGTCCAGGGCGGCGGCGAAGGCGCTGCTCGTGGCCTGGTCGATGGCGTTGCGCTTGTCGGGGCGGTTCAGGCCGATCCACCGGGTGTCGCCCTCGTCGCGTACCTCGATAAGGCTCATGATCCCTCCTACGGCTCGGTGGCTTGGCCTCCCCGTGTCCCGTTGGGCCGGTTATAGCCGGCCCAACGGGACATGACGATCAAGCAGGTAGTGGAAACGACCCCGCTTCTTGCTGTTATCTTGATTAGGGGGTGCTGGGCGGGGGGGACGCGCGGTGGGCGAGCGCGGCGCGGCGCAGCAGCGGGCTCGGGCGGTAGCGGCCGTCGCGGTACCAGTCGTCGAGGCTGTCCAGGATGCGCAAGACGGTGCCGATTCCCCACTGGCGGCCCCAGGCGAGCGGGCCGAGCGGGTAGTTCACGCCGAGGCGCATCGCGTTGTCGATGTCCGGCTCGGTGGCGACCTGGCAGGCGAGGGCGTCGGCGGCGAGGTTGGCGAGCATGGCGACGGTGCGGGTAACGATGAGGCCGGGGGTGTCGTCGATGAGGTACACGGCGAGGCCCGCGGCCTGCAGCAGGCCGGTGGCCTCGGCAGCGGCGGCGGGCGGGCAGCCGTCGGAGACGGCGATGGCGATCGCGGTGGCCGTCGCCGGGTCAAGGACGCGGTCGGCGACGATGACCGGCCGCTCGAACGCGGCCGACAGCGAGGTGGCGGTGACCCCCTCGCAGAGGACGAGCAGCGCGCCGGACGGCAGTTCGACGAGGCCGTCGGGCAGCCCGGCGCCGGTGCCGTCGCGGTCGCCGGGCACGATGGTCACGCCGGCCCGGTCGAGCAGCGGGCGCAGCGGTGACGGCTGGCGCACGGCGGCGGCACTAGGCTCCGCGGCGGAACCGCGCTCCCCGATAAGACGGTGCTCCCCGATGACACCGTGCACCGCGTGCTCGGTGACGACGGGGGGCGGCGGCGCGGCCGGCGCGGGGACCGGGGCAGGCGCACCGTCGGCGGGGTAGACGCCGCGGCCGGCCTTGCGGCCGAGCCAGCCCGCCTCGACGTGGGCGCGCTGGGCCAGCGAGGGCGCGAACCGCGGGTCGTGGCCGAACGCGGCCCAGACGGACCGGGTCACCGCCTCGTTGACGTCGTGCCCGATGAGGTCCATCAGCGCGAACGGTCCCATGCGGAACCCGCCGCCCCCGGTCAGCACCGCGTCGATGTGCTGCGGAACGGCGGCGTGCTCCTCGTACAGCCGCCAGGCCTCGGCGTAGAAGGGGCGGGCGATCCGGTTGACGATGAACCCGGGGGTGGCGCTGGACCGCACCACGGTCTTGCCCCATTCGGCGGCCAGGCCGGCGGCGGCGTCGGCCACCTCGGGCGCGGTGGCCAGGCCGGAGATGACCTCGACCAGCCGCATCGCCGGGACGGGGTTGAAGAAGTGCAGGCCGACCAGGCGCTCGGGACGGGCGAGGCCGGCCGCGAGCGCGGTGGGCGACAGCGAGGAGGTGTTGGAGGCGAGGATGGCGTCGGCGGCGACGACGGCCTCAAGCTCGGCGAACAGCGCTCGCTTGACGGCCAGGTCCTCGAGGACCGCCTCCATGACGACCGCGCAGCCGGACAGCTCGGCGACCGACTCGACGGCGGTGAGGTCGAGGGCGTCGGGATCGGCGCTCAGCCTGCCCTTGGCGACCTGCGCCTTGACCCGGTCGCGGATCACGGCGACGGCACGCGCGGCCGCGCCGTCCACGGCATCGGCGATCAGCACCCGCCGTCCGGCCACCGCGGCCACCTGGGCGATCCCGGCCCCCATGGTCCCCGCGCCGACGATCCCTATCGGCCCGTTCATGGGCCCCATCATGCCGGAGGCGGTTCGAGCCGGTACACGCGGATGGCGTTGCCGGCCAGGACGGCGGCGGCGGTGTCCTCGTCGGGCATGAGCTTGGCGACGGCCCGGGCGTTGGCCGCGATGCCGGGGATGCCGGGCCAGTCGGTGCCGAAGATCATCCGGCGGGTGAGCCTGGTCCAGTTCTGCCGCGCGTAGTAGTCGCGCAGCCGCGACGGCGGCAGGCCGGACAGCTCGATCCACACCCGGTCGTGGGACAGGGCGAGGAACGCGGCCGCGTCATACCACCAGCCGCGCCCGCCGTGCGCGAGGACCAGGGTGAGCGAGCGGAAGTCGCGCAGCACGTCATCGAGCACCACCGGGTCGCCGAAGGTGTTGGCGGCCCCGGGGAAGGTGGAGGTGCCGCAGTGCACGACCACGGGAATGCCGGCCGCCTGGGCGGCCTCGTAGGCGGGGTAGAGCATCCGGTCGTTGGCGGCGACGCCGGCGTGCACCGGGTGGATCTTGAGTGCCACCGCGCCGAGGCCGAGCTGGCGGCGCACCTCCTCGTCGACCGGGTAGTGCAGGTGCGGGTTGACGCTGCCGATGACCTTGATGCGCCGCGGGTCGGCCGCCGCGATCGGCAGCATGTCCTCGATCACCTGCATGCCGGTCACCTTGGGCGAGTACTCGCACATCAGCATTCCGATGTCGGCGCCCTCGCCTTCGAGCAGGGCACTGAACTCGGCCGGGACGATCCTGCCCGCGTCGTCGTAGAGCCGGCCGATGTCACCGCCGAAGCCCTGGATCCAGGTGTCCCACGGCAGCTTGAGCGAGGGCTTGCTCGCGGCGTGCAGGTGCACGTCGACGAGCGGGTAGCCGTCGAGCATCAGGCCCCCTCGGACGGGGCTGCCTCGCGCTCTGGGGTCGGGTTTCCCGGCCGCAGCACGCGGGCCGCCAGCGCCCGCAACTCGACGCGGCGGATCTTGCCGGTCGCGGTGGTGGGGAAGGTCTCGGTGAAGACGACCGCGCGCGGCCGCTTGAACGAGGGCAGCCCCTGGCGGCAGTGCTCGATCAGCTCCCCCTCGGTGACCGTCGCGCCGGGGGCGAGCACGACGTAGGCGACCGGCTTTTCCAGGCCGTCGCTGTCGGGCGCGGCGACCACCACGGCCTGGGCAACCGCGGGGTGGGCCAGCAGCCGGCTCTCCACCTCCGCGGGAGAGACCCACATGCCGGACGCCTTGATCATGTCGTCGGTCCGGCCGAGGCACGCGTAGTACCCGTCGGCGTCGCGGACGTAGGTGTCGCCGGTGCGCAGCCACTCCCCCTGGAACACCAGCCGGGAGGCGTCGTACCGCGCCCAGTAGCCGGTCGCGGTGGACGCGCCGCGGACGAACAGCGTGCCCGCGTGGCCGGGCTCGCGGATCTCCTGGCCGCTTTCCTCGTCGACCAGCTTGAGGTCGTAACCGGGCACCGCGACGCCGGTGGTCCCCGGGCGGACGGCGCCGGGCACGTTGGACAGGAAGATGTGCAGCATCTCGGTCATCCCGATGCCGTCGATGATGTCGATGCCGAAGTGCCCGGTCCACCGCGCGTACAGCGCGGCGGGCAGCGCCTCGCCCGCGGACGCGGCGAGGCGGACCCCGGCCAGGGCGTCGGACGGCATTGCGCCGCGGAGCATGTTGGCGAAGAACGTGGGACCGCCGAAGAACAGCGTGGCACCGTGCTTGGCGGCGGTCTCGGCGATCAGGTCCGGCCGCGACGGCGGCGCGAGCAGCACGCTCGCCGCGCCCACCGACAGGGGGAACAGCACCGAGTTGCCGAGGCCGTAGGCGAAGAACGCCTTGGCGGCCGACAGGCACCGGTCGTCCGGGCGGATGCCGAGCACCCGCTGGCCGTAGGTCTCGCAGACGACCTGGACAGAGCCGTGCCGGTGCATCGCGCCCTTGGGAATGCCCGTGGTGCCCGAGGTGTAAAGCCAGAAGCCCGGGGAGTCCGGGCCCGTGTCGTAGACGAAGTCATCCGGGGCCGCGCTGGCGAGCTCGTCGAAGAAGTGCACGGGAACGGACACGGTAAGCGGGCCATCGGCGAGCACCCCGGCCAGTTCAGGTGCCGCCCCTGTACTTGCCAACACGACGGCCGACTCCGCGGCGGCGGCAAACTCACTGGTTACCGCGAGGAACCGGGCACGGGAGTCGCGCAGCAGCTCGGCGATGCCATCGGCGCGGAGCATCGTCGAAACAGGGACGGGAATCGCGCCCGCCCGCATAGCGGCCAGGTAGACGACCACGAAGTGCGGCGAGTCGGACATCACCATGAGCACCCGCTGCTCGGGCTGCAGGCCGGCCGCGCGCAGGCCCGCCGCGGTCCGCCGGACCCGGTCCCACAACCGGGTGTAGCTGAGCTCGCCGGCCGGGCCGGTCAGGGCGAGCCGGTCGCCGTCGCCCGCGGCGAGCCGCCGGTCAAGCAGGTACTCACAGGCGTTGAACAACTGCGTCATCGCGGGTTCCCAGGTATCGGGCCGTGGCCGTCCGGCCTAGGCCAGGTGCACGTAGTCGTAGTCGAACGGCTGGCCGTTGATCCCGTTGCGCGGGGGTGCGACCCAGGCAGCGATCTTGCCACGCTCGTACACCGGGTGCATCAGGGAACGGACAAATGTCTTGTCGGTGTCGGTGGGCAGCCATTGCCCCTTGGACTGCTCCCATTCACGCGCCGTCATCTTCTGGCCCGTGGGCGAGGCCTCGATGCCGGCGAACGCGCCGACCTTGCGGTTGAACGCGATGTGCGGCAGGTACAGCCGCTGCGGCAGCCCCGCGTCCGCCAGGATGCGGTTCCACCGCTTGACCCCGCCGGAGCAGTCGGCGATGTACTCCCGCCGCAGGTCGGTGTTGAGACCGGTCAGCGCCGACACCTCGACCTGGGAGATGTCCCCGTCGACCAGCGCGTCGACCATCATGGCGTCGTCGGCGAGCTGGTGGTCGTCCTTGCGGCGCTCCTCCAGCCAGCGGCCCTTGAGCCCGGCGGTGTAGTAGTTCGCCACGTTGGTGGACGTCTCCCCGCCGAACAGGTCAAGCGACACCGAGTAGTGGAAGTTCAGGTACTTCTGGATGATGCTCAGCGGGATCACGCCGAGGGCGGCCACGTCGTCGGTGTCGCTGCCCACCATCACCTGGGCGGTGCGCTCCACCACCCGGTCGACGCCGGTGGTGCCGACCATCATGTGGTGCGCCTCTTCCTTGAGCATGAACTCGCACGTGCGTGACAGCGGGTCGAAGGCGCTTTCCTTCAGCGTGCCGAGCTGGTACTTGCCGTCCCGGTCGGTGAAGTAGGTGAACATGTAGAACGACAGCCAGTCCGGCGTCTCCTCGTTGAACGCCCCCAGGATCCTTGGCGAGTCCTGCGACCCGGAGTTGCGGTGCAGCAGCTCCTCGGCCTCCTCGCGGCCCTCCCGGCCGAAGTAGGCGTGCAGCAGGTACACCATCGCCCACAGGTGGCGCCCCTCCTCCACGTTCACCTGGAACAGGTTGCGCAGGTCATACAGGGACGGGGCGGTCGCGCCGAGGTTGCGCTGCTGCTCAACGCTGGCGGGCTCGGTGTCACCCTGGATCACGATCAGCCGCTGCAGCTCCGCCCGGTACTCCCCCGGGACCTTCTGCCAGGCAGGCTCGCCCTTGTGCCGCCCGAACGCGATCCGCCGGTCCGGGTTCTTGTCCGCCAGGAAGATGCCCCACCGGTAGTCGATCATCGGCACGTGCCCGAACTGGGCCCAGCCCTCGCCGCGCACGTCGATCGCGGTGCGCAGGTACACGTCCTGCGTCGGCAGCGTCGGGCCCATGGTCTCCCACCACGACAGGAAGTCCGGCTGCCACGACTCCAGGGCGCGCTGCAGCCGCCGGTCCTCGGCGAGCCCGACGTTGTTCGGGATCTTCTCCGCGTAATCCGGCCTGCTCACCATCACACTCGCTTCCGGTCGAAGCCGGCCCGCTTGCCGGTGCCGTAGGCGCGCAGCGCGCCGTCCGGGCCGGAGGCGTTGGGCCGGTAGAAAATCCAGTTCTGCCAGGCGGTCAGCCGCCCGAAGATCTTCGTCTCCATCGTCTCAGGCCCGGCGAACCGGTAGTTCGCCTCCAGGCCGGTCAGGGCGTCCGGGGAGAACGAGGCCCGTTCCTCCACCGCGATCCGCACCTCTTCTTCCCAGTCGATGTCGTCGGGGGCGAAGGTGACCAGGCCGAGCTTCTCGGCGTCGGTGGCCTCGAGCGGCTCCCCCGCGGCCTTCTCCGCCGCCGCCAGGGCGTCCGGGTCGCCGAGGAACCGGGTCGCCAGCCGGGTCAGGCCGTTGCCCATCGGCAGCGGGCCCAGGTTCATGGCCCCCACGGTGACAGCGGCCGGAGCCGCCTCCGGGTCAATGTCCTCGAAGACGCCGAACAGCATGTAGGAGCGGTCGGCGGCCAGGGCCAGCTCGAGCAGCGACCCGGCGAAGCAGGAGCCCGGCTCGATCAGCGCGATCAGCGACCGGGAGGTCACGTCCAGGCGCTTGAGCGTCCGCTTCTGCAGCAGCACGATCTCCCGCGCCAGCCAGTCGCTGTCATAGCGGGCGAGTAGCAGCGCGTCGTGCGCCAGCACCCGGGCCGGGTCGCCTTTGGTCCTGAATACCCAGGTACCCACCTCGGTCTCGTTGGTGCGCAGGTCGAGGATGAGGTCGTCGAGCTCCCTGGCCACCGCGAGCGGCCAGAACGCGTCGCCCTGCGCGTACGCGTCGGCCATCGAGTGCGGTGCGTCGGCGGCCGGGCCGGTCACGGTGATCTCCGCGACCGCGCGGTCGCGGTCGATCGTGGCCGAAATATGTGCGTATTTGATGTGTGCTGTCGTCTCGGAGTCGGCGGATCGCGTTTTCTCCAGCTCGGTCAGCTCGATCGCCGGGCCGCCAGCGAGACGGCTGGCGGATGAGGCGGAGCCATGCGCCCGTTCGGCTATCACTTCCTGCCATCTCGCCCGCGGGACCACCTCATCCACCAGCCTCCAGCCGACCGCCTTCTTCCCGCCGAGGCCCTCGGACTTGGTGGCGAAGTAGTCGGCCAGGTCGCGGCGGACGTGCCGCTTGTCCGTGACGCGGGTGAGGCCGCCGGTGCCGGGCAGCACGCCGAGCAGCGGCAGCTCGGGCAGCGAGACGACCGAGGAGCGGTCATCCACCAGCAGGATCTTGTCGCAGGCCAAAGCGAGCTCGTAGCCGCCGCCGGACGCGGTGCCGTTGAGGGCGGCGAGGTAGGTCTGGCCGGAGTTCTCGGTGGCGTCCTCGATGCCGTTGCGGGTCTCGTTGGTGAACTTGCAGAAGTTCACCTTCCATGCGTGCTCCGACGCCGCCAGCATCCGGATGTTCGCACCCGCGCAGAAGATCTTTTCCTTGCCGCTGGTCATCACCACGGCCTTGACCTCGGGGTGCTCGAACCGCAGGCGCTGGACCGCGTCGTACAGCTCGATGTCCACGCCCAGGTCGTAGGAGTTGAGCTTCAGCTCGTAGCCGGGCACCAGGCCGCCCTGCTCATCGACGTCCATCGTCAGCGTGGCGACCGGGCCGTCGACGTCGAGCCGCCAGTGCCGGTACCGCGCCGGGCTTGTCCGGAATTCCACGTGCGACATGCCCCCATGTTCTACGAATGTCTTCACGCTCGTCAAGTCTTCGTAGAACATTGCCGCGGCTCGGGGCGGGCCGGGCAGGGACAAACTGGGTCTACCCGGGCGTGATCATGACGGGTCGCTGTTGAGCCGCTTCCACTCGCGCCGCGCGTCGTCCGCCCAGCGTGCGTGCCGGTCGCTGAACAGGTCCGCCGCCTTGTTCCCGGTCCAGCGGGGCGGCAGCAGCTCCCGGGGCAGCGCCGGGTCGAGCGCGGGGAACTTGCGCCAGGCGTGCACCAGCTCGAGCTGGCGCAGCAGCACGTCCGACGGGACGGCGGGCGCACGGAACTCGGCGACGAACTGCTCGTACTCCGCTTCGACGTGCGGCAGGTCCCAGGCGGCGGCCACCATGTCCCTGGTGTCGGACAGCCCGGCCCGCCTGGCGACGAACACGTTCGCGTCTCGGGCGACGCCGGCCTCGGTGAGCACCCGGATCGCCTCCTGCTCGCGGGCGGCGTGGGGGCTGATCCACAGGCCGGGGCCGAGCGACCCGAAGCCTGCCCAGGCGAGCCGCGTCCGCACGACGTGCCTGGCCCGCCGGTCTGCCTCGGGGATGCGGACCTGGACGAGGACCCACTGGCCGTCCCACTCCCGGGCGGGCCCGAACGAGTAGATCCGCCGCGCGCCGTCGGTGAGCAGTCGCGTGGCCGCCGGGGTGAGCAGCCAGCGGGTGCGGCGGCCGACCTTCTCCGCGGTGAGCCAGCCGGCGTTCGACGTGCGCATCAGCGCCTGCCGGGTCGCCTTCTCCGCCACCCCGAGCCGGTCGAACGCGGCGAGCACCGCGCTCGTCCAGGCGGTGCCCTCGTCGGGTAGCACGAACTCACCGAGGAGGGTGAAGAGCATGCCGCGCGCGGAGTCCGCGCCGGCCTCGTGCCGGCGCGACAGCGCCGGCCGGGACGTCGCCGGCCGGGACGTCGCCGGCCGGGGCGTCGCCGGCCGGGGCGTTGCCTGCCGGGACTGGGCCGGGCGAGGCTGGGCCTGCGCAGCAGGTTCCACTTTCACCTCCCGGTCCGCAAGATCCCTGTAGCATACCGCCGCGGTCACGGCACAGGCCGCGACCACGGCGGTATGCGTTGGAATCCCGGCGGGCAGGGCCAGGCGCAGCTGCCCGTTAACGGGGCCAGGGAATCCCGGCGGGCAGGGCCAGGCGCACAACCGCCCGCTAGTGGGAGATGGTGCCGAACGAGACCGTGTTGCCGGCCCAGGCGAACGACTGCAGCTGCACGCCCCCGCTGGGGTCCGTGGCTGCCACCATCATGCGGCCGCCCTCGTAGACGCCCACGTGGTAGACGTAGCTGCCGAGGTAGCTCGTGACGTGGAAGAACACCAGGTCACCCGGGCGGGCGGCGGCGTGGCTGATCCGGTGGAAGTAGCGGAACTGGCTCTCCGCTATCCGCGGGATCCGCTTGCCGTGACCGGTGTGCCGGTAGACCCACTGGGTAAGCCCGGAACAGTCAAAGCCGGCCGGGCTGGTGCCGCCGTAGGCGTAGCGATCCCCCACCAACCGCCTCGCTAGGGACGCAGCGACCTGGTTGTACGTCCTTGCGGTAGTCGTGGCCGCGAGGGTCGCGCTCGCGGTGACCGTGTGCTGCTGGTTACTGGTTGCCGCCTCGGCCGGGACCGCCAGGGCGGTGACCGGAATGCTGACCGCGCCGGCGGCGAGAACCGCGCGGGCCAGCCAGGTGCGCCGCATCCCTAGGCGCCTCCGCGCCGCTCGGCGCAGACCCGGATATGGGCATGTGAGCGCTGGCTGAGCATGGGTCTTGCCATCTTTCTGTCCTTTCATGGCGCTCTGCGGAGCGTATTAGCGGTACGCACACGGCGCTTCTCTTTCCCGTGTGCCGTTCTTGGGTACCACCCGGAAGCCAGCCTTGTCTCGCAACAATGAATTCTTTGTCCCGTATTTCACCGCCCATCACGCTTTGATAAACAGTCACGTTCACATCCATTCATGGTTGTCTTATCATCGCATTTGCGCAGGTCAGAGCGATGTTCTTGATTGTCGGGTCAAGATCAACTAGTCCGCGGGACGGTGGGCCGGATGTGGGATATGTCACATGAGGTGTACGGCCACCACCGAACAAATAATGTCCGATTTGCGGCAGATCCCCGATGTTACCGTTCCGTGATTGGCGTTGCAAACGATTGCGGCTGTGACTGGTGTGACTTGGAAGAAATGCTCCGCTGCGTATTTCTCGACTTACTATCTGTTAAACGCGCGGGGCCGGTTGAATCAGCATTACTCAACTAATTCACTCAGAGCGCTATCTGACGCTTTGTTTATCGAGTATCTCGTCGCCGCTTTTATGGTGTTTTGTCCGAGTTTCTCCCTCGGCCGCGCCCGGGCCGCTAGTTACTTATGACGGAGTGCGACCTACAGTGTTGGCATGAGGGCGATTAGGACGGTTTCCGCTCTCGCCGCCGGGGCGCTGGTGGCAGCGCTGGCGGCATGCAGCGGCGGCGCCACGACCAGCAACGGGAAGCCCGGCGCGAGCGGGTCCGCCGCGTCCGCGGGAACTAGTCTCAGCGGGACCGGCGTCGCTTCCGGCTCCGGCTCGGCCTCCGCGCGGCCGTCGCCCGCCGGGCCCGCCGTGACGATCACGCCGGGGAACGGCGCGGCCGCCGCCGACCCGTCACCGGGCATCACGGTCACCGCGGCGGGCGGGACGCTGCGGAACGTCAGCGTCGCGACGCAAGGCGACCCGGTGCGGGGCAGCTACTCGGCCGACCGCGCATCCTGGCACAGCACCTGGGCGCTTAACGTCTCGCGCTCCTACACGGTCACCGCGACCGCGGTGTCGGGCGCCGGCGTGACGACCACCAAGACGGCCGCATTCCGTACGCTGACGCCGGCGGCGACGTTCACCGCCCGGATCTTCGAGGGGTACAAGCAGACTTACGGCGTCGGCATGCCGATCATCTTGACGTTCAGCGCGCCGGTGCAGGACAAGGCGGCGGTCGAGCGGTCGATCGAGATCCAGACCTCCAACCCGGTGACCGGCGTCTGGTACTGGGACGGCAACCAGACGCTCGACTTCCGGCCGCGCGACTACTGGCCGGCGCATACCACGGTGACGTTCACCGGGCACTTCGACGGGGTGCGGGCCGCGCCCGGGGTGTACGGGCACCACACGCTCGCGCAGACGTTCGGCATCGGCGACTCGGTGATCGCGGTCGCGTCCACCAAGAAGCACAAGACGCAGATCTACGTCAACGGCCACCTCAAGTACGACTGGCCGATCAGCTCAGGCAAGCCGGGCGACGACACGCCGAACGGTTCCTACCTGACCATCGAGAAGGCCAACCCGGTCCGCATGAAGGGCCCGGGCTATGACCTGCTCGTGCCCTGGTCGGTGCGGTTCACCTTCAGCGGCGACTACTACCACGACGCCTACTGGTCCGTCGGCCAGCAAGGTTTCGAGAACGTCAGCCACGGCTGCGTGAACCTGGCCCCCGCCGACGCCCAGACGTACTACGAGCTGGCCGTGCCCGGCGACCCGATCACCATCAGCGGCAGCCCGCGGGCAGGTCAGTGGGACAACGGCTGGACCGAGTGGTTCCTGAGCTGGCTGCAGTACCTTAAGGGGTCGGCGACCGGCGAGGCGGTGGTGGCCAACGCGACGGGCAGCGAGTTCGTCGACCCGGCGACGCTGCCCGCCGACCACGCGACGGCACCGCTCCAGACGTCCGCCCCGGGCAACGCGACGGCCTAGGCGGCAAGCCCTGACCGGCGGCAAGCCCTGACCGGCGGCAAGCCCTGGGCGGCGGCGAGCCGCTTTTTGCTGTTATCAGCGGTTCAGGCCCTGCGCTGGCCGACTTCGGTCACCGCGAGGGCACCACGTGTCGCCGCTTGGCCGGTTCTTCACCCGGAGAGCGCCGATTCGCGGGGCTGCTGAAACTGACGAGGACTGTGAGACCTGCGGGTTCCGCTGATCGCCGCCGACAGCCCCATGATCCGGAAGGATTGTGGTGTTATGTAGGGTTTTAGGCGCTATCACGCTAATAACTCTTCATGATCATGATCCTGGGGTGCCGGAAACAGCAACGATGTCCCTCTGGTCACATGGGCTCCTGGAGCACCATCGCTGTGACCGGAAACGACAGCGGTGGAGCGCTGGGGCGGCGGGCTGGGCGGGCGGGCTGGGCGGGCGGGCTGGGCGGGCGGGTTAGGCGGGCGGGTTAGGCGGGCTGGGCTGGGCGGGCTGGGCTGGGCGGGCGGGTTAGGCGCCGCGGGTTAGGCGCCGCGGGTTAGGCGGGCGGGTTAGGCGGGCGGGTTAGGCGCCGCGGGCGCGGGCGGCGGAGAGGAATGCGGCGTAGGACCAGGAGAGGTTCGCCACGGACTTCTCGAAGCCGGTGACCGCGTCGAACTGCTCGGAGAGCTCGAGGTGGTCGCTGTGGTGGACGATCGCCTGGAGCATCGCGTCGCCCGCCGCGCGCAGCGCCGTGACCGCGTCCGCGGGCGCGGTGGACGCGGTCACCCCGACCTGGCCGAGGAACGACGCGGACAGCGAGTCGGCGGGGACCGTCTTGGTTGAGTTGATCCTGGCGGCGACACGGTAGTAGAGCTCGGCGAAGTTCGCCGTGGTGAGCGCCCACGGGTGGTCACCGACCTGGGCGTCGGTGTCGCCGTCGTAGACGTCGCCCGGGTAGCGGCCGAGCAGCGGGCCCAGGCCGGCGGCGGCGTCCGCGCCGTTGATCGGGTAGTAGTACTTCGAGCCCGGGTCGTCCCACTGGGCGCGCAGCTGCGCGGCGGTGGCCAGGAGCCGCGGGTCCGTCGCCGACTCGGCACCGTAGATGGCGGCCTGCACGATGTCGATGTTGGGGTCGTACGGAGCGCGGTAGTCAGCCGGCACGGGAAGCACCGACTGGTACACCTCGCCGTTCCAGTGGCTGTCCAGGGCGGCGGTGAGCCAGGTCAGCGCGTCGGGCAGCCAGGAGGGGACGGCGATGCCGATGGTGTTGGCGGCGACCGCCTGGAAGCAGCGCAGCTGCGCGGAGCGGGCGAAGAACGAGTAGCCGTGCTCCTCTTCCCACAGGTTGTACGTCTTGCCCTGGTAGGCGCCGGCCAGGAAGTTCAGGTTCGCGTCGATCAGCGTCAGCGCGGTCGCCTGGGCCGGCGGGTCGAGCTGGCCGTACATGGCGAGCAGGGCGAGGGTCTGCAGTGCGGGCCCGTCGGTCTGATTGGTCCACGGGCGCTGCGCGCCGTCGATGTAGAAGCAGGCCCGGTCGAAGTCGCCGGCCGACTGCTGGCATGTCCGGGAGAACGTCACGTAGTCGATGAGCGGCTGGTTGTCAGGGAGCGTGCCGTTCGCGTAGGCCCAGGCAAGCTCGAGCGCGACGATGGCGGCGTCACGGGTCCAGTGGTAGACGTAATCCTGGGTGACGTGGGTGGCGGTGTTCTCCCACGACGGGGAGGCGAGCACGCAGCCGGGCGCGGAGATGATCCCGGCGTTGACCGGGTCGTCGAAGACCAGGCCGTCGGAGGCGACGTTCCGGAACATGAGCCAGAACATGTACTTCGCCACCGCGGACAGGTCCGCCTGCGCCGCCGCGGGCCGCACCGATCCGTAGCTGAGTCCGCTCATCGCCGAGCCCCCGTCCGCGCCCAAGTCCGAGTCCGAGTCCGTCACCAGGCTAGTAGGCCGGAACCGGGCGCCGACAGGGGTTCGCGCGATGTTCACGCGGGTTCAGCCCGTGCCCGCGGATGACCGCGGATGACCGCGGCGGCTATCGGGTCACATCCCGGTATTTGGTCGCGTACCGCGCTCCCGCCGCCGTTCCTGATCACATCCGGTGCCCGCCGGGTCTCGTCCCGTGCGGGGGTAGCTGCCTACGATGGCGGCATGAGTCCGCTCTCAGGAGTCCTAAGCGAGGCATGGGCGCTGTACCGGCGGCATGCCGCCCACTTCATCGCGATCTCCTTCGTCATCTTCCTGGTGATCTCCGTCATTACCGCGCTGCTGTCCTGGGCGCTCGGCACCGTCGGCGCGCTCATCGGGCTGATCTTCAGCATGTTCGGCATGTTCCTGCTGCAGGCGGCGCTGGTGAAGGCCGTGCAGGACGTGCGGGACGGACGTGCCGACCTCAGCCTCGGCGAGACCGTCTCGGCGGCGATGCCGTTCCTCGGCTCGGTGGCGGTCGCGTCCATCCTTGCCAGCATCGGCATCGGGATCGGCTTCGTGCTGATCATCGTGCCCGGCCTGATCCTGCTCACCTTCTGGTCGCTGATCGTGCCGGAGATCGTGATCGGCGGCGCCGGCGCCATCGAGGCGTTCGGGCGTAGCTGGCGGACGGTCCGCGGCTACGCCTGGAACGTGTTCGGCACGTTCATCCTGGTGTTCCTGCTCCTGGTAGCCGGCGGGATCGTGCTATCGGTCATCCTGCACGCGCTGCCCTACGGCTGGCGCAGCTTCATCTCCAGCCTCGTGAGCGACACCCTCGTGGCGCCGTTCATCGCGGCGGTGATCACGCTGATCTACTACCGGCTGACCACGGCGCACGGCGGGCAGCCGGAGCCGGGGGCGGCCACCATGCCGGGCGCCGGCGGCTACGACCCGTACGGGCAAGGACCATACGGGCCGGGACCTTACGGTCAGGAACCGCCCGCCCAGGGACCCTACGGTCAGGAACCGCCCGCCC
>DASWAE010000007.1:0-19497 GCA_036391275.1 Trebonia sp.
CCGGCTCGACCACCGCCCGGGCGGCCTTGTCGCCGTCGAGGACCACCGCGCCGAGCGCCGTGAGCCGTTCGGCCACCGCGCTCTTGCCTGACCCGATCCCGCCAGTCAGCCCGACCCGCAGCATGGCCCTCCTCCCGGCCCGCCATTGCATCCGGGGTCACCTTACGCCACTGCGCCGCAGACCTTGTTGCCAGGCCGTCCCCACCTCGGCGAATCCGGCTGCGCGCAGCGCACTGACGTGCGTGTCCAGCCGCACGCCAGCCGCCTGATCGCGGGCCGGCGCGGCAGGACGGATAGTGGATGTTTGGGCACACTCCCGTGTGCCCAAACATCCACTATCTTGCGGCCGGCCCGGGACGCTGTCAGGAAACAAGGGTTTCTTCGCCTTTCCGCCATGCGTCAGCGAGTTCGGGCAGGTCCACGTCGACGGTCGCGCGGCGCGCCCGGCGCGCGCTTTCCAGGTCCGCCAGCACCGCCCACGCGTACAGGCTGACCGGGTAGATGAAATAGCCGAAGCGCGTCGCCGGCGACAGCAGGAACAGCGCGGTCAGCCCGATGGCGAGGCGCCGCGCGGCGGCGGCGGGGGTGGCCGGCGGTGCGACCGCCAGCGACGCCACGATGGCCAGCCCGGCGGTCGCGAGCAGGACGAGCGCGGCGGCGTGGCCGACGGGCCCGAGCGTCGCGAGCAAGTGACCGGGCAGCGGGCTCTGCGCGGGCGACTTCGCCGCGGTGAGCCCGAGCGGGTAGGCCACCGTGTTCTCAACCAGCGACGCCGGGTGGCGCAGCGCGGCCGGCGCGAGCGCCGCGACCAGCCCGGCGGCGGTCGCGAGCACGCCGGCGGCGAACCGGGCGGCGGGGCGCACGCCGTCCCGCGCGGCGACCATGACGGCGACGATGGCGAGCGCGGGCCACGCCGTGTACTTCATCGCGCACGCGGCGCCGAGGGCCAGCGCGGCGAGCACGGTGTCGGTGAACACGGTGCCGGCGAGCACTGTGCCGATGCGCCCGGTGCCGATGCGCCCGGTGCCGATGCACACGGTGCCGGCGCGCACCGGGCCGCGGCCAGGCCGGGACGAGCCCGCGCGCCCGGCCCGGGCGAGCAGCGCGAGCGACAGGCAGGTCAGCGCGATCACCGGCGGGTCGGTGATGCCCATCGTCAACGGGAACGCCATGACGGGACAGGCAAGCCAGAACGCGGCGTGGCCGAGCGCGGCCCGCCGCCGCCCGCCCGCCTGCGGCCCGAGCGTGACCAGGAACGTCGCGTACAGCAGCAGGAACGTCGCCGCGATCAGCCAGGGCCACGTCTTGCCCGGCAGCCCGAGCCCGCCCGGCAGCCCGAACAGCGCCATCACCGGGAGGTAGGGGTTGTAGGCCAGCCAGCCGCCGGCCGACAGGGAGGCGAGCGGCAGGTAGGGCGTGCCGTGATGCAGCAGCAGCGCGCCGGCCCGTGCCACCACCGCGACATCCGGGGGAGTGGGCTCCCGCGTCATCAGCCACAGGGCCGGCGCCACCAGGGCTCCCGCGACGGCGGCCGTGACCGCGAGCCGCGCGCCCCATGCCCGCCCGGCAGCGCTGAGCGTGATCACGGCGGCGACCGCGTACCCGCCCGCCGCCCACGCGCCCCACCAGTGGTCCAGCCCCGGGCCGCTGAACAGCGCGACCCCGGCGGCGTAAACCGCGAACCCCCCGTACCACATGGCCCGGCCCCGGCCAGGCGTCGTCACGACCCGGTTTCCCATGCGATCGAGCATGCCGGGTGCCCGGACAGGAGACGATAGGGCTAATCCCCCAATAAACCCGGAACCCAGCTTCCGGCCCCTCCGGGTGCTAGCTGTACCCGCCGGCCGCCCGCGGGAGGCGGTGGAATGTCAGACCCCCAACGTAGAGTTGGATGGGTGGGCCGTCACGGGGAGACGTGCTGCCCGGTAAGCGAACAAGTCCAGGAGGCGTGGTGCGTCCGGTAACCGACCTGCAGCGGAAGGTGGCGCCGTTCGAGGTCGTCACCGAGATGACCCCCGCCGGTGACCAGCCGACCGCGATCGCCCAGATCGCCGAGCGGATCAGCGACGGGGAGAAGGACACCGTCTTGCTCGGCGCGACCGGCACCGGCAAGACGGCCACCGTCGCCTGGGTCGCCGAGCAGCTGCAGCGCCCCATGCTCGTCATGCTGCCGAACAAGACGCTCGCCGCCCAGTTCGCCAACGAGCTGCGCGAGATGCTGCCGAAGAACGCGGTCGAGTACTTCGTCTCCTACTACGACTACTACCAGCCAGAGGCGTACGTCCCGCAGACCGATACCTACATCGAGAAGGACTCCTCGATCAACGACGAGGTGGAACGGCTGCGCCACTCCGCCACCAACTCGCTGCTCACCCGGCGCGACACCATCGTCGTCGCCTCCGTCTCGTGCATCTACGGCCTGGGCACCCCGCAGGAGTACGTCGACCGGATGCTCAAGGTCAAGCTCGGCGACACCGTGGAGCGCGACCAGCTGCTGCGCAAGCTGGTCGGCATGCAGTACACCCGCAACGACATCTCGTTCACCCGCGGCACCTTCCGGGTCCGCGGCGACACGATCGAGATCATCCCGCAGTACGAGGAACTCGCCGTCCGGATCGAGATGTTCGGCGACGAGATCGAGCGGCTGTCCACGCTGCACCCGCTGACCGGCGAGGTGATCAGCGAGGACGAGGAGCTGTACGTCTTCCCGGCCAGCCACTACGTGGCGGGCGACGAGCGGATGGAACGGGCCATCCATGGCATCGAGGCCGAGCTGGCCGGGCGGCTCGCCGAGCTCGAGCGGCAGGGCAAGCTGCTTGAGGCGCAGCGGCTGCGGATGCGCACCACCTACGACATCGAGATGATGCGCCAGGTCGGCTCCTGCTCCGGCATCGAGAACTACTCGCGGCACATCGACGGCCGCGAGGCGGGCAGCCCGCCGAACACGCTGCTCGACTACTTCCCCGAGGACTTCGTGCTCGTCATCGACGAGTCCCACCAGACCGTGCCGCAGATCGGCGCCATGTACGAGGGCGACGTATCCCGCAAGCGGGTGCTGGTTGACCACGGCTTCCGGCTGCCGAGCGCGATCGACAACCGCCCGCTCACCTGGGATGAGTTCTGCGAGCGGATCGGCCAGACGATCTACCTGTCGGCCACGCCCGGCCCGTACGAGATGCAGCGGGTCGCCGGCGAGGTCGTCGAGCAGGTGATCCGCCCCACGGGCCTGGTCGACCCGCAGGTCATCATCAAGCCGACGAAGGGCCAGATCGATGACCTCCTCGAGGAAATCCGCATCAGGACCGACCGCAGCGAGCGCGTCCTCGTCACCACGCTGACCAAGAAGATGTCCGAGGACCTCACCGACTACCTGCTCGAGAACGGCGTCCGCGCGCGGTACCTGCACAGCGAGGTCGACACGCTGCGCAGGATCGAGCTGCTGCGCGAGCTGCGGCTCGGCGAGTTCGACGTGCTCGTCGGCATCAACCTGCTGCGTGAGGGCCTCGACCTGCCCGAGGTGTCCCTGGTCGCGATCCTCGACGCGGACAAGGAGGGCTTCCTCCGCTCGCCCACCAGCCTGATCCAGACGATCGGCCGCGCCGCCAGGAACATCAACGGCGAGGTCCACATGTACGCGGACAAGGTCACCAACGCGATGCAGCACGCGATCGACGAGACCAACCGGCGCCGCGAGAAGCAGGTCGCGTACAACACCGCCAACGGCATCGACCCGCAGCCGCTGCGCAAGAAGATCGCCGACATCCTCGACGCGATCATCCGCGAGGACGCCGACACGCAGGAGCTGATCGGCGGCGGCGGCCGCCAGCAGTCACGCGGCAAGTCCCCGGTCCCCGGCCTGTCCTCCCGTGCCCGTGCCGCCGCCCAGGGGGCGGGCGAGCCGCCGCTGGCCGGCGGCGAGGCCCGCGGCGACCTGGTCGCGCTGATCGGCCAGCTCACCGAGCAGATGCACGCGGCCGCCGCGGAGCTGCAGTTCGAGGCCGCCGCCCGCATCCGCGACGAGATCAAGGAGCTCAAGCGGGAGCTGCGCGGCATGGAAGCGGCCGGGGTCTAGGATTCAACCGTGCCTGTTCTCGAGGGTGTCATCGTCGCCCTGCTCACCCCGGTCGACGCCGACGGCAGGGTCGATCACGGAGCGCTCAGGAAGCTGGTGGAACGGCTCGTCGGCCGGGGCGTCACCGGAGTGAGCCCGCTCGGCTCGACCGGTGAGGGGTACAGCCTCAGCCTGGAGCAGCGGCTCGCCGTCGTGGACACGGTGGCCGCCGCGGTTCCCGCGGGCATGCCGGTGATTCCCGGTGTCTTCGCGCACAACCATGAGCAGGCCGTCACCGAGATCGCCGCCTACGCGGACCACGGCGGCACGGCCGTGCTGACGGCGCCGCCCGGCTACTACCCGCTCAGCGCGGCCGAGCAGCAGGGGTATTTCGCCCGGCTCGCCGACGGGGCGGCCTTGCCCCTGGTGCTCTACAACATCCCCGTCTACACCAAGGTCCAGATCGCGCCCGCGGCCGCGGCGGCACTGGCCGCGCATCCCCGTGTCGCCGGCCTGAAGGACTCGGGCCGGGACCTCGGCTACGCCGCCTCGCTGCTTGACGCGGTGGCGGCCGCCGGGCCGGCCGCGGCCCACTTCTCCGTGCTGACCGGGACCGACTCCATGATCGTCTCTTACCTGCTGAGCGGCGCCCGCGGCACCATCTGCGCGAGCGCCAACCTCGTGCCCGAGGTGGTGCTCGCCGCCTACCAGGCGGCCCGGGCGGGCAAGCTCGACGAAGCGCTCCGGCACGAGGCACGGCTCCGCGCGGTGCAGGCCGCGCTGGCGGTCGGCGCGCAGCCCGCCGCCGCCAAGGCAGCTCTCGCCGCGTCCGGCGTGGGCGGCCCGTGGCTCGTCCCGCCGCGGCTGCCGCTCACCGAGGCGCAGACCGCGCTGCTCATCGAGCGGCTGACCGCCCTCGAGGTGCTCTGACCGGGAAAGGAATCGGTCACCAGGCAGGCCGCAACGGTCCCGGGCGGACGATGGCCCGCAGCGCGCGCTCCAGCTTCCCATGCCAGGCGAGGTGACACGGCGGTGACGGGGACGGCCCGCCCCCGTTCGGGAGATTGCAGAACTTTCATCCCGAACGGGGGCGGCTGGCTCCGGCCCGCCGCTCAGACCGGCGGCAAGCTGGCCAGGGCCGCGTCGATCCGGTCCTGCGGCAGGTCGTAGTCGACCATCTCGCCCGCCAGGTACCGCTCGTAGGCGACCATGTCGAAGTGCCCGTGGCCGCACAGGGCGGTCAGGATGACCTTCTCCTCGCCGCTCTCCGCGCACCGCTTGGCCTCCTCGACCACGGCGGCGATCGCGTGCGACGGCTCGGGCGCCGGGATGATCCCCTCCGCCTTGGCGAACGTGATCGCCGCCGCGAAGCACTCCCGCTGCGGCTTGGCGATCGCCTCGAACAGCCCGAGCTCGTACATGTGGGAGAGCAGCGGCGACATGCCGTGGTAGCGCAGCCCGCCCGCGTGCACCGGGTCGGGGATGAACCCGTGCCCGAGCGTGTGCATCTTGAGCAGCGGCGTGAAGCCCGCCGTGTCGCCGAAGTCGTAGGCGTAGATGCCGCGGGTGAACGACGGGCAGGCGGACGGCTCGACCGCCCGGATGACCGGGTTCATCCGGCCGGCCAGCTTCTCCCGCAGGAACGGGAAGAACAGCCCGGCGAAGTTCGACCCGCCCCCGGTGCACCCCACGATCAGGTCGGGACCCGCCTCGCCGGCCATCTCGAACTGCGCCAGCGCCTCCTGCCCGATCACGGTCTGGTGCATGAGCACGTGGTTGAGCACCGACCCGAGCGCGTAACGGGTCTCGGCGGAGCCCGCGGCGGCCTCCACCGCCTCCGAGATCGCGATGCCGAGCGACCCGGGTGAGTCCGGGGCCTCGGCGAGCACCGACAGCCCGGCCTGGGTGGCCCGCGACGGCGACGGGTGCACGGTCGCGCCCCAGGTCTGCATCATCGTGCGGCGGTGCGGCTTCTGGTCGTAGGACGCGCGGACCATCCAGATCTCGCAGTCGAGCCCGTACTGCGCGCAGGCGAACGCCAGCGAGCTGCCCCACTGCCCCGCGCCCGTCTCGGTGGTGAGCCGCTTGGTCCCCTCGACCGAGTTGTAGTACGCCTGCGGGACGGCGGTGTTCGGCTTGTGCGACCCGGCGGGGGAGACGCCCTCGTACTTGTAGTAGATCCGGGCGGGCGTGTTGAGCAGCTTCTCCAGGCGGCGGGCGCGGAACAGCGGCGTCGGTCGCCACAGCTTGTAGACGTCGAGGACCTCACCGGGGACGTCCACGTACGAGTCGCCGGTGACCTCCTGGCGGATCAGCTCCATCGGGAACAGCGGCGCGAGGTCGTCCGGCCCCACGGGCTGGTGCGTGCCCGGGTGCAGCGGCGGCGGCGGTGGCGCCGGCAGGTCGGGGATGATGTTGTACCACTGCGCTGGGATCTGCGACTCGTCAAGGATGAACTTGGTCCGCTCGCTCACGGGCTGCTCCATCTCTCGTCTGCGGGTACCGCGCCTTATGTGAGCACTGATGCCTGTCGCGGGCATCGGTGAAGTCTGCGCCGCACGTGTTCACCCGCACCCTACGCCAGCGCGGTCCGGCGCCATAGACCCGATATTGACGCAACTATCCGGTTGCTATAGTATCGCAACTAGATGGTTGCGATAAGAAAAGGAGGCGGCGATGGGATTTCCGGACCGCATCGAGCGGACAGTCGTGATCGCGCACCCGCCGGCCAAGGTCTGGGCGGCGCTCACCACCGCCGAGGGGCTGAGCGCCTGGTTCGGCCAGCAGGCGGCGATCGACCTGCGCCCGGGCGGCGCGGCGTCGATGAAGTGGGACAACGGCCATACCGCCGACATGCGGGTGGAACGGGTGGAGGAGCCGGTGGTGTTCGGCTTCACCTGGCACATCTACGGGCTGCCGGAAGACGACCCGCGCCGCACCTACGTCGAGTTCACGCTGGAGCCGGACGGCGACGGCACCCGGCTCACCGTGGTCGAGTCCGGTTTCGCCCAGCTGTCCGACGAGGCCCACCGCACCGCCTACGAGGGCAACGCCGGAGGATGGGCGAGCGAGCTCGGCGAGCTCGTCGACTACCTCGATGCCGCCGCCTGACAGCGCGGCGGCGGGCGCAAGGGCACCGGGCGGCGCGGCTTCCGGCATCGACGCCCCGCACATTGAGGCAGTCGCCGAGCAGGTCTTCACCGCCCTGGCCGACCCGAGCCGGCGCGCCATCCTGGCCGCGCTGGCCGCGGCCGGGCCGGCCACCGCCACGGACCTGGCCCTCCGGCTGCCGATCACCCGTCAGGCGATCGCCAAGCACCTGGCGCTGCTCACCGACGCCGGCCTGGTGACGGCCGAGCCCGGCGAGCGGCGCCGGGTGCGCTACCGGCTGCACTCGGCGCCGATGCGGGTGGCGCAGCAGTTCCTCGCCGCCCTGGCCCGCGACTGGGACGGCCCGCTCGACGCGCTCAAGGAGCACCTCGACAAGCAGGCCGCCGGGCCCGCCTGACGCGGCCCGGCGCAACCAAACCCGATGGAGGACCGATGGTGCACGCGGCGACCCCGCGCACGGGCGGGCCGGCGATCGCGCTCGCGGTGACCCTCGGGCTCGCCGCCGCCTGCTGGGCGGTGGCGGCCTGGCTGATGAACGGCATGGACATGGGGGTCGCCACCAGGCCCGGGCCGTTCGCGGCCTTCGCCGCGGCGTGGGTGACGATGATGGCGGCGATGATGCTGCCGGGCGCGGCGCCGGCGGTTGCCAGGCGGGCCGCGGCGAGCGGCACGGTACGTGCCGCGCTGCTGTTCGCCGGGTGCTACCTGGGTGTCTGGGCACTCATCGGCGTCGTTGCCTACGCGCTCGACCGGCCGCACGGGGCGGTGGCCGCCGGGCTGGTGGTGATCGCGGCGGGCGGCTACGAGCTCACCGCGGTCAAGCGGCACTTCCGCCGCCGCTGCCGGGAGGCGGCCGGCGCCGGCCTGGAGTACGGGCTGTGCTGCCTGGGGTCAAGCATCGGGCTGATGGCGGCGCTCGTAGCACTCGACGTGATGAGCCTGTTCTTGATGGCGGTGCTGGCCGTCGTCGCCAGCGCGCAGAAGCTGCTGCCTGCCAAGGCGGCGGTCGACGTGCCGCTGGCGCTGGCGCTGGTCGGGCTCGGCCTGGTGATCGTCATCGCCCCCGCCCACGTCCCTGGACTCATGCCGCCCGCGATGTGAGCGAATGCAACGACAACAACGCACAGAAAAGGAGACAACGCGATGACCAGTCACAAGACCGGAACGCGCGAGGAGTGGCTCGCCGCGCGGCTTGACCTGCTCGCGGCGGAGAAGGAGCTGACCAGGCGCAGCGACGAGGTGGCCAGGCAGCGGCAGGAGCTGCCCTGGGTCCGCGTCGACAAGGACTACACGTTCGAGACCGCCGCGGGCGCGACGTCGCTCGCCGGCCTGTTCCAGGGGCGCTCGCAGCTGCTCGTCTACCACTTCATGTTCGGTCCCGACTACACCGCCGGGTGCCCGTCCTGCTCGGCGATCGCCGACGGCTTCAACGGCTCCGTGGTCCACCTCGCCCACCACGACGTCACGCTCTGCGCGGTCTCCCGGGCGCCGCTTGACAAGATCGCGGCGTACCAGCGGCGGATGGGCTGGACCTTCCCGTGGGCGTCCTCCTACGGCAGCGACTTCAACTTCGATTTCGGCGCGGCGCACACCAAGGAGGAGTGGGAGGCGGGCGCCGTCCGCTACAACTTCCGCGAGGAGGACCTGCGGCCTGCCACCCCGGCCGCGGCGGCCTCGCTCGACGCCTTCTCGCGGTCGATCGTCGGCACGGACTGGCAGACGTACCGGCGCGAGGGGCCGGGGATGAGCACGTTCGCCCTGCAGGACGGCGCCGTCTACCACGCCTACTCGACGTACACGCGCGGGCTTGACGGGCTGTGGGGCATGTACCAGTGGCTCGACCGGGCGCCGCTCGGCCGCAACGAGGACGGCTGGTGGTGGCGCCGCCACGACGAGTACGACGCTCAGTGAGCGGTCCCGGGCGAGCCTTCGCGGCGATGGCTGCAAAACAGGACTAACCGGACGGTAGAGTGCACCGCGAAGGCGCGCGCTCCAGCAGCGCCTTTACGGGAGGTAAGCCATGCCCTGGGTGGTCCGCGAGGCGGTCCGCGATATCAACCGCGCGGTCGGCAAGCGCTGGCATGCCATCGACCCGCTGCTGCCCGACCCCACGACGCTGCCCGCGGGCTGCGGCGAGCCGCTGGTCGTGCACGGCGACAACGGCCGGGTAGTCGGCCTCGGGGTCTGCGTGCACCAGCACATACCGCCGCAGTCGCTCAACCAGACCTGGGGCGCGGCCGAGCGGTTCACCCTGGTTCCCCGGCTGCCGGGGCAGGACGTCGCGGCGGTCGCCGACGTGCTGCTCGCCCAGTGGCGTGACCACCTGGCCGGGACCGGCGCCGCCCGGGGCCCGGACACGTCCGCGAGCGTGGTGTGGCCGAGCATGGACATCACCGGCGTGCCCGCGCTCCTGCGGCACGGCCTGCAGCCGCTCACCGTCATCGCCGCCCGCACCCGGCCGAACGGCCCGCTGCCGCCGCCGCGCCCCCCCTACGCCGCCACGATCCGCGCCGCGGGCCCGGCCGACGAGGAACTGGTCCACGACCTTGAGATGCGGCTCATCCGCTTCGACCTGAACTTCGGCGGGCCGGTATGGCGGCAGGCCACCCCCCGGCTGGTCCGCGACGAGATCCGCGGCAGCCTTGCCCGCCCCGCCACCTGGACGTGGCTGGCGGAGCGGAACGGCCGCGCGATCGGCCTGCTCGTCGCCCAGCCGCCGCAAGACGCCGGCTGGATCGCGGGCATGACCGCCCGGTCGCCCGCCGCTTACCTGCAGACGATGTTCGTGGACGCGCATGAGCGAGGCACCGGGATCGGCTCCGCCCTGGTCAGGAACCTGCACGCTAAGCTTGACGCCATGGGCATCGCCGTCACGCTGCTGCACCACAGCCAGGTCAACCCGCTGTCCGGGCCGTTCTGGTACCGGATGGGCTACCGCCCGCTGTGGACCAGCTGGGAGGCCCGCCCGGCCAGCGGGTTGCGCTAGCTCGCTGTGCGTAAGCTGACGGTTTCCTCTGGGCTGCGCGGAGTAGGCTAGTTGCGTGCTGGTCAGCCTGATTGCTGCGGTGCTCGCGGCCCTGTTTTACGGGATCGCCTCGGTCATGCAGGCGGTCGCCGTGCGCGAGGCGAGCAACCGGTCGCGGGCCCAGGCGAGCGAGGGCGGCCTCGACGCTGGCCTGGTGCCGCGGATGCTGCGCCAGTGGCGGTTCGTCGCGAGCGTGGTCATCGACCTTCTCGGCTTCATCGCGCAACTGGTCGCCCTGCGGCGGCTGCCGCTGTTCGCGGTCCAGGCGATGGTGGCGGCCAACCTCGCGGTGATCGCGGTCCTCGCCACGGTGGTCATCGGGGCCACGCTGTCGCTGCGGGAATGGCTCGCGGTCGGCGGCGTGGTGACGGGCGTGGGACTGCTCGGCTCGTCCGCCGGGGCGGAGGGCGCCACCACGGCGGGCAGTGCCTTCAAGATCGCGCTTATCGTTGCCACCGCCGTCCTCGCGCTCACCGGGCTGGTCGCGGCGCGGGTGCTGCGCGACCCGGCGCGCACCCTGGTGCTCGGCACCATCGCGGGCTTCGGCTTCGGCGCGGTCGGCATCGCGGCCCGGGTGCTCACCGGCTTCGCGCCGCTGACACTGCTGCGTGACCCGGCGGCGTACGCGGTCGCGGCGGCGGGCATCGTGTCGTTCGTCTTCTACGCCACCGCGCTCGAGGGCGGCAGCGTGACCGTCGCCACGTCGGCGGTCGTCCTCGCCGAGACGCTGCCGCCGGCCCTGGTCGGCGTGCTGTTCCTCGGCGACACCACCCGCCCCGGCCTGACCCCGGTGGCGGCGGCCGGCTTCCTGCTCGCGGTGGCGAGCGCGGTCACGCTGGCCCGGTTCGGTGAGGCTGAGGACCCGCACGGGCACCCGCACGAGCACCCGCCCGGACACGCGGAGCCGGGCAATCTCCCCCGGCAGGGGCTCGCCTGAACTCTCGTGTTATTCTGGTGGCCCGTGGACCTGCGGATTTGCACCGCAACATCGTCGACCACGGGAGCACATCTTGGCCGCTGCAGTGACTCAGTCCAGGCTAGCCTCACAAAGGCTCATTAACACCAAGCATCTCTTTGTCACCGGTGGCGTGGCCTCAAGCCTCGGCAAGGGCCTCACCGCGTCCAGCCTCGGCCGCCTGCTCAAGATGCGGGGCCTGCGGGTCAAGATGCAGAAGCTCGACCCGTACCTCAACGTCGACCCCGGGACGATGAACCCGTTCCAGCACGGCGAGGTGTTCGTCACCGACGATGGCACGGAGACCGACCTGGACGTCGGCCACTACGAGCGGTTCCTCGACATCAGGCTCAACGGCGAGGCGAACGTCACGACCGGCCAGATCTACTCGAGCGTGATCGCCAAGGAGCGGCGGGGAGAGTACCTCGGCGACACCGTGCAGGTCATCCCGCACATCACGAACGAGATCAAGTCGCGCATCCTGGCGATGGCCGGCCCCGACGTGGACGTGGTCATCACCGAGGTCGGCGGCACCGTGGGCGACATCGAGTCCCTGCCGTTCCTTGAGGCGATCCGGCAGATCCGCCATGAGATCGGCCGCGACCGCTGCTTCTTCATCCACGTCTCGCTGCTCCCGTACATCGGCCCGAGCGGCGAGCTGAAGACCAAGCCGACCCAGCACTCGGTCGCCGCGCTGCGGTCCATCGGCATCCAGCCCGACGCGATCGTGGCCCGCTCGGACCGGCCGATCAGCGACGGGCTGAAGCGGAAGATCAGCCTGATGTGCGACGTGGACGAGGAGGCGGTGGTCGCCACCCCGGACGCCCCGTCCATTTACGACATCCCCAAGGTGCTGCACGGCGAGGGCCTGGACGCCTACGTCGTCCGCAAGCTCCAGCTTCCCTTCCACGACGTCGACTGGTCGGCCTGGGATGACCTGCTGCGGCGGGTGCACCGCCCGGCCCGCTCCATCACCATCGCCCTGGTCGGCAAGTACGTGGACCTGCCCGACGCGTACCTGTCCCCGGCCGAGGCGCTGCGGGCGGGCGGCTTCGGCAACGACGCCAAGGTGACGATCCGCTGGGTCACCAGCGACGACTGCGAGAATCCGGATGGCGCGGCGTCGCAGCTGGACGGCGTCGACGGCGTCCTCATCCCCGGCGGCTTCGGCGTCCGCGGCATCGAGGGCAAGATCGGCGCGATCAGGTACGCGCGCGAGCACAAGATCCCGGTCCTCGGCCTCTGCCTCGGCTTGCAGTGCATGGTCATCGAGGTCGCCCGCGACCTGGCGGACATCGAGGGCGCGAACAGCGCCGAGTTCGACCCGGCCACGCCCGACCCCGTGGTCGCCACCATGGCCGACCAGGAGGACGTCGTCGCGGGCGACCGGGACATGGGCGGGACCATGCGCCTCGGCCTGTACCCGGCCAGCCTCAAGCCGGGCACCACGGTCAGCGCGCTGTACGGCGGCACCGCGGTGGTCGAGGAGCGGCACCGGCACCGCTACGAGGTCAACAACGCCTACCGGGAGCGTCTTGAGCAGGCCGGCCTGGTCTTCTCCGGCCTGTCGCCCGACAGCCGCCTGGTGGAGTTCATCGAGCTGCCCCGCGAGATCCACCCGTTCTTCGTCGCCACCCAGGCGCACCCGGAGTTCCTGTCCCGGCCGACCCGCCCGCACCCGCTGTTCTCCGGCCTCATCGCCGCCGCCCTCGCCCGGTCCCGCGGCGCCGAGGCGCCCGCCGCGCGCGCGGTGGCGTCGGCGTGAGCGTGGTACCCGGCCCGGCCGGGGTAGCGTCACCCTCGTGAAAGACACACCTGAGCGCTGGCCGGTCGCCGACTCTACCGTCCAGCTCAAGTACTGGCTGCTGACGGTCCGCTCCGACCAGGTGCAGATGCCAGACAACCAGTACGCAGAACGAGTGGTGGTGACTCACCCGGGCGCCGTTGCCGTCCTCGCGGTTGACGAGTCGGACCGGGTGCTCATGATCAGGCAGTACCGGCACGCGGCGGGCTACCAGCTGTGGGAGATACCCGCCGGGCTGCGCGACGTCTCCGGCGAGCCGCCCGTGGAAACCGCCCGGCGCGAGCTGCTCGAGGAGACCGGCTACCAGGCACGGGAGTGGCACGTCCTGGTCGACATCTTCAACTCACCCGGGTTCACCAACGAGCGCGTCAGGATCTTCCTGGCCCGCGGCCTCGAGCAGCCGCCTGACCACGGTTACCAGCGCGAGCACGAGGAGAAGTTCCTGACCAGCGAGTGGGTCCCGCTGGCCGAGGCGGTTCGGCTGGCGCTGGCGGGGAAGCTGCACAACGGGGAAGCTATCAGCGGGGTGCTCGCTGGGTATATCGCCAGCTTGGAAGGGTTTTCTGGGCTACGCCCGGGGGACGCGCCCGAGCTGTAGGCATGCGTCGGCGACCTGAGCCGAACGCTGCCGGGAAAACTGAATCGGAGAGCTCATGAAGGTCGCGGTTCCCGCGGAGATCAAGAACAACGAGTTCAGGGTGGCGATCACCCCGGCCGGCGTGCACGAGCTGGTGCGCGCCGGGCACGAGGTCTTCGTCGAGGCGGGCGCCGGCGAGGGCTCCTCGCTGCCCGACGAGGACTTCGCCACGGCGGGGGCGACGATCATCCGCTCGGCGGACGACGTCTGGGCGACGGGCGACCTGGTGCTCAAGGTCAAGGAGCCGGTTCCCGAGGAGTACTACCGGATGCGCCCGGGCCAGGTGCTGTTCACCTACCTGCACCTGGCCGCCTCGAAGGAGTGCACCGAGGCGCTGCTCGAGCGGCGGGTCACCGCCATCGCGTACGAGACCGTTCAGCTCAGGGACGGCTCGCTGCCGCTGCTCGCGCCGATGTCCGAGGTGGCGGGCCGGATGGCGCCGCAGGTGGGCGCGCACCACCTGCAGCGCGACGGCGGCGGGCGCGGCGTGCTGATGGGCGGCGTGTCCGGCGTGTACGCGGCGAAGGTCGTGGTGATCGGCGCGGGCGTCTCCGGGATGAACGCGGCGGCGATCGCCCTCGGCATGCAGGCCGAGGTGCTGCTGCTCGACCGTAACGTCGCCCGGCTCCGCGCCGCCGACGCCATCTACCAGGGGCACCTGCAGACGGTGACGTCCAACGCCTACGAGATCGAGCACGCCGTGCTCGACGCCGACCTGGTGATCGGCGCGGTCCTCGTCCCCGGCGCGAAGGCACCGACCCTGGTGAGCAACGAGCTGGTGTCACGGATGATGCCGGGCTCCGTCCTCGTCGACATCTCGATCGACCAGGGCGGCTGCTTCGAGGACTCCCGTCCGACCACGCATGCCGAGCCGACCTACCGGGTGCACGGCTCGGTCTTCTACTGCGTGGCGAACATGCCCGGCGCCGTCCCGCACACCTCCACCTACGCGCTGACCAACGTGACCCTGCCGTACGCGCTCGAGATCGCCGGCCAGGGCTGGCGCGAGGCCCTCAGGTACGACGACGCCCTGGCCCAGGGCCTGAACACGCACGACGGGAGCCTCACCTGCGCCCCGGTCGCCGAGGCGCATCACATGCCGTGCACCCCGGTGGCAGCGGTGCTCCGCTAGCCGTCCCGCCCGCCGGCCCCATTCCCGTCTGATAACAGCAATAAGCGCGCGAGCGCCCATTATGGTGGATCGTTAGGAGGCCTCTGGTGCTCCTAATGATCCACTGTCTTTACCTCGGCCCCGCTTCCACCGGATAACAGCAATAAGCGCGGAGCGCGGGCCGTGGCGGCTACGATCGGCGACTGTGGTGAGCGTCGACAGCGCGGTGCGCGGGTACCTGCAGCACCTCAGGGTGGAGCGCGGGCTCGCGGACAACACCGTGCGGTCCTACCAGCGTGACCTGCGCCGGTACCTCGGCTTCCTGCACAGCCGGGGCAGGCAGCGGCTCACGGACGTCACCGCCCTCGACGTCGCCGAGTTCCGCGGCGCGCTTCGTGCCGGGGACGACGAGCACCCGCCGCTCGCGGCGGGCTCGGTCGGCCGGGCAGTCGTCGCCGTCCGCGGCCTGCACGCGTTCGCCGTCAAGGAAGGCATGACGGCCCAGGACCCGGCGCGCGAGGTCGCCCCGCCGGCCGCCGACCGGCGGCTGCCCAAGGCCATCGACGTAGCCGAGGTGGAACGCATCCTCGACGCGGCCGGGTCCACCGAGGACCCGGACCCGCGGGTGCTGCGCGACCGCGCGCTGCTCGAGTTCCTGTACGGCACCGGGGCGCGCATCTCCGAAGCGGCCGGGCTCGACGTGGACGACCTTGACCACCTCAGCCAGGACCCCGCCGTCCTGCTGACCGGCAAGGGCGGCAAGCAGCGCTACGTCCCCGTCGGCCGCTACGCGGTCAAGGCGCTTGACGCCTACCTGGTCAGGGGGCGCCCGGCGCTCGCCGGCAAGGCAGGGAGGAAGGCAAGCCCGGCGGTCTTCCTCAACGCCCGTGGCGGCCGGCTGACCAGGCAGGGCGCGTGGGGGATCCTGCGCGAGGCCGCCGCTCGCGCTGGCAAGGCCGATGTCTCCCCCCATACCCTGCGGCACTCCTTCGCCACCCACCTGCTCGACGGCGGGGCGGACATCCGCGTCGTGCAGGAGTTGCTCGGACACGCCTCGGTGACCACCACGCAGGTCTACACTCTGGTGACGGTGGACAAGCTGCGCGAGGTCTACGCCGAGTCACACCCGCGCGCCCGCGGCTGACGGCGCGTGACGGCGCGGGGCCGTCCACGCCGGCCGGCCTGGGCGACCAGGCGGCCCGAAAGTGCGGAAAGTCCGGCTAGCGGCGGCGCGCCTGCTTGAAAGCACCTGACAACGGGCCTAGTGTCCCGAACAGTTCGCGACCTCTAGCCCCGGGAGGATCTGACTGGTGGCCGCATCGCGCGTAGTGGAGCTTCTGCCGGGAGACATCGGGCCCACGGGTCGGCCGCTCCCCGCATTTCCCGAGCCCAAGCCGCTGACCGAGCATGGCCCGGCGCGGATCGTGGCGGTTTGCAACCAAAAGGGCGGCGTCGGCAAGACGACCACGACCATCAACCTGGGCGCGGCGATCGCCGAGCGGGGCAGGAAGACGCTGCTGGTCGACTTCGACCCGCAGGGGGCGCTGTCGGTCGGCCTCGGCATTCAGCCGCACGACATCGACTTCACGGTCTACAACCTGCTGATGGAACGCGGCGTCAAGGCGCGCGACGTCATCTTCGAGACCGGCGTGCCGAACCTGGACCTGCTGCCGTCCAACATCGACCTGTCCGGCGCCGAGGTGCAGCTGGTGCACGAGGTCGGCCGGGAGTTCATCCTGGGCGGCGCACTCAAGGAGGTCGTGCCCGAGTACGACTTCATCATGATCGACTGCCAGCCGTCCCTCGGCCTGCTCACCATCAACGCGCTCGCCTGCGCGAACAGCGTGCTGATCCCGCTGGAGTGCGAGTACTTCGCGATGCGGGGCGTGGCGCTGCTGATGGAGACCATCGACAAGGTGCAGCACCGGCTCAACCCCGGCCTGCGGATCGACGGGCTGCTCGGCACGATGTACGACTCGCGCACCCTGCACACGCGGGAAGTGCTCGGCTCCATCGTGAACGGCTTCGGCGACAAGGTATTTCATACGGTGATTAACCGCACCGTGCGCTTCCCAGACGCTACCGTTGCAGGTGAGCCCATCACGACGTTCGACACGTCGTCGATGGGGGCTAGTTCCTACCGTGAACTCGCCAAGGAGGTCCTCGAGCGGTGGCGGCAGACAGGGGACGGACACGCCGGGTAAGCGTTCCCGGAGTTGCGGAGCTATTCCGCCCTGTCGTAGCGCAGCCAGCCACCGCGGATGAACGGCAGGCGACCGGCAGGGAAAGGCACGACCAGAAGATCACCGTCTACCTGTCCGCCGCCGAGCTGATCGACCTGGAGCACGCGCGCTTGAAGCTGCGCCGCTTCGGGTTCGTCATTGACCGGGGGCGGCTGGTACGGGAGGCGATCGCGATCCTGCTCGCCGACCTGGACGCGCGGGGGAAGGACAGCCTGATCGCGCGCCGCATCTGGTCGAGCCGCGCTGCCGGGGGCGATCCGGCGCAGGACACACAGGACAAGGATGAGGACGCGGTACCGTCGTTAACGTGGGCACGATGACAGGCGGTACCGGGCCGCTGGGCGAGGCGGGGGACGCGCCGCGCTCTTCGAGCGCCTTCGAGGTGCACCTCGACGTCTTCGAGGGGCCGTTCGACCTGCTGCTCGCGCTGATCTCCAAGCACAAGCTCGACATCACCGAGGTCGCGCTGTCGAAGGTCACCGACGAGTTCATCGCCTACATCAGGCAGCGCTCCGGCGGCTGGGACCTGGACCAGGTCAGCTACTTCCTTGTCGTCGCCGCGACCCTGCTCGACCTCAAGGCCGCGCGGCTGCTGCCGAGCGGCGAGGTCGAGGACGAGGAGGACCTGGCGCTGCTCGAGGCCCGCGACCTGCTGTTCGCCCGGCTGCTGCAGTACCGCGCCTACAAGGAGGTCGCCGCCGTCTTCGCGGGGCGGATGGCGGCCGCGGCGCGGCGGTTCCCCCGCCGGGTCCCGCTCGAGCCCCGGTTCGCCGAACTGCTGCCCGAGGTGCTGTTCGCCATCGGCCCGCAGGAGTTCGCCGCGCTTGCCGCCCGGGCGCTCGCACCCAAGGCCCCGCCCGTCGTGTCGGTCGAGCACATCCATGCCCCGTCCATCTCGATCAGGGAGCAGGCCGTGCTGATCGCGGGGCGGCTGCGCGGCCTCGGGCGGGCATCGTTCCGGCAGCTGTCCTCGGGCCCCGCGTTCTCGGGCACTGGCGGCAACTACGAGATCGTCGCCTCGTTCCTCGCGCTGCTCGAGCTGTACCGGGAGGACGCGGTCGCGTTCGAGCAGGTGGCGCCGCTCGGCGAGCTGTACGTGACCTGGACGGGCGGTGACCGTGAGGTCCTGCTCGCCCCGCCCGGCGCGGTGGGCGACGCCGCCCAGGCGACCGACACCCAGGAAGAAGACTACCTTTGAGCAGCGACGGCACCGGAGACGACGGCACCGCGGGCCTGCCGGACGGCTACGACGGCACGGAAGCCGCGCACGGACCGCACGGCCCGGACGCGGCTGACCAGGCGCTCGCCGGCGACGGCGGGCAAGCCGACGACGCCCCCGGGCTACGCGCCTGCCTCGAGGCGATCCTGCTCGTCGCCGACGAGCCCGTCCCCGAGGTGCTCCTCGCCCAGGTGCTCGAGCGCCCGCGGCACGAGGTCGCCACGGCCCTGAAGGCCCTGTCGGCGGAGTACACGAGCGACGGCCGCGGTTTCGACCTGCGGGAGATAGCTGGCGGCTGGCGCTTCTATACTCGTGAGGACTGCGCCCCGCTCGTGGAGCGGTTCGTCAGGGACGGCCAGGAGGTCCGGCTCACCCAGGCGGCACTTGAGACGCTGGCCGTCATCGCCTACCGGCAGCCGGTCAGCAGGGCCAGGGTCTCGGCGGTGCGCGGCGTCAACTGCGACGGCGTGATCAGGACGCTCGTGCTGCGCGGGCTCGTCGAGGACTCGGGCACCGACCCGGAGACCGGCGCGATCCTTTACCGCACCACCGGGTACTTCCTTGAGCGGCTGGGCATGGCGTCCCTGGACGAGCTGCCCGACCTGGCGCCGTTCCTTCCGGAGAACATCGAGGACATCGAGGACAATGAACGCACGCGGGCGTAGCGGTCCAGGCGGCGGCCGGACCGCGCGGCCCCCGCTGGACGCGGCACAGCCGTCGCCGGAGGCGGTGCAGCTCTCGCCGGAGGCGAGGGCCCGGCTCCGGGCACTGCGCAGCATGGGCCTGGACGACGATGACTTCGCCGCCGACGAGGGCGAGCGGGACGACCTCACCGACGTCCCCGGCGGCGTCCGGCTGCAGAAGGTGCTCGCGGCGGCCGGCGTCGGCAGCAGGCGGCACTGCGAGGAGCTGATCGGCGCGGGCCGGGTCGAGGTGGACGGGCAGGTGGTCCGCCGGTTCGGCGCCCGGGTTGACCCCGAGCGCCAGGTCATCCGGGTCGACGGCAAGCGCATCCCGGCCCGCCAGGACGTGGTGTACCTCGCGTTCAACAAGCCGCGCGGCGTGCTGACCGCGATGTCGGACGACCGCGGCCGCAAGACGATCGTCGATTTCCTCGGTGACCGCGCCGAACGTCTCTTCCACGTCGGGCGCCTCGACTACGACACCGAGGGCCTGATGCTGCTCACCAACGACGGCGAGCTTGCGCACCGCCTCGCCCACCCCAGTTATGAGGTTGCCAAGACCTACTGGGCGGAGGTTCCTGGCCCGGTGCCGCGTGACCTCGGGCGTCGCCTGCAGGCGGGCGTGGAACTCGACGACGGCGTCGCGGTGGCCGACAAG
>DASWAE010000008.1:0-17589 GCA_036391275.1 Trebonia sp.
TGCGCTTGGGCACCACGGTCTCCACGGCGTTCATGTCGCCGCGCGCCAGTGTGGTGATGGTCGGTGAGGACAGCGCGGGCAGCATCTCGGTGACGGCCGCCAGCTGGGCGGCGGCCACGTTGAGCTTGAGCAGCACCTGCCCGCGGGCCCGGATGGCGCCGCGCAGCAGCAGCGCGATGTCCTCCATCGCGGCCCGCTTGTCGGGGTCGGCGAAGGCCACCGGGCAGGCGACCAGCTCGGTGTAGCTGGTCAGCAGCGTCTCAAGGATGCGCAGCCCGTTCTTGCGCAGCGACGAGCCGGTCTCGGTGAGGTCGACGATGGCATCGACGATGTCCGGGACCTTCGCCTCGGTCGCGCCGTAGGACGGCACGATCATCGCCTTGACGCCGTGGCTGGCCAGGAACCGCTCGGTCAGCGACGGGAACTCGGTGGAGATCCTGATGCCTTCCGGCAGGTCGGCGACTGACCGCCACGGTGCGCCGTCCGGCACGGCGAGCACCACGCGCACCGGGTTGGAGGTCGCTTTGGAGTACTGGAGCTCGCCGAGCGAGGCGACGTCCGCCTGCGTCTCGGTGATCCAGTCGCGCCCGGTGATGCCGATGTCGAACAGGCCGCGCTCCAGGTAGGAGGGGATCTCCTGCGGGCGCAGGAAGCGCACCCGGTCGATCCGCGGGTCATCGATCGAGGCGTGGTAATCGCGGTCAGACGCCCGCCGCACGGTCAGGTCGGCGGCGTCGAAGAGGTCGAGGGTGGCTTTTTCCAGTGAACCCTTGGGCAGCACCAGCGAGAGCATGGGGGAAAGTCCTTTGTTATCCGAACGTGCGCGTGTAATCCCGATGAATGACTGATTCCTGACACAGCGAAGCGCTGCGGTCTCCCGGGTACCCGCCGGGCTCTCGCCGGAGCACCGTCGCCGGGGCTCCCTCGCCGGAGCCTAGTCGCGGCGAACGGGCCTGATAGGATGGCGGTTCTTGCCATCAGGCCCGGGCGTCGCGACACCAGGGGGTACGGGGGTCGTCCCCCGGAAGGCAACAGCGCCGCTAATGTCGTGAATGCTCGCTCGGGGGGAGGTGCCCGCAGCGCAGGTCGCGAAGCAGGACGGCGGTGTCAAGCGCGGCCACGACTGCCTCCCATCCCTTGTCCTCGCGGCTGTCCGGCAGCCCGCTGCGATCGCGGGCCTCCTCGACCGTGTTACACGTTAGCACGCCGTTCCCGACGGGCGTGCCCGAGTCGAGCGCCACCCGGGTCAGGCCCGCGGTCACCGCGTCGCAGACGTACTCGAAGTGCGGCGTGCCGCCGCGGATGACCGCGCCCAGGCAGACTACGGCGTCGTAGTGCTTGGTCAGCTCCTGGGCGACGACGGGCAGCTCGATCGCGCCGGCCACCCGGACCACCGCCACGTCGGTCACGCCGCAGGCCTTGGCCGCCGCGGCGGCGCGGTCCACCAGGGAGTCGGTGATCTCCGCGTGCCACCGGGTGGCGGCGATGGCGAGCGCCAGGTCGCGTGCCGCCACGGTCGCGAGCTTGGGGCGCCCCTCTCCACTCATCCGGCCACCTCGCTGGCGCTCGGAGTCCGCATTCGCGGACACACAGTGCTTACTGATTCGCTCGCGAGCTCGCTCATCAGGAGACCTCGGCCGCCGGCTGGTCCCGCTCGTCCAGCGTGCCGAGCTGGTGGCCGAGGCGATCGCGCTTCGTGGTGAGGTAGCGCAGGTTCTGCGGGGTGGCCACCGCGGGCAGCGGGATCCGGGTCACGCCGAAGCCGTGCGACGCCAGGGCATCGACTTTCGCCGGGTTGTTGGTGAGCAGCCGCACGGACCGGACACCCAGGTCATCGAGCAGCTGAGCGGCCACCGAGTACTCGCGGGCGTCCACCGGCAGGCCCAGCTTGAGGTTGGCGTCCACCGTGTCCTCGCCCGCGTCCTGCAGGTTGTATGCCTGGAGCTTGGACAGCAGGCCGATGCCCCGGCCCTCGTGGCCCCGCAGGTAGAGCACGATGCCGCGGCCGCGCTCGGCGATCTTGGCCATGGCGGCGTCAAGCTGGGCGCCGCAGTCGCAGCGCTGTGAGCCGAAGACGTCGCCGGTGAGGCACTCGGAGTGCACCCGGGTGAGCACGTCCTCTCCCGGCTCGGCGGCCCCGGCGGCCGCCTCGATGTTCCCCTCGATGTCGCCGAGGACGAGGGCGATGTGCTCCGCGCCGTCCATCTCGGAACGGTAGCCGTAGGCGCGCCAGTTGCCGTAGGCGTTGGGGATGACCGTCTCCGCGACGCGGGTGACCAGCCGCTCGGTGCGGCGGCGGTGCTCGATGAGCTGCTCGATGGAGATCAGCGCCAGGCCGTGCTCGTCCGCGAACTCACGGAGGGCGGGCAGCCGCATCATCGTGCCGTCGTCGCCGATCATCTCGCACACCACGCCGGCCGGCGGCAGCCCGGCGAGCACGGCCAGGTCAACGGCGGCCTCGGTGTGGCCGCGCCGGCGCAGGACACCGCCTTCCTCATACCGGAGCGGGAACACGTGGCCGGGACGCACCAGGTCGCCTGGACCGCTGTCGGGACTGGCCAGCAGCTGAATGGTCTTGGCGCGGTCCGCCGCGGAGATACCCGTCGTGATGCCGTGCCGCGCGTCCACGCTGATCGTGAAGGCGGTGCCGTGGTGCTCCTGGTTGTGGCTCGTCATCTGGGGCGCGTTCAGCCGTTCCAGGTCGGAGCCGAGCATCGGCACGCAGATCAAGCCCCGGCCGTAGCGGATGGTGAAGGCGAGCAGCTCGGGGGTGGCCTTCGACGCGGCGAAGATGATGTCGCCCTCGTTCTCCCGGTCGGCGTCGTCCACCACGATCACCGGGCGGCCGTCGGCGATGTCCTTGATCGCCCGGGCGACCTCATCCAGCGGGATTTCTGGCAGCGCTTCGTCTGTGTTCTGCATGATCAGCTCATCTTGCGTCGTTGGCGGCTGTGCGTGGGCCGGTGGCGGGGTGGTCATGGCGGCGGATGTCACGGCGCTGAGCCGCGCGGCCTGGGTGGCTTCCGCGGTCATCGGGTGCCGCCAAGAAGCTTCTCTGTGTACTTCGCGATCACGTCGACCTCGAGGTTGACCTCGGCGCCCGGCTGCTTGAGGCCGAGCGTGGTGCGCTTGAGCGTCTCGGGGATCAGGCTGACCTCGAACCAGTCATCACTGATGGCCGAGACGGTCAGGCTGACGCCGTCGACCGTGATGGAGCCCTTGTGCACCACGTACCTCGCGAGGCCCTCGGGCAGGCCGATGCGGACGACATCCCAGTCCTGCCCGTCCGATACGATGGCTCCGCCATCGGACGGGCCTCGGTGGGTACGGGGGGTCGTCCCCCAGGAAGATGACTGGGGGTCGCGGCTGACGATGGTGGCCGTGCCGTCGGTGTGCCCCTGGACCAGGTGGCCGCCGAGGCGGTCAGCGAGCCGGACCGAGCGCTCCAGGTTGACCTTGGTGCCAGGGCTGACTGACTTGAGGCTGGAGTGCCTGAGGGTCTCCCCCATGACGTCGGCGGTGAACCCGGTCGGCGTGGCCGGCGGCTCAGGCGGCGCGGTGCCGGCGGGAACCGTGCCGGCGGGAACCGTGCCCCCGGGAACCGTGCCCCCGGGGAACGGCCGGGAGGTGATGAGCCCGGTGACCGTCAGGCAGACGCCGTTGACGCAGATCGAATCGCCCGGCCTGGCGTCTTGCGTCACCACGGCGCTGCGGACATGGATACGGGCGAAATCGCCGAGATGCTCGACCGCTTCGACCTCGCCGAGGTCTTCTACGATGCCGGTGAACAACCGCGTCCTCCTCCGGTCCGGCTCCGGGGGACGCGATTGCTGGCCCGCTCCTGCCGTGCCCGTTACGCGGCACGGTATGCCGCCGGGCACGGCCGGCACCGGCCGGCCGCGCGCGTGCTGCCTCCCATCCGGACTTTAACCGTCGGTCCCGGAGTTCCACCGGGTCAACCAGCCTTGGGGGCTGGGTCGCGGACTGTCACCGCCGGTTCGGAGTTTCACCGACCCCGGAGCACGCTACTTCCGCTAACCAGTGTGCCACACGCGGTATTCCAGAGGACAGGTGAGTTATTGACGATTAGCTCACATCGGGAACATGCGGCCAGCCCGCCTGTTGCCTGCGGTACCTATGCGACGGCAGGGGCGCACGGGAGGCCGTTGCCGTGCATTGCCGCAGACCAGAGCATGATCATGAAGGTTTTTTCGTGTTATCGCGCTTATAACCCTTCACAACCACAAAAAGCTTCATGATCATGGGACTGCCAGGTACTAGCCGACGGCTGACGGGAGCTCACAGCTCTCACGGGCCCCGGTGGCTACTTGAATGAACGGGGCCTCGGGCGGGTAGCCTCTGCCGGGCCGGCCTCGGGTGGATGGCCTCTGCCGGACAGGCCTCGGGTGGGTGGCCTTTGCCGGGCCGGCCTCGGGTGGCCTTAGCCGGACAGGCGGGTGACGGCGCGCATCTTGTTGGTCGCGTCAAGCGCGGCGACCTTGTACGACTCCGCGAGCGTCGGGTAGTTGAAGACCGCGTCGACCAGGTAGTCCACCGTGCCGCCGCAGCCCATCACGGCCTGGCCGATGTGGATCAGCTCGGTGGCGCCGGTGCCGAACACGTGCACGCCGAGCAGCGTGCGGTCCTCGGGAGAGACGAGCAGCTTGAGCACCCCGTAGGAGTCGCCGACGATCTGGCCCCGGGCAAGCTCGCGGTACCGCGACACGCCCACCTCGAACGGGACGCAGGCCTCGGTGAGCTCGGCCTCGGTGCGGCCGACGAAGCTGATCTCGGGTATCGAGTAGATGCCGATCGGCTGCGGTACGTTGTTGCTGCCTACCCGCTCGCCGAAGGCGTGCAGCGCGGCCATCCTGCCCTGCTCCATTGACGTGGCGGCGAGGGCGGGGAAGCCGATGACGTCGCCGACCGCGTAGATGTGCCCGACCTTGGTGCGGAAGAACTCATCGACGGCGATCCGGCCGCGCTCGTCCGCGGTGAGCCCGGCGGCGGGCAGGTTGAGCCCGGCGGTCATGCCCTGACGGCCGGCGCTGTACAGGACGGTGTCGGCGGGGATCCGCTTGCCGCTGCGCAGCACGGTGATCGCACCCTCGGGGTGCGCCTCCACCGACGCGACCGTCTCGCCGAAGCGGAACGTCACGGCGAGGTCCCGCAGGTGGTACTTGAGCGCCTCGACGACCTCCTCGTCGCAGAACTCGAGCATGCTCGTTCGCTTCTCGACCACGGTGATCTTGGTGCCGAGCGCGGCGAACATGGACGCGTACTCCATGCCGATCACGCCCGCGCCGACCACCACCATCGAGCGGGGCACCCTGTCCAGGTGGTTCATGCCGTCGGAGTCGATGATCGTCTTCTCGTCGAAGGCCACGCTGGCCGGCCGGGCCGGCTTGGTGCCGGTGGCGATGACGATCTTGTCGGCGGTCACCTTGCGTACCCGCCCGCCGACGTCCTCGACCTCGATGGCGTTCGGCCCGGCGAAGTACCCCACGCCCTGGATGATCGTGATGCGGTTCCGGGCCAGCTGGCTCCGCACGACGTCATTCTCCCGGCTGACCACGTGGCTGGTCCGCGCCATCAGGTCGGCGACGGTTATCTCATCCTTGACCCGGTACGCCTGGCCGTAGATCTCCCGCTGGCCGATGCCGGTCAGGTAGAGGATCGCCTCGCGGAGCGTCTTGGACGGGATCGTGCCGGTGTTGACGCACACGCCGCCGAGCATCTGCGGGCGCTCCACCACGGCCACCCGCCGGTCCATCTTCGCGGCCGCGATGGCCGCCTTCTGCCCGCCGGGCCCGGAGCCGATCACAAGCAGGTCAAAGTCATGCACGGTACAAGTCTGGCTGGTAACGACGGGAAACTGAAGCTTCGTTATGTACCGTTCACGGTCATCCCGTTCCGTGGCATTGTCCGCACGGGCCGGGCGATGTGCGGTAAAACTCGGGAGCGGTTGAAACCGCCGCCCACCGGGGAACCGTCTGAGAGGTGTCCGGAGAAACGAGGCACCGCCATGAGCACACCGAACGCAGTGATCGCAGCGGCCCGCCGGGCCGGAGCGCGGGTGTGGTCCGTCACCGCCGCGCTGCTCGCAGCCGGGGCACTGGCCACCGGGTGCGGGGCACCGCAGGCCGGCGCGCCTTCCGGCGGGTCAGCACCGACGGCATCCGCGTCGGCCGGGTCGGCCGCGTCCGCCACGTTCGCCGCGTCCTCGGCGTCGGCCGTGCCGTCGGGCCCGGCCGGGTCGTCTGCCCCGGTTACCCCGGTGCCGACGGTGACCGGCGGGCAGGTGACACCGGGCGAGCCCGCCTGCGTGGGATGGCCGGCGAGCGCGCCGACCGCGAGCCTGCCGGTCTCGTTCGTGCCGGTGGCCGTGGAACGGTGCGTGAACGGCGCCCAGACGATCCCCGGTAAGGGCCTGTGGCAGACCGCGTCGCTTGAGCGCGCTGACAGCGGCCTGGATGCCCTGGTCAGCGCACTGCATCAGCCTCCAGGCAAGCATCAGCCCGGCACCGCCTGCCCCCAACTCGCCATAATCCCGCCGCGGATCGTGCTCATCAACGCGGCCGGGCAGGAACTGATCCCCCGGCTCCCGGTCAGCGGTTGCGGCCTTATCCAGTCCAAGGTGCTGGCGGCACTCGCCGCGCTCCCCTGGCGCGTGGTCTCCGTCCGGCTGATCGCCCAGATCCCGGGAGCGCCGAGCAGCGGGACGGTGCCCTAGGGCGCGGTGCCGCGAGGGCGCGGTCCCGCCAGGGCGCGGTCCCGCGAGGACGCGGCACGGGTGACGAGCTTAGGCGACGGGCGCGAACCTCCGTACCATGACCTTCATGGCGGTTACGGCGGTTATCTTCGACTGGGGCGGGACGCTCACCCCCTGGCACTCCCTTGATCACGCGGCCCTGTGGCTCGACATATGCGCGCCCCACTTCCCGGAGGCGCAGGCCGCCGCGGCCGCGGCGGCGATCCTGGCGGCGGAAACCGGGTTCTGGCGGCAGTGCGAGACCGAGCACCGCAGCGCCACCCTTGAT
Source organism: Trebonia sp. (assembly GCA_036391275.1). Lineage (GTDB taxonomy): Bacteria > Actinomycetota > Actinomycetes > Streptosporangiales > Streptosporangiaceae > Trebonia. Next base: position 7,041 of record DASWAE010000008.1, read on the forward strand.
CACGTCTTCGCGCGGGCGGGCGTGACCCCGCACGCCGCCCTGCTCGACAGCTACTTCCGTGCCTGGGAACCGCACACCTACACCGATCCCGACGTTGCGCCGCTGCTGCGCGAGCTGCGCCGGCGCGGCATCAGGATCGGCGTGCTCTCCAACACCATGTGGCCGCGCGAACTGCACGAGCGGGTGTTCCACCGGGACGACGTGCTCGGGCTGATCGACGGGGCGGTCTACAGCAGCGAGATCCCGTGGACCAAGCCGCACCCGGAGGCGTTCCGCGCGGCGATGGCCGCCATCGGGGCGACCGACCCGGCCTCGTGCGTCTTCGTCGGCGACCGCCCGTACGACGACATCTTCGGCGCCAAGAGCCTCGGCATGCGTGCCGTGCTCATGCCGAACTCCGCGGTGCCCGCCCACGACGGCGCGCTGCCCGACGCGGTGATCAGCCGCCTCAGCGAGCTGCTCGCTCACCTCGACACCTGGTGACCTCGGCCGCCCGCGCAGCGGCGGCGCTGGCGGCGGCAGCAGCAGCAGCAGCGAAAATTCTCGGAAAAGTCCGGGAGAAGTTGCTGGCAGAGCGGGGGGACGCCCCTCATAGCGGGCGCAGCATGCACTCGTTCGGTGCCAACGGCTTCCCCCGGCCGGTGCAGCCCGGTGCTCGGCGGGACGCTCACGCTCACCGCCGGCGGCGGCCCGGTGGGCTGGACGATCACCGAGCCCGCGAGCCTGCTCGGCAAGGTGACCGTGTCGCCGGCGTCGGGGATCTTGAACGCGGGCGACAGCGCCACGGTCGCCATCAGCGTGACCGGGCTCAGCGTGCTGGACACCCGGCTGACCGTCAACCCGCTCGGGCAGCAGGTGACGCTGCTGCCCGGGCTCGGCTGAGCGCTAAGCCCGGCGCCAGCGGTCAGGCGCCAGCGGTCAGGCGCCGGACCAGGCGGCCCGCGCCGTCGCCCTTTCCGCCTGTGCGCGCAGGTCGCGCACGGCCTGCGCCGGGTCATGGGCCCCGTAGACCGCCGACCCGGCGACGAACACGTCCGCGCCCGCGTCGGCGCACCGCTCGATCGTCTCCTCCGCGACGCCACCGTCGACCTGGAGCCAGATCTCCCGGTCCGGGTGCCCGCGGCGCGCGTTGCGGTAGGCGAGCATGGCGCGGGTGCGGCGGATCTTGGGCAGCACCATGTCCAGGAACTTCTGGCCGCCGAAGCCCGGCTCCACCGTCATCAGCAGCACCATGTCCACCTCGTCGAGCAGGTCTTCGTAGGGCTCGATGGCGGTGCCCGGGTTGACGGCCAGGCCGCTGCGGGCGCCGGCCGCCCTGATCGCCCGGAGCGTGCGGACGGGGGCCTTGGCGGCTTCCGCGTGGATGGTCACGCTGCCCGCGCCTGCCTCCGCGTAGGCGGGGGCGTGCCGGTCCGGGTCGGTGATCATCAGATGGCAGTCGATGGGCAGCGCGGCATGCTTGAGCAGCGACTCGACCACCGGCAGGCCGAGGGTGAGGTTCGGCACGAAATGGTTGTCCATCACGTCCACGTGCAGCCAGTCGGCGGTCTCCTCGACGGCCTTCGCCTCGTCGGCGAGCCGCGCGAAGTCGGCAGACAAGATACTGGGCGAGATCTGAACGGCCATAATTGTCGCTGCTTCCTTCCAGGGAGGCGACCCAGGCATGTGTCGCGACCCGGAATGTCACACCTCGTGGTTAGCATTCTGCCCTAGGTTTGATGATCTCCCCGACGGCGGGGTTCCGAGCGGGGAATGCCCTCCCGGTGATCGAGAAGGGGTCGTAGTGCAAGCTGATCTTCTTGACCGGGTGCGCAAGCTGCTCGCCAAGGCCGAGGACGAGGGCTGCTCGCCGGCCGAGGCCGAGGCGCTGACCGCCAAGGCGGCCGAACTGATGGCGCGGTACGGCATCGACCGGGCGCTGCTCGGCGCGCTGCGCCCGGAAACCGACCGGCCGACCGACCGGGTGTTCACCCTCGGCAACCCGTGGGGTGACGTAAAGCGGCACCTGCTGGCCGGCCTCGCCACGGCGCTGCGCTGCCAGTGCGTGCAGACCAGGCACGAGACGGGGACGCGGCTGCACGTCTTCGGCTACCTGTCGGACCTGGAGCGCGCGGACATCCTATTCACCTCGCTGCTCGTGCAGATGGCGCGGGCCCTCGCCAGGCAGCCGGTGCCCGGTTACGGCGGCGAGGCGAGGGCGTGGCGCCGCTCCTGGATGCTCGGCTTCAGCTCGGCCGTGGTGGCCCGGGTCCGGGCGGCCGAGGAGGCCGCGGTGGCCGCGGCGACCGGCGACGCGGCCACGACCGACCCGGGCGGCCAGCCGGCGGCGCTCGTGCTCGCCGACCGGTCCCTGACCGTGCGGCGGCAGGTCGCGGCGGCCTATCCCCGGCTGCGGAAGGCGCGCGTCACCTACTCCGGCAGCGGCTACGGCGACGGGTACCGCGAAGGGCAGCGGGCGGACATCGGCGAGCCCAAGCTGCGGTCGCGTGCGGCCGGCGCGCTCGGCCGCTGACAGCCCGCGCCGCGAGCCGTCCTCGGCCATCGCGAACGGGAGCGGGTGACTGCCGCCCGGCGCCTGATTCCCGGGCGCTGAGCAGCCCATTCCTATTGCGCTCGCGTGATAATGATCAGGATTCCGATCCTTCTCAAACCCTTGCCAACAGGGACGACCTGGCCGGTTCCGCCCATAAGGGCGAAGACATTCTCGTTTCGCCGAAATGTTAAACGTCCTCCGATTATTCTTGTGCACCGGGCCTTGAGTGGCATGGCCGCAGGGCCTCAGTGAGCGGCAGGAATTGCGGGAGCGGCGGTGGCGAAATTCGGCGAGCGGTATGAGCTGATCAGACGCGTCGGCGCCGGAGGCATGGCGGAGGTCTGGCTCGCGCGCGACGAGGAACTCGCCGGCCGGCCTGTCGCGATAAAGATCATGCACCGCCACATGCTGCCAAACGAAGATGACGTCGCGCGGTTCGAGCGCGAGATGCGGTACGCCGCCATGATGGACCATCCGAATATCGTGACCGTCTACACGACGGGCGCCTGTGACGGAGTGCCCTTCCTGGTGATGGAGTACCTCAGGGGACGCGACCTGGAAAAGGTGCCGCTCGGCGGCGACCCCGGGCACATCGCGGCGATCGGGCGCGATATCTGCCGCGGCCTCGCGTACGCCCACCAGGCGGGCGTGATCCACCGGGACATCAAGCCGGGCAACCTGTTCCTGTGCGAGAGCGGCCAGGTCAAGATCACCGACTTCGGCGTCGCCAGGGCGGTCAACGAGACCGCGCTCAGCAGCGCGGTCCTCGTCGGCACCTTCGCCTACATGCCGCCCGAGCGGTGGCGCTGCGAGCCGTCGGCCTTCAGCAGTGACGTCTGGGCAGCCGGCTGCGTCCTGTACCGGCTCATCTCCGGCCGGCTGCCGCGGCTGCTGCCCGACGTCGGCCACTACGCGGCCGTGGCGACGCGCGGCGAACCGGTCCCCGACCTGCGCGACATCACCGACGCGCCCGACTGGCTGGCCGACCCGGTGATGGCCATGCTCGCCGACGATCCGGCTCGGCGCCCTACCGCGGGCGAGTGCGTCCAGGCGTTCTCCAGCACTCCGCTCTCGACGTCCCTGCCCGCGCTGTCCGTTGGCAAGTGGCGCCTGCCCGGTCAACTCGGCCCGGACGATTTCGTGCCGGGACCGGTCGGCGCGGCGAGCGAGGACCCGGTCACCACTCCGGTAGCGCGGCAGGCCGGCACGCACCCGGGCACGAGCCGCTCGCGACGGCTGAACCGCACCAGCGCCGCCGCCGGCGGCATGGCACTGCTGCTCGCGGCCTCGCTGACCGCGTGGCGGCTCAGCGACTCCCCGCAGGCCGCGGGCCTCACCGCGGGCGGCGCCACATCGTCTGGCACTAACCACGCCGCGGCCCCGGCACCGTCCGCGTCCCGGTCAGGCTCCTCCGCCACGTCGCCGCCCGATCCTGCCTCCGGCACCGTCCCGGCGTCCGCCTTCTCCGGCGCGGCCGCGGGTTCCGCGTCCGCGTCTCCCACAAGATCCCGTGCCGCATCGCCGGCCAGCTCCCCGGCTTCCTCCTCCCCGGACTCCCCGTTCCCCTCGCCGACGGACACCCCCGCGGCCAGTCCGCGGGCCTCCAGCACGCCGTCTCTGGTGCCTGTGCCTGACGTGGTGGGCATGAACTTCGCCCAGGCGCAGCGCGTGCTTGAGAGCGACGGGTTCACGGTCGTCAGCAGCCACAGCCCGCCCGGGAACAACGTGATAAGCACGAGCCCTTCCGGCGAGGCGCCGGCCGGCAGCGCGATCACCGTCGTGTACGGGTCGTGAGCCGGCGGTCGGCTCATCCCTGTGGCGCCCCGCGGAAAACGGCGCGCCCGCGCGGTTTTCGCGGGAGGCGTCGACGGCCCGGAGATCAGGGCCGGGTAGCGTGCCGGGTATGGAACACGTGAGGCTGGGGCGGAGCGGACTGCAGGTGTCACGGCTCTGCCTGGGGACGATGACGTTCGGGCTGCAGAGCGACGAGGCGACCGGGTTCGCCATCATGGACAAGGCGGCCGAGGCCGGGGTGTACTTCCTTGACACCTCCGATGCTTACCCGCTCGGCGGCGACCTCTCCACCCGGGGGCGGACCGAGGAGATCATCGGGCGCTGGCTGGCCGGGAAGCGGGACCAGTTCATCATCGCGACCAAGTGCTTCGTGCCGATGGGGCCGTCACCGATGGACGGCGGAAACTCGCGCAAGCACATCATGTCCGCGGTGGAAGGGTCGCTGCGGCGGCTGCGGACCGACTACATCGACCTGTACCAGTTGCACGGCTACGACCGGAACACGCCGATCGACGAGACGCTGTCCGCGCTGGATGACCTCGTGCACGCCGGCAAGGTCCGGTACATCGGCTGCTCGAACTTCTACACCTACCAGCTGGTGCGGGCCGTCGGACGGTCGGAGACGCTGGGACTGGCGCGCTTCGACTCGGTGCAGCCGCGCTACAACCTGCTGTTCCGGCAGATCGAACGGGAGATGCTGCCGTTCTGCGAAGAGGACGGGGTGGGCGTGATCTCCTACAACCCGATCGCGGGCGGGCTGCTGTCGGGCAAGCACAACCGGACTTCTGCCCCGCCCGAGGGCAGCCGGTTCACCCTCGGCAACGCGGGGCCGATGTACCAGGACCGGTACTGGCACGAGCGGGAATTCGAGACGGTCGAGGCGGTGCGCAAGCTCGCCGACCAGGCCGGAGTGCCGCTCGTCACGCTGTCGGTCGCGTGGGTGCTCGCCAACAAGGCGATCACCGCGCCGATCATCGGGGCCAGCCGCCCGGAGCAGCTCGACGCGTCGCTCGCCGCCGCGAGCTACGCCCTCGACCCCGACCTCAAGCGGCGCCTGGACGACCTCACCTACGAGTACCGGCTCGGTGACGCGCCCCGGTAACGAGATTCAGCTCCCGGCCGTTACCTGGCGGTCCAGCCGCCGTCGAGCACGTAGGACGAGCCGTTCGCGAAGGACATGGCGGGGCTGCACAGCAAGGCGGCGAGCAGGAGCACCGCATCGCCGTCGTGCAGCCGGCCAGCGCGCGCCAGCCGGTCAAGGCCGAGGAGGTTGCCGGCATAGGCCGGTGGCATCTAGCTCGCGGCGCGGCGGAGCAGGGCGATGAAGATGGCGTCGGTGCCGTGGCGGTGCGGCCAGAGCTGGGCGAAGCGACGGTCCAGGGCGCACACGCCCGGGACGTCCCGCAGGACCACTGGCGCGTCCATGACTTCGGTGCCCGGCGTGGACGCGACCACGGCGGCTACCACGTCGGACGTCTCGGCCGGTACCGGGGAGCAGGTCACGTAGGCGACGACGCCGCCGGGGCGGACGGCCGCCAGGGCAGAGCGGAGCAGGTCGCGCTGGAGGGCGGTGAGCTCGGGCAGGTCGGCCTTGGTCTTGCGCCAGCGAGCTTCCGGGCGGCGGCGCAGCGCGCCCAGGCCGGTGCACGGGGCATCGACGAGGACCCGGTCGAAGGTACCGGCTGGCCAGGGCGGCCTGGTGCCGTCGGCGACGAGGACCTCGAAGGGGGGCGGCTCCCCCGGCACGTGACGACCCGCGGTTGCCAGTGCGTCGCGTATCAGGGCGGCGCGGTGCGGGTGGAGCTCAGCGGCAGTGAGCAGGGCACCGCGCTCGGCGGCGAGGCCGTAGAGCAGGCGGGCCTTCCCGCCGGGCCCTGCGCACATGTCCAGCCAGCGCTCTGGCTGGTCGCCGCCCTCGCCGGCGCGCGGGGTGACCGGGGCGCGGGACAGGGCGAGCACGGCCAGCTGGCTCCCCTCGTCCTGAACGGCGGCCGCACCGGACTCCACGAGCGGCGCGGGGTCGCCCCCGGCGAGCGTGAAAGCGTACGGTGACCAGCGGCCCGGCTCGGCGCCCGCGGGCATGATCTCATCGCGGGGCGGGCCCGCCGGGAACGCGGCGAGAGTCACCCGGGGCCTCGCGTTGCCCGCGGCGAGGGCGGCTTCGAGCTCGGTGACACCCGCGCCGACCGCGGGCCCCTCCTCGGCCGCCTCCGCGGCATGGTCGCCGCGGCCGCTGGCACCTGCGGTGACGGCCGGGCCGACGGGCGCTCCGGCCGGCGCGGTCTCCGGGGCCGGGTGGCCGGCGGCGTCACCGAGGGCCGCGCGGTAGGCGGCGACGATCCACCGGGGATGGCTGTAGCGGGTCGCCAGGTTGCCGTCGGGGTCGGTCCGCGGATCCGGGGCGACGATCCCCAGCCAGGCATCGAGGTCTCTCGTGGCGACGCGGCGCAGCACCGCGTTGACGTAGCCGGAAACTCGCGGGCCGGCTACCGACCTGGCCAGGTCGACCGAGGTGGCGACGGCCGCGTGCGCGCCGACGCGAGTGCTGAGCAGCTGGTGGGCGCCGAGGCGCAGCACGTCGAGGACCGGCGGGTCGAGCTTCTCCAGCGGGCGGTCGCTGCACGGGGTCAGCACCGCGTCGTAGGTGCCCTGGCCGCGCAGGGTGCCGTAGGCGAGCTCGGTCGCGAGGGCGGCGTCGCGGCCGGTGAGCTTCCGGTCCGCGAGGAGCCTGGGCAGCAGCAGGTTGGCATAGGCCGCACGGTCGCGGACCGCGGCGAGGACGTCGTAGGCGGTGCGGCGCGGGTCGGCGGGCCGCGCCGGCCTGTTCCGGCCGGGCGTGCCGCGCTTCGGCGCACCGCTGGAGTCCGGCTCGCGGCCGGCGCGGTCGCCGCTGGCGGTACCGGCGCCGGCCTGAGGGCCAGCCGTCTGGCGGCCGGAAGAGCCGTGACGCCGGCGCGGGCGGTAATCTCCCATATCAGGCGAGAACCAGGGTCGTGGACGGATCCGCGCGCAGGCCGCGGGCCCAGTCGGCGGCGGGCATGCGGCGCTTGCCCTGCGGCTGGACGTCGCCGAGGCGGACCGGGACGGTGCCGGTGCCGGCGTAGACGGCGTTGCGGTCGGCGCGCAGCTCGCCCGGCGCCAGCCCGGCACCGCCGGATGCCAGCCCGGCGCCGGCCGCCAGGGTGACGGGCCACAGCTTGAGCCGGCCCGGGCTTGACTCGCCGGCCTCGTACTCGGTCCAGGCGCCGGGGTCGGGGGTGCAGCCGCGGACCTGGCGGTCGATCAGGTGCGCGGGCAGCTTCCAGTCGACGCGGGCGTCGGCCGCGGTGAGCTTGGGCGCGAAGCTCACGCCGTCCGCTGGCTGGGGCACCGCCCTGACGGTGCCGTCCTCGATCGCGTCGAGCGTTCTCACCAGCAGCTCCGCACCGGAGACCGCGAGCCGCTCGAGCAGGTCGCCGCTGGTGTCGGTCGGGCGGACCGGCTCGGTGAGCGTGCCGAAGACCGGGCCCGCGTCGAGTTCCTTCACGATCAGGAAGGTGGTCGCGCCGGTAATGTCGTCGCCGCGCAGCACGGCGTGCTGCACCGGGGCCGCGCCGCGCCAGGCGGGCAGCACCGAGAAGTGCAGGTTCACCCAGCCGTACCGGGGGATGTCCAGGGCCGCCTGCGGGAGCAGCGCGCCGTACGCCGTCACCGGGCAGCAGTCGGGCGCGAGATCGCGGAGCTTATCGAGAAACCAGCCCTCGTTCGGGCGGGCCGGCTTGAGTACCTCGAGCCCGAGTTCGGCCGCGAGCTCAGCCACCGGCGACGGGTGCATCCTCTGGCCGCGCCCGGCGGGCGCGTCCGGCCGGGTGACGACCGCCGCGAGCGAGTGCCGCGACGCGGCCAGCGCGCGCAGCGTGGGCAGCGCGGCCGCCGGGGTACCTGCGAAGACGAGCCGCACGGGCGCTCCCTAGGAGATCCGCTGGGTGGAGTGCGGCGAGACCTTGACCTCCGGGACCGGCAGGCCGGACCACTCGGCCTCGCGGATGGCCTTCATCGCGAGCTTGCGCTGCTTCTTGTCGAGCCGGTCGATGAACAGGATGCCATCCAGGTGGTCGGTCTCGTGCTGAACGCACCGGGCGAGCAGTTCGGTGCCCTCGATCGTGACGGGGTCGCCGTACATGTTGAAGCCGGCCGCGACGGCCCGGGGAGCGCGTGACGTGGGGAACTGCAGGCCGGGCAACGACAGGCAGCCCTCGTCGTCCTCTTCCGGTTCACCGTCCAGTTTGAGTACCGGGTTGATGAGGTGGCCGGGCTCGTCGTCCACGTGGTAGGTGAAGACACGCAGGCTCACCCCGATCTGCGGGGCGGCCAGGCCGACGCCCGGCGCGTCGAGCATGGTCTCGGTGAGGTCCTTGACGAGGTTGCGCAGCTCAAGGTCGAAGTCCACCACGGGTTCCGCGGGAGTGCGCAGCACCGGGTCACCGAACAGCCTGATTTCCCTGAGCAACTGGCGTCCCCTTCGAAAACGGCCCCATGGCAGGCGCTTGGTTACCTTTCGATTCTATCGGCGCGCCAGATCACGTCGGCCTAGATCAGTTCCGTCGGATCCAGCTGCACGCGGACGCCGCCGCCCTCCTTGCGGGCGCTGCGGCCGGCCTGGGCAGCCTGCAGCGCCCTGGCCAGCGCGGCGCCTTCCGAACGGGGGACGCGGACCAGCGCGCGGACCTGGTCGTCCCCCTGCTGCGCGGGCTGCTCCACCGGGACCGGGCCGAGAACCTCGAACGCACTGGCCTGGAGAGCACTGGCCGTGACGGCACCGCCCCCGAAAACCCCGTCAGCCAAAGCGCTGTCCCTGGAAGCACTGGCCAGGCTGGCGATGACGGTGCCGACGGCGGCAGGCTCCCCGGTCACCGCGGCCATCCGGACCGCGGGAGGAAAACCGAGTTCCGCGCGCTCGGCCAGGTCACGCTCGGCGAAGGTGACCGGGTCCCAGCGGATCAGCGCCTGGGTCGCCGGCAGCGCCGCGTCCGCGTGCACCAGGACCGTGCCGTCGGGGCGGACCAGGGCGGCGGCGGCGAGCCAGCGGCGCAGCGTCTCCTCCCCCGCCCGCAGGCTCGGGCGGGAAAGCAGCGCCCAGCCGTCGAGGAGCAGCGCGGCGGCGTAGTCGGCAAGCGGCTCCGCCCCGGGGGTCGCGATCACCAGGGCAGGCGATGCGGGGATCCGCGGCAGCACCAGGTCACCGCCGGACGTACGGACCTTGACGCCGGGGAACGCGCGGCCGAGCTCTTCCGCCGTGCGGACCGCGCCGGTGATGGTGGCGCGGAGCTTGTCGTGGCCGCAGCGCGGGCAGCGCCAGCCGCCTTGCCCGGCGCTGCCCTGCCCGTTGCCGCCCTGACCCGTCGCGAGCGCGCCGCACCAGCGGCAGTCGGGGGCGGCCTGCGGCCCGGAGAGCCGCAGCGGACCGTTGCACAGTGCTTCCCGCCCTGCCCTGGTCCCGCCGGCCTGCCGGGTGCACCTGGCCTGGGCGCGGCAGCGGGCGCAGGCGATCCCGGCCAGGTAGCCGCGCCGGGGCACCTGGATGAGGACCGGGCCGGCCCGCAGTGCCTCCCTGGCGGTGCGCAGCGCCAGGGAGGGCAGCCGGGCCGTGGTCGCGGCCTCGTCGTTCGGCAGTTCCCTGTCGTCAGCGGCCGGCCTGACGCGCGGTGCGGCGGTGCGCAGCGTCTGGCGGCCGGGGACGAGTTCCCGTGCCCAGCCCGCCTGGACCAGCTGGGTTAGCTCGGCGGTGCGGGCGAACCCGCCGATCAGGGCGGCCGCGCCGGCCCGGTGGGCGCGCAGCGCGAGGACCTCGCGGGCGTTGGGATACGGGGCACGGGGCTCGGCGTGCAGGTCGTCGCCGTCATCCCAGAGCACCACCAGGCCCAGGTTCCGCACCGGGGCGAACATCGCGGCCCGGGTGCCCGCGACGATGAGGGCCTCGCCGTGCAGTGCGGCGAGCCAGCGGCGGTACCGCTCGGCGGGGCCGAGGTCGGCGGTGAGCGTGACGTAGCCGGCCGCCCCGGTGGCTTCCCTGGCCGCCGGGGCCGCCTGGTGCACCGCGGGGACCAGCGCCGCCAGCGCCTCGTCGACGCGGGCCAGGTCACGCGCGTCAGGCACCACGATGACCACGCCACGGCCGGCACTCGCGGCGGTGACGGCGGCACGCGCGATCTCTTCCGGCCAGGCCGGGCCCGGAAGCGCCGT
>DASWAE010000009.1:0-1765 GCA_036391275.1 Trebonia sp.
CGCGGTGGGCGACCGCGTCGACTTCACCAACTGGTAAGGGAGCCGTACGATGCCGCTGACCGTCCGCGAGTACACCGGCGCCATCCGGGACACGGTGAAGTCCTTCTGGCACGGCCTGTCGATCACGCTCTCCTACCTGGCGCGCCGGCCCACCACGGTCCAGTACCCGGACCGGACGCCGCTGCCGGTGCGGGACATGCTCCCGCCCCGCTACCGCGGCTTCCTCGAGGTGGACACCGCCATCTGCACCGGCTGCCAGGCCTGCGAGCGCGCCTGCCCCATCGGCTGCATCCAGATCACGCTGGAGAAGGACCCGGCCAACCCGAAGCAGCGCGTGGTCTCGCAGTTCGACATCGACGAGGCCAAGTGCATGTTCTGCGGCCTCTGCGTCGAGCCCTGCCCGACCGGCTCCATCCAGCACACGCGCGAGTTCGAGTCCACCCAGCGCTTCATCCGCAACCTGGTCTTCCGCTGGGCCGACCCCATGAGCCCGTTCCCGGTCTACAAGGTCGACAAGAACGCGGAGTACTACCCGCGGGTGCCGCTCGGCTCGCTGGTCCGCGCCCGGCTCGAGACCCTGGCCTGGGATCGCCCCGCGCCGGCCTTCCTGCCGCCCGAGCCGCCGAAGCCGGTCGAGGCCAAGCCCGCCGCCAAGGCCGCGCCGGCGGCCAAGCCGGCCGTCGCCGCCGCGCCGAAGGCCGACGGGGCACCCGCGGCAGCGCCGAAGGCGGCCGCCGATGCGTCCGCAGCGCCGAGGCCGGCCGCCGCGCCCGCCGCGGCGAAGCCCGGGCCCGCGCCGGTCGTCTCCGGCAACCTGGCCGTCGCGCCCGCCCCCGCGGAGGAGCCCGCCGCGACGCCCCCGCCCGCCACCAACCCCGAGTCCAAGTGAGGCCGCCGATGGAGAACAAGGGAGGCAAGCTGATCGCCTGGGGCGTCGGGACGATCCTCGCGATCGCCTTCGTCGCCTACATGGCGACCCGCGTGATCCGGCCCGCCGCGCTGGCGAGCCCGGTGCCGGAGGCCGGCGCGCTGACGCTGCCGGACGTGCTCTTCTACCTGCTCGCCGCGGTGACCGTGGCCGGCGCGGCCGGGGTGGCGCTCTCGCGCAACATCCTCTACAGCGCCTTCGGGCTGCTGATGGCGCTGCTCGGGGCGGGGTCGCTCTACGTCCTGCTCTCGGCCGACTTCGTCGCCGTCACCCAGCTGCTCATCTACATCGGCGGCGTGCTGGTGCTGATCCTGTTCGCGGTGATGCTGACCAGCCGCATCACCGAGGTGAACGTGTCGAACGGCAGCTTCGGCCTGTTCGGCGGGTTCATGCTGTTCGTGGCGGTCGCGCCGGTGCTGCTCGCCGTCGCGGTGATCACCCCCTGGAACGCCGGCCCGCCCGCCGCGCTGGCGCCGACCACCCAGCAGATCGGCGACGCGTTCCTGACGCGCTGGCTGCTGCCGTTCGAGGTGGCCTCGCTGGTGCTGCTCTCGACCCTGATCGGGGCGATCGTCATCGCGCGCAAGGAGATCAAGGCCGACTAGGCCGGGGACCGCCATGCAGATCACGCTCTCGCACTTCCTCGTCGTCGGCGCGCTGCTCTTCGCGCTCGGCATCGTGACGGTGGCCACCCGGCGGAACGCCGTCGGCGTCCTGATGGGCGTCGAGCTCCTGCTCAACGGGGCCAACGTCAACTTCGTCGCCTTCAACCACTACGTGACCGGCGGGGTGTCGGGGCAGGTGTTCGCCCTGTTCATCATCGTGCTGGCGGCCGCC
>DASWAE010000010.1:0-60572 GCA_036391275.1 Trebonia sp.
GCGGTGGCAGGCGGGACGTGGTCGAAGAACCCGCCCCACTCGTCGTAGTTGATGACCAGGGCGGTGCGGGGCCACTGCGGGCTGGTGGTGACCGCCCGGTAGACCTGGCTGAGGAAGTACTGCCCGGCGCGGATGTCGGCGTGTGGGTGGTCGTCCGCTGAGGTGCCGCTGTCTTCGTCCTGGAACCTGGGATCGAGGAAGGACACTGCTGGGAGTGTGCCGGCCGCGGCGTCGGTGAGGAACTGCGGCCAGGTACGGGAAATCGGCAGGTACTTGGTGCCGTACAGGGCAAGGAACGGCACGTCAGAGAAGTAATAGTGGGCGGAAACCCCGGCGTCTGCCAGCAGGTCCCAGATCGTTGGCATGGCCGCGATGGTGGTTGAGTCGTCGATTCGGTCCGTCTGCGCCGAATGCTGGTAGAGGCGGTTGGGGTAGGTCGGGGCCATGGTGGCGGAGAAGTAATTGTCGAAGGCCGTCCAGTAAGGAGCCGCCTTCGCGAAGAAGGCCAGGTCCTTGCTGGTGTAGTAGCCGATCGCGTAGGTGTCGTTCTGCCCGGCACGCAGCCAGCCGTCGCAGGCCCCGTTGTCATACTCGACCCGCCCGCCTGCATAGGAGTGGTCCGGGTCCGGATGCGCACAGCCCTGGTAGTCGCTCAAGTGATAGGTCGGGTAACTGACGCCGACCGAGTTGGTGTAGCTGAGACCTGCCTGCTTGCCGTCCGCGCCTGAAAGCCAGCCCAGGTAGTGGTCGAAGGACCGGTTTTCCATCATCACCAGCACGATGTGGTCGATGCCCGAAGAACCCGGATTGGGAAGCGCCGACGCGGCGGCCGCGGAACCGCCTCGCACCCCCAACGCCGCCGCTCCCGCCAAGCCCGTCGCACCGGCCAGGAACTGCCGCCGCCCGACCGGGAAATGGCCCGCCATAAATTCTCCCCGCCGCCGAAGCCGAGATTCGCAGAGCCCGGGTACCCGCCGACAACCTCCCCAAACTCGCCAGTCGACGGCAAGCAGCGCCGTAATGAATGTTCTGCATGCACATGGCGCTTGCAGATCGGTCCGCTTGGCAGGGACATAGTCGGCAGGGAGGGTGCGGTGTCGTTATCGCTCGGTGGCCATTTGGGAGGTGCGGGGGTGGTGACGCAGGGCATGCCGGCGCTGCGGCCCGGCCAGCGGATGAGAGCATGGCCCGGTGGCGCAGTTCGTGGTAAGGCCGGCATCGGCGGGCGATGCAAGGGCGATGGCGGAGCTTTTCGCGGCGGTGGCCGCCGAGCGGGACGGGATCGCCACCGAGCCGCCGGTCGACATTGATGAGCGGGCCGCGCAGTTCGCCCGTACCATCGGCGGCTCGGTGGTGGCGGTGGCCGGCAGCCAGGTCATCGGGATGCTCCACGTGGAGGCCAGCCGGCACGGCTTCGGCGAGATCGGCATGCTCGTCGAGCGCCCCTGGCGGGGACGCGGGGTCGGCTCGGCGCTGCTGGACACGGCGATCAGCCTGGCGCGCGAGCAGGGCCTGCACAAGCTCTCCCTGGAAGTGTTCGCGCACAACACCGCGGCGATCGCGCTGTACCGCAAGCACGGCTTTGCCGAGGAGGGGCGGCGCGCCCGGCACTACCGGCGGGCCAGCGGTGAGCTGTGGGACTCCGTCGTCATGGGCCTGGCGCTTTAGGCGGCATCCGGCGCACCGCGCGCAGGCAGCGGCGCCCTGCCGAGGCGGCGGCGCCCGGCAGGCGATGGCCTTGCGGTGCCCGGTGAGGCGCTCACAGTCACCGGCGCCGCGGATAGGCCGACGGCCCAGGCCTGCAGGCCAAGGCATCAGGGAACGTGCTGGCGCCGGACGGCATACCCGGTAAGCGTGCCCCGCGCAGCGGCATTGGCCCCACGCTATGTGATCGACTCTGCTCCCCCGCTGAGCGCACTTCCGCCTGCGCGAAACCGCTAAGTGCCAGGTTAGTTTCGCGCGGCATGCCTAACAGGCTGATCTGAGAGCCGCCGAGCCGATCGCCCGGTCCGGCGAGGACCTATGCCCCTGGTGCCGTGGCCATCTTCCTCTACCGGCACGGTCTTCGCCGGTGTGAGTGTCGTAACTGAGACTGGTGCTTGTGGGGAGGCAGCGATGGTGGCTGCGATCCGTATGGAGGGGCTGGCTAAGTCGTTCGGCGCCACGGCGGCGTTGCGGCCGCTGGACCTGGAGGTAGCTGAGGGGGAGGTCCTGGGTTACCTGGGGCCGAACGGCGCCGGGAAGACCACCACGATCCGGTGCCTGCTCGGGATGATCCGGGCGAGCGCGGGGCGCGCTGAAATCTTCGGGGTGGACGCGCAGGCGCACCCGGCTGAGGCGCACCGGCACGTTGCGTATGTGCCGGGTGAGGCGAACCTGTGGCCTGGGCTGACCGGTGCCGAGACGTTGCACCTGCTGGGCCGCGTGCAGGGGCAGGTCGACACGGCGTACCGGGATGAGCTGGTCGGGCGGTTCCAGCTCGACCCGTCCAAGCGGGTCCGCGCGTACTCCAAGGGCAACCGGCAGAAGGTGCTGCTGATCGCCGCGCTGAGCTCGCGGGCCGACCTGCTGATCCTGGATGAGCCGACCACCGGCCTGGATCCGCTGATGGAGCAGACCTTCCGCGAGTGCGTCGCGGAGGCGCGCGAGCGCGGGCAGGCGGTGTTCTTGTCCTCGCACATCCTGAGCGAGGTCGAGGCGCTCAGCGACCGGGTTGCGATCCTTCGCGCCGGGGAACTGGTCGAGGTCGGCACGCTGGCGCAGATGCGTCACCTGTCTGCCTTGTCCGTCGACGCCACCTTCGATACCACGCCGCCGGACCTGTCCAGGGTCCCGGGCGTTACCGCGGTGGAGGTGGCGGGTAACCGGGTCCGCTGTCAGGTGGTCGGCTCGGTCGAGCCGCTGCTGGGCGTGCTCGCGGCGTCTGGCGTGCATCAGTTGCTCAGCCGCGAGCCGTCGCTGGAGGAGCTGTTCCTGGCGCACTACGGCCGCGGGCCGGCCCAGGGAGCGGTGGTGCGGCATGCGGCGTGACGCTGGCGCCGGTAGCCGGCGGGCCGCGGTGGTCGTCGCCGTGACGATCGCCAGGCGGGCGGTGCGGTCGGGCGCTGTGTGGGGGGTACTGTTCGGCGGGCTGGCGGCCTACGACGCGCTCAGCTATCACACGAGCAATCCCACCGCGGCCTCCCGGCAGCAGCTGGAGCAGACCTTCGGCGACAACACCGGCCTTGCCGCGGTCATCGGCCCGGCCTGGCGGCTGGACACGGTCGGGGGATGGGTGGCGTGGCGGACGTTCGGCCTGCTGGTCATCGTCGGCGCGATCTGGGGGCTGCTCAGCGCGACTCGCCTTATGCGCAGGGAAGAAGACGCCGGGCGGTGGGAGCTGCTGCTAGCGGGCCAGACGACGCGACGGCGTGCCGCATTGCAGGCCATCGCCGGGCTGGCGGCCGGATGGGCCGCACTGTGGGCGCTGACCGCGGGGATCCTGGCTGCCGCCGGGTTGAGCGCAGACGTCGGTTTCCCCGTCTCGGCCTCGTTGTTCTACGCCACCGCGGCGACCGCGAGCGCGGCGATGTTCCTCGCCATCGGCGCGTTGGCCAGCCAGCTCAGCCCGACGCGCCGTCAGGCCAACGGCCTGGCAGCCGCCGTCTTTGCGGGCGCCTTCGTGATCCGCATGGTCGCCGACGCGGGCATCGGCCTGGCGTGGATGCGGTGGGCAAGCCCGCTCGGCTGGGTTGAGAACCTCCGTCCGCTGACCGCGCCGGAGCCGCTCGCCCTGGTGCCCATCATCGTGCTTACCGCCGCGGCCGCCTGGGCCGCGGCCGCCCTGGCCGGGCAGCGGGACCTCGGCGTGGGGGCGCTGGCCCGCCGCCAGTCGGCGAAGGCCAATACCCGGCTGCTCGGCGGCCCCGTCGTCCTGGCCGCCCGGCTCGAGCGGTGGGTCGGCCTGGCCTGGATCGGGGGGCTCGCGATGCTCGCCCTGATCTTCGGGATAGTGGCCAGGTCCGCCGCGGAGGGGAACGTAGGGGTCCAGCAGATGGAGCAGGCCGTGGCCCGGCTGGGCGGCCATCAGGGCGGCGCGGCGGCCTGGCTCGGATACGAGTTCGTCTTCATCGCCGCGCTCGTCGCCTTCGCCGCCGCCGGCCAGATATCTGCCGTGCGCGGCGAGGAAGCCGACGGTCATCTGGACAACCTGCTCGCGCGTCCGGTCAGCCGCGCCACCTGGCTGGCCGGTCACCTCGGATTCGCCGCCGCGCTCGTCACCCTCATCGGCCTGGCCACCGGGATCGGCGGCTGGATCGGCGTGGCGGCGCGCGACAGCGGCGTCGGGCTCGCCGCGATGCTCCAGGCGGGCCTGAACGTCGCGGTGCCGGCCCTGTTCATCATCGGCGTGGGGACCCTGTTGTACGGGCTTGCCCCCCGGCTCGCGGCGCCGGTCCTGTACGCCCTCATTCTCTGGTCGTTCCTCATCCAGATCATCGGATCGACCATCACCATCAACCACTGGCTTCTCGACACCGCGGTGCTCACCCACCTCGGCCCGGTACCCGCCACCAGCCTCAACTGGACCGCCATCGGGTGGCTCACCGGACTCGGCGTCCTGGCCGCCCTCGCCGGGCTCGCCACGTTCAGTCGGCGCGACCTGGCCGCCGCATAACCCTCCACAGATCAAAGCCGAAGACGCTGCAGCCAGGGAAGCGACGATGTTTCTTGCCGCCCTTGCCAGCTCGGTCATCGTCCCGCCGACCGGATCAGCTCAGGCATCCAGAACGAGCAGATCTGCGCTGTCAGGGGGCCATTAGGATCGGACGTCCTCTTCTGCCGATGCTCGCGCGTTGTCCGGCATACTGCCCGGCACGGATTGCGTCTTGTGCGCGGTGGTCGCTGGGGCGCACCAGCGAGCCAGATCCTGCTCGGTTCAGGTGCCGGTGGCTCGACGATAGTCGTCGCCACCGGCGGAGCCGACCTTCGTCCAGCCGCCCGTGGTCTCGCCGCCGGGGCCGAGGACCGCCCTCCACTGGTACGTCGTCGGCCACCGCCGGAACACCGGGACGACAGTGGTGACCACCCGCATGAGGAGCGGAAGACGCCGCGGCCGCCAGCGCTCGGTCACGTCGAGCCCGGCCTGCACCTGGTCACCGTCGCGTTCGGCGAACCACCGCCCGCCGGTCAGGCGCCCCCCGCCGGCCGACACCGACCAGGAGCCGTCCCGGCGCGCGCCGTCGGGCAGCGCGGTCAGGTCCGGCAGGGGCGGGTCGAACGCGAGCCGGACCGTGCCGCCGCCCGCAGCGGCCTCGGCGACACCGTCGTGAGCAGAGCGCAGCGGCCAGAGCTCCGCGGGGCTGCCTGGCCGCGGGTCGGGCATGACCTGGATCGACGCGACCGGTGCGGCGTACTTGATCAGGCGTCGCCGGTGCAGCCTCTCCCCGGGCAGCCTGCCCACCTTCAGGTCGGCGCCACCGACGCGCAGCACGGGCGGGTGCCCGCCCGTGCGGACCAGGTCGAATGCGGGCAGCCACACGAGAAACAGGGAACTGGGGTTCTCGATCGAGGCACTCACCGGTGCCAGCAGTCCGCCGCGCCGGCGACGGCGGCCGTCACGGTCGTCGATGCGCACCTCGATCCGGCGGCCGTCAACGTCCGTGAAGTCGGCGGCGGCATGGACGCCGTCGGCGAAGATCTCCAGGAGCGCGTCCGCGATGTCCGTCTTCACCCAGGCGCCGGTGCCGGCTCCGATGTGGTAGTCGCCGGGGTCGAGTCGCAGCCCTCGCTGGGCGTAGTAGTCGAGCATGTGGCTGTCGCGGCGGCCCAGCAACGCGAGCATGCCCGTCCCGTGAGCGGCGTCGTCGAACCACTGCAGCTCGAGGCCGTCGTAGACCGGGTGGTCAGCGATCTCGAAGTTCAGCATCGCGGCGCACGTGTCGGCGCGGAGGAGCGGTGGCCAGGACGCCATGGGTGTCAGCATAGGCACCGGTTGCTGCGGCCGTACGGATCTGCCGCGGACAGGGCCGCGCAGGGACGACGACTGATACGGCAAGGCACTGTCAGCACCGCGGGATCGCGCCGGTGGTGGCCCCGTCTGGGCGTGGCCGGTGCGCCGGCGCGCTACAGTCGGCGGGGAGCCCGGTCGAGGGCGCCGGCGCCGGGGCCGCCTTCGCGCCGGGAGGAGGGGGGCGGGTTCTGGCAGCGCTGGTGGCCGCGGCCCGGGGTGCCGCGGCCTCGTGGTCGGGTACCGGGTGTGCCCGGCGGAGGATTGGGGAGTGCTGATGGAACGGCTGAGCCTTGGCGTGTGCGGGACCTCCCGTAAGGAGAACGAGCGCCGGCTGCCGGTCCACCCGCTGCACCTGGAGCGGATCGAGCCGGGCCTGCGGGCGCGGGTCTTCCTCGAGCGCGGCAGCCGCCCGGATCGAAGGCCGGCAGGTGACAGTCGTTCCCACGAGCGGCGGCTATGGTCAACGGGTGATCGGCCTTGACCAGGGCTGGCGTACTGACCGGCTCAGCTTGGAACCGCTGACGGTGGCTCACGCCGCCGAGCTAGCACCGCTGCTGGATGACCGCTCGTTGCATGAGTTCACCGGGGGCGCGCCGCTGTCCGCGGCTGCTCTGGCCGCTCGCTATGCCCGGCTTGCGGCACGCCGCTCACCGGGCGGTGACCAGCTATGGGGCAACTGGGTGCTGCGCGTGCGCGCCACCGGTGAGGCGGCGGGAACGGTGCAGGCGACGCTTCCCGCCGCCGGCCCGGCGGCTGGGCCCGCCGAGGTCGCGTGGGTGGTCGTGCGGGCCGCGCAGGGCCGCGGCTACGCCAGCGAAGCGGCGCGCAGCCTCGTCGCCGCGCTGCGGGAGGCGGGCTGGACCGTCGTGGCCTATATCCACCCCGGCCACCTGGCCTCCCAGCGAGTCGCCCGGGCCGCCGGGCTGTCCCTGACCGCCGGCACGCGTGACGGCGAGATGCGCTGGGCCAGCCCGGCTGCCGGACCTAACGCACGCAGCGGTGCCACATCAACGTGCTTACTTATGCTGAGCGGGTACACCCTCATGCCGCAAAGGGCGGAGATCTCCGGTCCCTTGCGGAGCGCGACGCACAGGGCGTTTGATCGCTGGGCATGGGAACGCGTGTCGTAACGGTCGATATCGGTTCAGTGGCGCCGCCCTCGCAGTTCGCGTGGGCGGCGTGTGACGCGCCCGGGCTGGCGCTGCTTGAGATGCTGGACAGCCCCGCCACCCTGACCTCCAGCGTGTGCTGCTCACCGCGGGAGCCCTTGGTGAGGACGGCGTGGCCACAGGGCGCTGTCCGGGTAGCGGGCGTGCTAGCCGCCGGTCACCGCGGAGCGGATCAGCTGCGCGACCGTGCTGGCGGAGTCCAGGTAGGGCTGGTGGGCCATGCCAGCCAGCACGAGGTGCCGGGCAACGGGAAGCCGGTCCGCGAGCAGGCGGCAGCGGTCCACTATGAAAGGGACGTCGAGGTCGCCGCACGCGACGGTGACAGGAACGGTGATCTCGGCGAGGCGGTGCCAGGCGCCCACGCCGGCGGCGCCCTCGGCCTCCGTCTCGCCGTTGCCGATGATCACCGCGTTCATCTCAAGCGCCAGCTCCCGCGCGGCACCGCCCACTCGCCCCTCTGGCTGGCCGGGGCCGTCCAGCCAGAGCCAGGTCTCCAGGCGGTTGATCTCGTCAGCGTCCCGTGCCGCGTAGGCCTTATCAAGCAGCTGGTCCAGCCGCCTGGTGTCGGCGTCGAGCTCGGGCTCGGGGGCGCCGCTCACCGCGGTGCCCAGCACCACCAGGCCCGCAACCCGGCCGGGGGCGACAAGGGCAGCGTCAAGCGCCAGCCCGCCCCCCGCCGAGGCACCGACCAGCCACACCGGGCCAGTGCCCGCGTGATCGAGGACGGCGAGCAGGTCATCCAGGTGCGAGAACGGCTGCGTGCTTACCGGCGTCTGCCCGTAGCCGCGACGGTCGTAGGCGACCACAGTCAGCTCGGGCGCAAGCATCCCGGCCACCTCTGCCCATCCCCGCCGGTCCGCGACACCTTCGTGCAGCAGCACCACCGTCTGGCCGTTACCCGGCCACCGTTCTCCGGCCAGGCTAGCGCCGTCCCTGCCGACATCGAACCGCTCTGCCATAACCCAATCCTGCCGGCGGCACCACCCGGCGGCAAATGAATTCGACCGCACGCGCTCATCGCCAGCCAGTTCCTCCGACTCCGCCGAGACTGGTGCCGCCGAGCGCGGCACACGACCCATGGCTCGTGAACCGCCTGCGTGCGCCGCTGGGATCTATCGGCACGGCCTGCGGTGAGCGCAGATCCGGACGATCTACGGTCCGCATGTCAGGGGTGGCCCGGTTGTGATGCTGGGGTTATGCCGGGTGGATCGGGGTCATCGAGCCAGGCATCTGGCGGCTGAGCCATGACGAGCCAGATGCCGGGGTTCTTGCCGCCCTGGTAGATCGCGCCGCCGCTGCGAGGACCGTCGGTCCGGATCTGGTACTCGCCGTGGGTGACGTCATCGTCAAACTCGGGGTTGTCCGGCCCGGCATAGGCCCACTGCCGACCGCCCCTCACGAACAGCTGGGACGCATAACACGTAATCCCGGGCGGCACATCCGGCCGCATTGCCCGTGATCGTGGAGAGAACGGACCACTACCGTGGCTGCCTCTGCTCCTCTTCCCTGTGGGCCCGCGCGTGCCCGGGGGCTGGCGGGCGCGGGTCCAACGGCCCTACCGGAGCGGCATGGCCTGGTGTTGGCTGACAGCGTGCTGGCGGGCTGCCAGCAGATGGAGGAACTGACAGCGATCGGCGACCAGTGGGAAGAAGTGGCCGCGGCCTTCACCGCCGCGGTACAGGCTGAAAACCCCGCGGACCTGCTCAAGACTGCTACCACCTCGATGCACGACATTGCCGACCGAGAGCAGGCCTTCTGGGAACGCCTCGGCACCATGGTCGCTCGCTGACACCTACGGTCCACGAGGCAACACCGTCAGCCGGCTGATTCTCCCCCGGCTAATCGACGGGCTTCACCGGCAGGCGGCCAGCCCGCAACGCTCAGCCGCATCCGCCCCGCTGCTGGCTCGTATCTTCATCGCGCTATACCACGTGCGCAGAACCGGAGAATCGGCGCCGAGCACGTGATCCGCCGACAGGCACCTCGGCGCGCTCGTAAATCGTTACACGGGTGATCGAAGATCGGGCCTGGTGCAAGGCACCGCTTTGCGCAGCTCGGGTCAGTTCACTGGGCGGCCGGGCTATCCGGTTTGAGCGGTCCCCGGCATGCTGCAGCGCGGAGCCCGCGGCATGCCCGTTGGCGTCAGGCGCCGGGGCTGGGATGCTGGTGCCAGCCTGAGGCGCGGAGCACCAGGCTTCGCGTGCGGGAAGGAGGCAGCGATATGCCTGCGCACATTGCGGCTGGTCCGGTCCATCACCTGCGGCTCACGGTTACAGACATCCAGCGCAGCCGCCAGTTCTATACCAGCCTGCTCGGCTTCCAGGTCGCGGTGGAGTCACCGCCGCCCGGCGACCCGTCCGAGGCCGAGACGTTCCGCATCCTGTTCGGCGGTGTGGTCATGATCCGCGGCAACCTGCTGCTGGGGCTACGGCCGATGGCGCCCCGAGGCGACAGGTTCGACCCGGACCGGGTGGGCCTTGACCACCTCAGCTTCAGCGTGGCCGGCCGTGAAGACCTGGAGCAGGCGGTCCGGCTGTTCGACGAGCAGGGCGTGCCCCACGGCAGCATCACCCGCCTGCCCTCGTTCGGCATCGACGTGCTGCCGTTCGAAGATCCCGACGGTATCCAGCTCGAGCTCACCGCACCGGCAGGCCAGCCCGCGCCACAAGACTGACTCATCCGGGCGCGCTGGAGGTCCCGATCGGCCGGCTGCAGAGGGGGCGTTCCCGCGCCGGTTGTACGTGGGCGAAGGCCGAGAGGACTCATGGCGGTGTGATCGGGGTCATTCGGCTCTTCCCGTGCAGGTGGCCTCCGGGTGTACTGACATGCGGGGGTTCGTTGGAGGTGGCTGGCCTAGGTTGGGGCAGGGGGTCCACTGATGACTCGGCGAGATTTTGAATTGCGTCCGCGCGGGCACGTTGTGCGTTTGGTCACGGCTGCAGGCGCGGTTCTCGCGGTGTTGGCGACGCTGGTGCTGACCGGCTGTGGCGGCGGCGGCTCCACCGGCGCGTCGCCCAGCCCGTCGCCCACGATCCGGTACGCGAACGTGGTGGTGGTACACGAGACGAGCGGCGGCATCCCGGTGATCCGGCTTCGTACTGTCATCGAGGGCGGGGGGACGGTGATGACGGCCATCGGCTCCGACGCGGCCACCGGTGAGACCGACGGCCTTAAGTGGACCACGATGCGGGCGGCGCTGCTGGTCCAGCTGAAGAGCGCGATGAAGGCGCTGGGGTGGCAGGAGGTCGGCAGCGGCCCTGGGTGGTGGCAGGTGAGGTTCGCGGGCGGCCCGGACGCCCGCATCCCCGTCGTAGCGCCGGATGAGCCTGCGCGGACGGCGACGCCAGAGCCGACCGAGACGCCGGCCGGCACGCCGGCTGAGACGCCGACTGAGACGCCGACCCCGGTGCAGACCGGCGGGTACGACCAGGTCGGCAACCTGGTGGATCTCATCGGCAAG
Organism: Trebonia sp.; assembly: GCA_036391275.1. Lineage (GTDB taxonomy): Bacteria > Actinomycetota > Actinomycetes > Streptosporangiales > Streptosporangiaceae > Trebonia. The sequence goes on from DASWAE010000010.1 coordinate 10,619, forward strand.
GGTTACGACGACCCGCAGGTCAACGCCCTGATCCGGAACTGCGGCCCGGGCACCGACCCGCACCGGTCGGGGAACGTCCACTGCACCGCGGGCGGGTTCGAGCTGACACTGGGCGGCGCTGGCCTGACGGTGACGACGGTGACGCTGTACGCGGCCGAGAGGGACGGCTACAGCGAGTACCCCGGGGAGCTTCCGCTCGGGCTCAGCTGGAGCGACAGCTACTACGACATCATCGACAAGCTCGGCCAGCCGGACGCGAAGATCGGCGGTAACGGCGTGACGGTGGGGCTGCAGTACCCGGCTGGCGACGCGTGGCTGGTGCTGGAGACCTCGGCTCTGCACGACTGGGCGGAGCAGCTGCAGAACTCGCACCTGCTGAGGATCGACATCACGAAGTACCGGGTCTACAACTCTGCAGGCTGAGCCCGGGAGCGCGGCTCCTGGCGACGTTCGCCAACCTCCGCTTCGGAAACTCGCCGCCTTGCGCCGCGATCAAGTCGATCTCGGCCAGTGCGAAGTCCGCGTCGACACGTCGACGGCCGAAACAGATGACGGGTTGCTGGTGTCCCGCCCGGCTCCTACCCGGTCCAGCTATCAGCGATGCGCCTCGGCGGCGGCCTTTTTCGCGCACCAGCCCCGCGGCTGGCTCGGCCAGTCCGGCCTGCCCCGGCTGGCATTCACCGCGCCGGCGAGTGACCCGGGCTCCAGCGCTAACCTGATCGCTTACCACAGCGGACGGGGCGACGGGTCTTACCCCGTCTGGATCGGACGCTCGGCCGACGGGGAGGTCGCCTGCTTCCTCGCGGACATGCAGCTGATGCCCGATAACGTCGCCCTAGGCGAAAACTGATCTGCTGCTCCCCCCAAAATGGGTGATCTGCGCTGAGCGCCGATACGGAGTCACCGTTGCTACCAGACGACCGTAATCGGCGGCAGCCCGGCCCGCGCCACTCCGTGGGCGAGCATCTCCGCCGGGGGCAACTCCAGCCCCGGCACCTGCGGGTCGGCGAGCCCGGCATGGGCACGCCGGTGATAGATCCGCTCGATCCGCTCCCGGACAACCTGCTCCAGCATGTTGGTGAAGAAGTACGCGTAGCCCTCAGGGTCCGTGCGGGGGTCGGCGGCCTGTCGGCGTGGCCGTGCTGGCGGCGGGCGCCCGCCGCACCTGACGAGCCGGTTATCCTGACCTGGTGCGTTTTGGCGTGCTCGGGGCACTGGCGGCCTGGACTGAGGACGGCAGGCTGGTCGAGGTTCGCGAGGCAAAGGTCCGCGCCCTGCTGGCTGACCTCCTGCTCAGCCTGGGGCGAACCGTGCCGGCCGGCCAGCTGATCGATGACCTGTGGGGCGCTGACCTTCCCGTCCACCCAGCCGGCGCCTTGCAGTCGAAGGTCAGCAGGCTGCGGCAGGCCCTGGAGGCGGCCGAGCCGGGCGGTGGCGCGCTGGTGGCGTTTCGATCATCGGGCTACCTGCTCCGGGCCGACAGCGACGCGCTGGACGAGCACCGGTTCGCCGTCCTTGCTAAGCGGGCCGGCGCGGCCAAGGATCCCCGGGACCGGGCCGGGCTGCTGGCCGATGCGCTGGGATTGTGGCGCGGCCCGCCGCTGGCGGACTTCGCCGACGCGTTGTTCGCCCAGCCGACGATCGCGCGGTTGGAGGAGCAGCGGCTGATCGCGGTGGAAGACCACGCCGAGGCCCGGCTGGCGCTGGGCGAGCACAGCCTGCTGGCCGGCGAGCTCAGTGAGCTGGTGGCCCGTCATCCGCTGCGGGAGCGGCTACGCGCCGCGCACATGCTGGCCCTTTACCGGTCGGGTCGGCAGGCCGAGGCCGTGCGGAGCTACGTAGAGCTGCGCGGCCTGCTGGCCGACGATCTTGGCCTGGATCCAGGGCCGGCCCTGACCGCGCTGTACCAGGCCATGCTTGAGCAGGCCCCGGCCCTGCAGGGCGCGTCGGCCCCGCCCACCCTGGCGGCCCGCCCGCGGACCAACATCCCGGTCATGCTTACTGACCTGGTCGGCCGGGCCGCGGCAGTAGCCGAGCTGCGTGCCCTGCTGGGCAAGCGCCGGCTGGTGACCCTCACCGGGCCCGGCGGCGTGGGCAAGACGCGGCTGGCCGTTGAGGTGGCTGCCCAGTCGGCAGGCGCCTTCCCGGAGGGTGTCTGGCTGGTCGAGCTGGCCGGCCCCGCGCCCGCCGGGGCTGCTACCCCCGCGGACGCGGTCATGACCGCTCTGGGCATGAGGGACGACAGCGCCATGCCCCCCTCCGACCTGCTGGCCGACGCGCTGCGCGCCCGCCGGATGCTGCTGATCCTCGATAACTGCGAGCACGTGGTCGACCAGGTGGCCAAGCTGGCCGCCCAGCTGCTCCAGTCCGCGCCCGAGTTGCGCATCGTGGTGACCAGCCGGGAGCCCCTGGTGATCGCTGGTGAAGTCGTCTGGGCGGTCTCCCCGCTGGACACGCCGGGCCCGGCCGCCGATCACGAGCCCGCTGCTCTGGCGCGGTTCAGCGCCGTGCAGTTGTTCGTGATGCGCGCGGAGGCGTCCGCGCCGGGCTTCCGCCTTGATGAGGGCAACGCGCAGGCTGTCGCGGGACTATGCCGGCGGCTCGACGGGATCCCGCTGGCGCTGGAGCTGGCGGCGACCCGCGTCAGGACGCTAGGCGTCCACGGGCTCCTCGCCCGGCTCGACGACCGGTTCCAGCTGCTGGCCTGCGGGCACCGGGACGCCCCGCCGCGGCAGCAGACCCTGTGGGCCGTCATTGACTGGAGCTGGGAGCTGCTCACCGAGCCGGAACGGATGGTGCTGCGGCGGCTGGCAGTGGCGGCAGACGGCTGCGACCTGCAGGCCGCCGAGGCGATCTGTGCTGAAGACGGTCTGGATGTGCTCAGCCTGCTGTCCGGGCTGGTCGACCGCTCCCTCGTCGTGATCGCAGACGGCCCGGGTCGGCGAGACAGCCCGGACCAGGCGCATGGCCCGCGGTACCGGCTGCTGGAGAGCGTGGCAGCGTACAGCATGGAGCGCCTGCGGCAGGCGGGAGAGTACGCCCAGGTGCAGCGGCAGCACCGTCGGTTCTACAGTGACCTCGCCGAGCGTGCGGCGTCCCGCCTTCGCGGCTATGACCAGCGGTCCTGGCTCCAGCGCCTGGACACCGAGACCGCCAACATGCGCGCTGCGCTCGATTCCGCGACCCATGACGGCGACGTTGACGCCGCTCTCCGGATAGCCAATGCCCTGGCCTGGTACTGGCTCCTCAGCGGCCGGCTGGCGGAGGCACGGCGCAACCTGGATGAGGTGCTTGCCCTAGGCGGCGGATCAGCTGCCGGCCGGGCCACGGCCTCGGCCTGGCGCAGCGGCTTCACCGCCCTCGCCGGGGAGCGCCACGGGCATGCCGCCCCGCCGTCGCTCAGCGGCATCGACGACCCCGGCACGCGGGCCATGCTCGACTGGTTCCACGCCTTCGTCGCGTCTGATTTCGGTGACCCGTCCGTGGCTGAGGCGCTGCTCAGCAGCGTTCTCGCCGACTTCAGGGCGCAGGGCGACCAGTGGGGAATCGCGGCGGCGCTGAGCACCCGCGCCAAGGTAGCGATGATCCGCGGCGACCGTGCCGCCGCGCGGGGCTTCGCCCAGCGGAGCCTGGCGATGTTCCGCGAGCTCGGTGACCGCTGGGGGCAGCTGCAGGCCATCGAGTGGCTTGGTGCCGCGGTGGCATCCTCAGACCGCGGGCGAGCAGAGCAACTGCACCGAGACGGCCTGCGGGTGGCGCAGGAGCTTGGCCTGTGGCCGCAGGCGGCCGATGCCCTATCGTGGCTGGGCTTGCGCGCGCTTAGTTCCGGTGACCTGGTCCAGGCCCGCGAGTTCCTCGAACGAGGCATGCGGCTGGCGGCCGAGCAAAGCTACCGGCCCGGACAGGTCTTCGCGGAGCTGGGCCTCGGCCAGACCGCGCGCAGGGAGGGCAATCTCGACCTCGCCGAGGCTCACCTGCACAGCGTGCTGCGGGTGACTCAGCGGACCGGCTCCGAGCCAGGCGTGGCCCGCGTGATCTCACTGAGCGAGCTCGGCTTTATCGCCGAGCAACGCGGCGAGCCGGCCGCCGCGCGCTCATGTCACCTGCAGTCCCTCACCTGCGCCACGAAACTCGGCGACCCGCAGGCCGTGGCGCAGGCACTCACCGGCCTGGCCGGCGCGCAGGCACTCGGCGGCCAGCCTGAGCGGGCCGCCCAGACACTCGGAGCGGCTGAAACGGCCTGGCGCTCGGCCCGCGCCCGCCTGCCGCCCCGCAACAGCCCCGACCTCGACCGTATTACCGCCATGACACGGCAAGTGCTAGGTGAGGCCGCGTTCGCCGCCGAGTTCCAGCACGGCCGCCGGCTTACCCCCGAGCAGGCAGCGATCCCGTAGGGTGAGCCGTAGGCGCGCCTCAGTCGATGACGGCGCCGCCGGTGAGGTTGATCTCCGTCGCGGTCATGGTGGCCGCCCAGTCTGAGGCGGCGAACACCGCGGCGTTGGCAACATCGGCGTAGCTAGGCCGGCGACCGAGGAGCATCGTCACGTCAGGCGGGTCGCCGGGGTCCGGGTCGCCCGGGCCGGGCGACCCGGGGGACAGCAGCCAGGCAACCCGGATCCCGCGGGACCCGAGCTCGGACGCCAGCTGCCTGCACAGCCCGGCTAGCGCGGACCAGGCCACGTGGGAGCCGCCGAGGTTGGGGATGGCCTCGCGCCCGCCGCCCATGGCGAGTATCACTCCGCCGCGGCTGGTCATGTGGCGCGCGGTCACGGTGGCGATGGTGAAGTGGGCGGCGATGGCCTTGCTGACCGGGCGGGCGAAGTCAGTGAAGTCCATTTCGAGCAACGGGATTCCTTGCACATCGTCGTTGGAGGTGGCGGCTGTCTCGGCCACGGCCTCGTCGGACGCCTCGATGGCCTGGCCTGCCTCGTCGGACTGGGGCACCCGCCGCAGTCGTGCCACGGCGACCAGGGCGAGCACCGCCACGATGACCGCACCGATGCCGGCTACGACGTCCACACCGCTGGTGAACGCGGCGCGGGCGGCCTGGAGGACGTCGCCCGCGGCCTGCCCGTGCAGCTGCCCTGCTGCGGTGGTGGCGTCGCCCAGGGTCGCGCCGATGGCTCGGGCAGCAGGACCGGGAATGCCCGGCGGGATGCGGCCCGTCACGCGGTAGTGATAGACGGCGGTGCCGATGCTGCCCAAGACGGCGATGCCGAGGGCGCCACCGAGCTCGGTGCTGGTCTCCGACAGCCCGGAAGCCGTCCCGGCCGATTGCGGCGGGGCTGACCCGAGCACCATTCCGGTCACCAGGTTGGTTACCGGGGCGATCCCCAGCCCGAACACCGCCGACCCAGTCACCACGGCAGCCAGCCCCAGTGGGGAGGTCTGGGTGAGCAGGCCGAACCCGGCGGCGGCGACGGCCAGGCCGGCGGCCATCGCGATGGCCGGGTGCAGCCGGCGTGCGAACAGCGGGGTCACCAGTGACCCGCCGATCAGCCCGCCCATCGTCGGGAGCATCCACAGGCCCGCTCGCAGCGGTGACTGGCCAAGCACCAGCTGCAGGTACTGCGAGATCAGCAGCAGCATGCCGAGGATCACGAAGTAGGCCAGCGTGTTGATGCCCAGCGCGGCACTGAATCCGGGCTGGCCGAACAACCGCAGGTCGAGCAGTGGGTCAGCCAGCGTCCGCTGCCGACGTGCGAACCCCCAGCCGACCATGAGGCCCGCCGCGACCGCGGCGACTGGGACCGGGCGGAAGCCGACTTCGGCGATCTCCGTCAGGCCGTAGACGACCGGCAGGATAACGGCGAGGGACAGGCCCACGCTGAGGAAGTCCGGTCGCCCGGCCGCCGCGTTGCGGTACTCCGGCAGCAGGATCGGCCCGGTCACCAGCAAGGTGACCATGACCGGCACCGCGAGCAGGAACACCGCACCCCACCAGAACACCTGCAGCATCGCCCCGCCGATCAATGGCCCGAGCGCGCCGCCGAGCGGCAGGCTAGTCGACCATACGGCGATAGCCAGCGTTCGCTGCTTGCCATCCTGGAACATGTTGCTGATCAGAGACAGCGTCGATGGCATCAGCGTCGCCCCTGCGAGCCCGAGCACCGCGCGGGCCCCGATCAGCATGCCCGCGCTCACTGAGTACGCAGCCGCCGCCGACGCGAGACCGAAGCCGGCGGCGCCGAGCATCAGCAGTCGGCGGCGCCCTATGCGGTCCCCCAGGGTTCCCATAGTGACCAGGAAGCCGGCCAGGATGAACCCGTAGATGTCCACAATCCACAGCAACTCGGTACCAGTGGGCATCAGCTCACGGCTGATGACCGGAGCAGCCAGGTTCAGCACGCTGAAATCCAGGGCGATGACGAACGCGGGCAGCGCCAGCACCGCCAGCCCTGCCCACTCGCGCCGGCCCGCCCGCGGCCCCGGTGCTACCGGGACGGAGTCTTGCATGCACAATCACTGGTCATCGATGATCCCCTTGCGCTCTACGGCCTGCCATGTCCAGCCCATCGTGCGAGGGATCGCTGTCGGTCGGCTGTCGGTCGTCCCGCCAGAAGGTCAAGAACAGCAGCAATGCCCTGCTGAACGCACCTTGCGTCACACGCTAGCCCCGCCCACCAGCCCTCAGTGCCGACGACGCCCAGCCTGACCCGAGCGACGAAGAAGGAGACGACAACAGCCAGTCGGCAGCCTGAAATGGCAGGTCAGCAGCCCAGAGGTCGGGCGGACGGACGTACAGCGGACAGCGGCAGCCCGGAATCGTGCCTCGAACCGCGTAAGCGCTGGCCAGCGGCATCAGCCTCGCCCAGGAGCGAGCGGGCCCGGGCGTGACCGTCGCTGGAAGCGGGGCGGTCACGACGACCAGGCATGAGCACGACCCGGATGCCCGGCATCATGTGCGTGACAGGTCGTGGCCGACGGCAGGCCTTCGTCTCACTTGCGGCCGCACGGGTCAGCAACTTCGCGGTGCGGCCGGACCGCCCGAAATGGGCGCCTGGTTCAGTGATCCGGCCTCAAGCTGGATCCCGAGGCCGCCGATCGCTGACGCGAGGCCCTGGTAGTGCCCGATGAGCAGGCATGCCTCGATCATCTCGCGTTCGGTCAGCGTCTGGCGCGCGGCCTGCCACGTGCCGTCGGACAGGGCCTGCCGGGCGAGCACGTCGTCGGTGATGGCGATGAGGACCCGCCGGCGTCCGGGGAGGCCGGCGGCCGGCGGCACGCCTGCCGCAGCCGCGATCTCCTCCGGGCGCAGCCCGGCGCGCAGGGCGAGCGGCACGTGGTGCCACCACTCGTAGGCCGCTCCGCACTGCCAGGCCACCCGCAAGATCAAAAGCTCGGCGTCGCGCCGCGGCAGCGTGCCGAACGGCATCAGGCGGGCGGAGTAGAACAGCCAGGAGCGGAACAGTCGCGGGTGCCGGCCCAAAGTGGTGAAGATCGTCAGCGGCTCCGTGCCGGTGAGGCGGCCGCTCGCCAGCGCCACGATCCGCGCTAGCGGCCGCAGCTTACGCAAAGATGCCGGAGGCACGCGGGGGGCACGGCTCACCGGGGGCAGCAGCGCCTGCAGGCGCGCGGCGGCCGGATCGGCGCCGGCGCGCATCCGGCTCACCCGCGGCAGGGTCATCCAATGTGCCATGTTCCATGACACTCGCCGCCCGGTTCCCGGGGACACCTTCCAAAGACCCTGGCCGCCGGGACCTACGTCCCCGACAACCCCGGCCGCGCAAGCCGACGCCCGGCGCCGTCAGAGCCTCCGCGATGCCAGCACCTTCTGTCATCAACCCTCATCGCAGCAGACGTGCGAGTAGCCGCCTGCTCGGCCGTTGCAGCCGGTGTCCTCATTAATTCGGGTAAACAGAACAGGCAGATCTGCGCTGTCGTCAGGACCGGCGGGGATAGAAGGCGTCCTTTTTCCGCCGACGAGCGGGGCGGGGCGGCCGTACATCTGAGCTGCCGTGCGGTGGTTATGCTGGCGCTGCCCTGCTGCTTCTGAGCGCCCTAGCAGTGGCCGGGGCGCTCGTTGAGATCCTGGCATGCTTGGCGGACCGAGACGCCCGCCCGGCTCGCGACAGCGCGGATGTAGGCGACCGCGGCGTACAAGGCGTACTGCCAGAAGCCGTCGGTCTGCCAGTAGGCGACTTCCTCGAGCAGGTCCGGCTCGGTCCCGCCGTGGACGGCCGCCGCGGCCAGCACCGCGTACTGGAGCTTGGCGTTCTGCCGTCCGCGGAAGGCGCACTCGGGCGGGAACCGCTCGCGCAGTCCCTCCAGGGCCAGCGGTTCGGCCCGGCTGGCCCCGCACCATTCCAGCGCGTCCGCGGCCAGGTGGAGGAACACCTCGCCGGGGAACGTGTCGTTGGGCGGATGCAGGGGCGCAAGGCCGCTCAGCACCTCGAAGATGTCGGCATCGCGCGCGAGCCCGTCGAGCAGGGCACGACGGGCAGTTGCCGCGTCCTCGGGAGTCGGGCGCTTCCTGCCAGGCATATGACGACGGTAGACCAGAACCGTCAGCCGCAGGCCCCCTTTACGCCGTCAGCCCGGCACCGAGGTCAGGCAACGCGGTGAGACCTGCTGGCAGGCTGGCGGGACTTGCGTCCCTGTTCCCGGCCGTCATGTCGCGCGAACCTGAGTACCTAGGCGTTGTGATGGGGCGGCGCCCGGCCTCTGGGAGACCGCGATGATGATCTCACGCTCTGCGGCCGGGCTGGCCGCTGCGGCGTGCCTGGCCCTGCTTACCGCTGGCTGTGGCGCTAACACCGGGGCACCGGGGCCGGGCACCAGCCGCTCACCAGCCGCCAGTGCGACGGCGGCCGCTCCGGCGTCGGCCAGTACGCCGGCCAGTACGCCGGTCGCGGCGGCGCCAGGCGGCCAGGCCCGCAGTGCCCAGCTGGTGGTGGAGGCGAGCGGAGACTTGCTGATCCACTCCCCGGTATTCAAGCGGGCGCTGGCCCTGGGCGGCGACCGCCGTTACGACTTCGCCCCCTTGTTCGCAGCGATCAGGCCGTACATCCGGGGAGCGGACCTCGCGCTGTGCCATGTCGAGACGCCGATGACACCGGCTGCCCCCAGCGGCTACCCGGTCTTCAACACACCGCCCGGGCTCGCCACCGGGATCCGGCAGACCGGGTGGGATGCCTGCTCGACCGCCTCCAACCACACCCTCGATCAGGGCCAGCGGGGAGTCGACGACACGATCCGCGCGCTGAACCGCGCCGGGGTCTTGCACACCGGCTCATTCTCCTCAGCGGCCGCCCAACGGAAGCCGCTGATCATGACGGTCAAGGGCATCCGCATCGCCTTCCTCGCCTACACCGGGCTCACCAACGGCATCCCCTTGCCTCATCCGTGGTCGGTCAACCTGATCAGCGCGGCGCGGATCCTCGCCGACGCGCGCCGCGCACGGATGGACGGCGCGCAGGCTGTCATCGTCAACCTGCACTGGGGCAATGAGTACGCCGCGAAGCCGAGCAGCTCTCAGCTCGCACTCGCCAGGACGCTCACCCGCTCACCCGACATCACCGCGATCGTCGGCCAGCACGCGCACGTTGTCCAGCCCATCCGCATCATCAACGGCAAGCCCGTCGTCTTCGGCGAGGGCAACCTGATCTCCAACCAGACCAGCGCCTGCTGCCCGGCCGCCTCGCAGGACGGGATGATCGTCCTGCTCACGATCCGAGCCGACAGCCGCGGAGCCCGCGTCACCGTCATTCACTACGTGCCGGTCTGGGTCCGCCATCCGGACTACACGGTGCTCCCGGCCGGGACCGCATGGCGCACCGATCCCGCCGACGCCAGGGCCCTGCGCGCATCGTATGAGCGCACGGTCTCGGTAGCCGGGCGTGGTCCCACCATCCAACCGATCCCCGGCCAGCTGTAAGCCAATCGGAGGCCGGCCTGGCAGCGGTACGAGCCGCTCGGCAACCGGGCGGTGCGCTACCACTCCAACGGTTACCAGGCCGGCATCGCCTACGACGCAGACGGGTTCGTCACCCTCTACCAGGATTACCTCGAACGGGTCGGGTGAGGCAGTTCCTTGAAGGATGCGTAACTGGCGGTTCTGTGCGCGGCGTATATGGCTGGTAACGCCGTTGCATGCGGTGTCCGGGGATCTTGACGGGCGGCTGGCCTCGGTTGTCTCAGTGCGTCTGGCGGCCGTGGCGCCAGTGCGGCTTGCGCTTTTCCAGGAACGCGCGGATTCCTTCCTGGGCGTCGGGCAGCTGGCTGGTCGCGGCCATGACCTCGATGGCGTACGCGTACGCCTTTGGCTGGTCGAGGTCGATCTGGGCATAGAGCGCCTGCTTGCCAATCCCCTTGCTCTGGGCCGAACCGCGGGTGGTGCGCTCGAGGAGGTCGCGGACCGCGTCGTCGAGCTGAGCGGCCGGCACGACCCGGTTGACCAGGCCCCAGCCCAGAGCTGTACGCGCGTCGATGATGTCCCCGGACAGGGCCAGCTCCATGGCGCGCTTACGGCCCACATTCCTCGCGACCGCGACCATGGGGGTGTGGCAGAACCAGCCGCCCTTGCCGCCCGGCGCCGCGAAGCCCGCGTCTTCGCTTGCCACCGCCAGGTCGGCGCTCGCGACCAGTTGGCAGCCGGCTGCGGTGGCAAGGCCATGCACCCGCGCCACCACTGGCTGCGGCACCTGCTGCATCAGCGTCATCAGCTCGGTGCAGGTCCCCAGCAGCGAGCGGACCGCGCCCAGGTCAGCGCCGGCGACCTCGGCGAAGTCATGCCCTGCGCTGAACACCGGGCCGTTGCCGGCCAGTACGATGCCCAGGACCCCGCTGCCGGCCAGGTCGCTGAATGCCGCGATCAGCTCACGCATGTGCTGCAGGGACAGGGCGTTGCGGCGCTGCGGCCGGTTCATCGTGACAGTGGCGAAATCACCCGAACGGTCGACAAGGACGTGCTCGAACTCCATGGCTCTAGCATCATCCACGGACACAGCCGTGTACAGGCCAGCGGCTCCCCGGGCCGGCGCTCCGCCTCGCGGGCACGCCCGCAGTCTCCCGGCGGGCAGCGGGGCGCCTGACATGTCCAGTCGATCGGGCCGACCTCGGCGCCGGTGACCTGCCGGTCGCAGTCGGGGCAGTACAGGCGGACGGAGACCGGATGGCCGCAGGAGCTGTGGACGATCTTGGTCTGGTCCGGGCCCTCGGTCCACGTTGAGCCCCAGTCGCGCAGCGCCGCTACCACCGGAGGGCGACGACGCCGTACGGCTCTAGCACCCGTTCGGTGGACCGGTCGCTCTTGTCGCGGTAGGTGATAGCGAGCGGCCGGAACTGTCATGGACTTCGTCTCAGTCCGCGTGATCACCCACGACGTCGAGCGGCTCGCGACCTTCTGGGAACAGGTGACCGGCCTGCCCGCCACCCGGCTGTCCACACTGCCTGCGGACCGCCCGGCTCCCTTGCCTGCCAGCGGCCGGCGACAGCCGATCTGGGCAGGGACTTCCGCCTCTAGGCCAGCTCGCTCGTCGTGATCAGCATGGGACTGTCGAGGGAGGTCACCATGCAGAAGATCAAGGAGGCGGCTGCCGAGTTCCTGGCCGGCAAGCGCGTCGCGGTGACGGGTGTATCGCGGAACCGGGGGGCGCATGGCAGCAATGCGGTGTACCTGCGGCTGCGGGACCGCGGCTACCAGGTGTTCGCGGTGAACCCGAACGCAGACGAGGTCGAAGGCGACCCCTGCTACCACGACCTGCGGTCGATACCGGGCGGCGTGGACTGGGTGGTCATCGGCACCCGGCCGGAGACTGCCGAGTCCACCGTGCGCGAGTGCGCCGAGCTCGGCATCCGGCAGGTGTGGATGCACCGGGGGCCGGGCGGCGGAAGCGTGTCTGAGCCGGCCGCGGACTACGGCCGCAAGCACAGCATGACGGTGATCGCGGGCGGCTGCCCGTGCATGTTCGGCCCCACCGCAGATCCCGGCCACAAGGCCATGCGCGCGGTGTTCACCCTGACGGGCGCGGTGCCGAGGCGGGTCTAGCGACAGCCTGTCGGCCTGCTGGGCAAGCCGATCACCGACTCAAGCGCCCTGTGCATCCCCACCGCGATGTACGGGCACCCGATGGCCGGCCCCGGCATGACGGGACGGTCCGCGGTGCCTACGAGTACGGCACCCGCCAGGACATGCCCCAGGTAGTGCCGCGACTACTGCCCGAAGGCTAAGCCCGGCTAACGGTCGGCCAGCTTGCGGTCGAACTCGTCGCCGAGCAGCGCGCGGGACAGCTTGTCGAGCACGTGCTCAAGTTCCGCGTGCTGCTCGGGAGACCAGCCGGCCAGCTGGGTCTGCAGCCAGTCGTGCTGCGCGCCGAACAGCCGCTCGGCGGTCTCCGTGCCAGCCGGCGTCAGCGCGAGGACGCCGTCGGTCCTGGTGATGAGGCCGTGGTCGACAAGCAACTGGGCGTTGGGACGGCCTTCCTCCATGGTCACGCCCGCCTGCTTGGCCAGCTGCGGGCCTGGGGTCGCACCCTGCTTGGCGAGCATGGTGAGGATCCAGCACGCGCCGCCGGGCAGGTCGAGGCCCGCCGCCCTCGCCAGCCGCGCGTAACCGAAGCGGCGCAGGTCGACGGCGGACAGCCGGGACAGCACCCGCTCCACCTCCTGCGCCGACGTCCGGCTTGTCGGCGCGCCGCCGAGGCCCTCACCGAGGTCGGCGGCGCTCGCCGAGCTGCGCAGCGTCTCCGCCGCCGGGGCGGGCGCGCCCGCCGCCGTGCGCAGCGGGACCTCGCGCAGGAACCAGGCGAGGATGAACGCGACGCCTGCGACCGGCACCGCGGTGAGGAATACCGGCTGCAGGGCGAGGCTGTAGGCGTGCAGGATCGCCTCGCGCAGTTCCGCTGGCAGCGCCTTGAGCATGCTTGAGTTGGACTGGACGGAGGCGACGCTGAATCCCTTGGGCAGCGTCTTGCCGGCCAGCGCGGCCGACAGCTGCCTGGCCAGCTGGTTGGCGAAGATGGCGCCGAACACCGACACGCCGAACGAGCCGCCGATGGTGCGGAAGAACGTCACGCCCGAGGTGGCGGCGCCGAGGTCCGCGTACTTGACGGTGTTCTGCACCGCGATCACCAGCACCTGGATGATCAGGCCGAGGCTGAAGCCGAGGAGGAAGAAGTACAGGTTCATCACCCAGGTCGCGGTGGTCTCGTCCAGCGTGGACATCAGGTAGAGCGCGACCGTGAGGATCGCGGTGCCGACGACGGGGAAGACCTTGTACCGGCCGGTCCGCGCGATGATCTGGCCGCTGCCGATCGAGGTGAGCAGCATGCCGAGCACCATCGGCAGCAGGTAGACGCCGGAGATCGTCGGCGAGACGCCGTGCGCCACCTGGAGGAACAGCGGCAGGTAGGACAGCGCGCCGAACATGGCGAAGCCGGCCGCCAGGCCGATCGCCGAGGAAACGGTGAAGACGGAGTTGCGGAACAGCCGCAGCGGGAGCACCGGCTCGGCGGCGTAGCGAGCGGAGAAGTACCACGCGATGAGGAAGAGCGCCGCGGCGACGAACAGGCCGATGATCACCGGCGAGGACCAGGCGTAGGTGGTGCCGCCCCAGGAGGTGGCCAGCACGACGCAGGTGGCGAACCCGGCGAGGGTCGCGGCGCCGAGGTAGTCGATCTTGTGCTGCTGCCTGGTGCTCGCGGCGGGCAGCACGACGGCGATCACCGCGAGGGCGAGCGCGCCGATCGGGATGTTGATGTAGAAGACCCAGCGCCAGCTCAGGTTGTCGACGAAGAACCCGCCGAGCAGCGGACCCGCGACCGACGAGACGCCGAAGACCGCACCGAACGCGCCCTGGTACTTGCCGCGCTCCCGCGCGGGCACGATGTCACCGATGATGGCCTGGGTCAGCACCATCAGGCCGCCGCCGCCGACGCCCTGCAGCGCGCGGCAGGCGATGAGCTCCCCCATGTTGCGCGACTGGCCGCACAGCGCGGAGCCGACCAGGAAGATCACGATCGCGGAGAGGAACAGGTGCTTGCGGCCGTACTGGTCGCCGAGCTTGCCCCACACCTGCGTGGTGGCGGTGGACGCCAGCATGTACCCGGTGACCACCCAGGACAGGTGGGACAGGCCGCCGAGGTCGTTGACGATCGTCGGCAGCGCGGTCGACACGATCGTCTGGTCGAGCGCGGCGAGCAGCATCGCCAGCATGAGAGCGCCGTAGATCACCAGCAGCCGCTGGCCGTGCTCCGCCGTTACCTCGGCATCGGCTTGGGCCGGCGCCGGCCCGAGACGTGCGGCCGGGACGCGCGGCGGCGACGGCTCCCCTGATGTCGTCACACACGCCTCCTACCCCGTTGACCGACAGGTCAACGCGCAGGCGCTAGGCTCCCTGCCGGGCGTGCGCGTCCAGGGCGGCGGTGATGAACGCCTCGGATGAGCCGAGGTACCCCGACGGGTCAAGCGCCGCCTCCACGCGGGCGGGGCTGATGCCCGCCCTGGACAGCGTGTTCTCGATCTCGGGGGTGGCGAGCAGCACGTCACGGAACGGCACGCCAGACGACGCGGACTTCGCCGCGGCGGTCGCCACCAGCTCGTGCGCCTGTGGGGCGCCGAGCGGGCCGCGCAGCAGCGCGGTGACCCGCTCGGCGAGCGGCGGACCGCCGGCCTCAGCCAGGTTCGCGGCCATCCGGGCGGTGTCCACGTCCAGGCCAGTGAGCAGCTCCCGGGACCACGCGGCGGCGGAGGCGGCGAGCTCGAGCAGGTGGCCGTACGGCTGCCACTCGGCGTGCCAGGCGCCGGCCGCGCGCTGGTGCTCCTGCTCCGCGCAGGCGACGAGGGTGGCGAGCAAGCCGGGCGCCTGGCGGGCGCAGCCGAGGACGGCGACGGCGGCGACCGGGTTGCCCTTGACCTCGCCCACCTCAGTCTGCGCGAGCAGCGTCACGTCGCGGGCGATCTTGGACAGCGCCGCGCACGCCCGGGCGGACACGGCGGCGACGTCGATTACCCGCAACCGTTCGGCATGCCAGGGCAGCGGGGGGTCGGTGAGGCCGAGTTCCTCGGCGAGCAGTCCCCGCACCCGGGCACCGTCGGCGCCGAGCGACGCCAGCGTGCCCGCCGCGCCGCCGAACTGCACGGCGAGCCGCGTGTCGCGCACGAACGCGAGCCACTCGACCGCGCTGTCGAGTCCGGACAGCCAGCCCGCCGCCACCAGGCCGAAGGTGACGGGCACCGCCTGCTGCAGCAGCGTCCGGCCGATCATCAGCGTGCGGCGGTGGCCGCTCGCCAGGCGGGCGGCGGCGTCGGCGGCGGTGGTCAGGTCGGTGATGGCCGCGCCGAGCGCATCGCGGGCGAGCAGCATCGCCGCCGTGTCCATGATGTCCTGGCCGGTCGCGCCGGTATGCACGGCCGCGCGCGCGGCGGGATCCGTGACGCGCCGGGCAAGTACCCGGGCAAGGCCGGGCACGGGGGTGCCGGTGACCGCGGTGGCCCGGCTGAGCTCCGCGAGCTCTCCCGGGCCGAAGTCCGCGGTGTCCGCGGCCTTGGTCACCGCCGCGCCCGCGCCGCGGGGGACGAGCCCCGCGCGCTCGAGCGCCCTGGCGAGCGCCGCCTCCGCGGCGAGCATCGACCGCAGCCACGCGCCGTCGTCGGCGAGCGGCCCGCCTCCTGGGCCGGAGCCGCGCCCGAACACCGCGCCGAACAGCCCGGGTGTCGCGCTTGATGATCCGCCATTCTGATCAGGCATGCCCGGATGTTATCGTCCGAACATGACCGCACTTCCCGGCGGCGGCCCTGAGCTGCCGCAACGCCGTACCCTTGTCACCGAGATCCCCGGTCCCGCCTCGCGCGCGCTGATGGAGCGCCGCAACGGCGCGGTGGCCCGTGGCGTCTCGACCACGCTGCCCGTCTTCGTCACCGCCGCCGGCGGCGGGGTGCTGCTCGACGCGGACGGTAACTCCCTGATCGACTTCGGCTCCGGCATCGCGGTCACCTCGGTGGGTAACGCGGCGAGCGCCGTGGTCGAGCGTGTCCAGGCCCAGGTCGCCCAGTTCACCCACACCTGCTTCATGGTCACCCCGTACACCGGGTACGTGGAGGTCTGCGAGGAGCTGGCCCGCCGCACCCCGGGGACCCACGAGAAGCGCTCCGCGCTGTTCAACTCGGGTGCCGAGGCCGTGGAGAACGCGATCAAGATCGCCCGGCACTACACCGGCCGTTCCGCCGTGGTCGCCTTTGACCACGCCTATCACGGCCGTACCAACCTGACGATGGCGCTGACCGCGAAGAACATGCCGTACAAGCAGGGCTTCGGCCCGTTCGCGTCGGAGATCTACCGCGTTCCCATGGCCTACCCGCTGCGCTGGCCCGGCGGCCCGGAGGCGTGCCGCGACCAGGCCCTCGACGTGGTCAAGTCGCTGATCCACGCCCAGGTCGGCGAGCAGAACGTGGCCGCGGTGATCATCGAGCCGGACCAGGGCGAGGGCGGCTTCATCGTGCCGCCGGACGGGTTCCTCACCGGCCTGGCCGAGTTCTGCAAGGAACACGGCATCGTGTTCATCGCGGATGAGATCCAGTCGGGCTTCTGCCGTACGGGCGACTGGTTCGCCTGCGAGCACGAGGGCGTGGTGCCCGACCTGGTGACCACGGCCAAGGGCATCGCCGGCGGCCTGCCGCTCGCCGCCGTGACGGGGCGCGCCGAGATCATGGACGCGGTGCACCCCGGCGGCCTCGGCGGCACCTACGGCGGCAACCCGGTCGCCTGCGCCGCCGCGCTCGGCGCGATTTCCACCATGGAGGAGCAGGACCTCGCGGGCAAGGCGCGCCGGATCGGCGAGATCATGCTCCCCCGGCTGCGCAAGCTCGCCGAGACGCACCCCGTGATCGCCGACGTCCGCGGCCGCGGCGCGATGATCGCCATCGAGCTGACCAGGCCGGGCACGCTAGAGCCTGACCCGGCGTCCACCGCCGCGGTCGCCGCGTTCTGTCACCAGGCCGGGCTAGTCGTGCTCACCTGCGGAACGTTCGGCAACGTGCTGCGCTTCCTGCCGCCGCTCGTCATCGGGGAGGACCTGCTCGAGGAGGGGCTGGGCATCCTGGACGACGCGTTCGCGTCGCTGTAGGCGAGCGCCGCATCGGCCAGACGCAAGGTGAGGAAGAACGGGTGGTGGCTGCGCGCGGCACCATCCGTTCTTCCTGTTCGCCTGGTCACCAGGCCTAGCTGGGTGACGCCTCTGGCTGGTCGGCGGTGGCGGCCTGTCCGCTGGCCTTGGCGGTGGCGGCTCGCGCCGTGCGGCCGGCCTTCTTAGCCGTGTCCGCGGCTTTCCTGGCGGTCGTCCCCGCGGTAGCCTTCGCGGTACCCGCGGCCTTCTTGGCGGTATCCGCGGTCTTCTTAGCGGTCGCGCCCGCCGTCTTCTTGGCCGAGTCCGTAGCCTCCGTGGCCGTCGTGCCCGCCGCCGGCTTCGCCCTGCCCGCCGTCGCCCTGGCGGTCGTGGCCGTCACGGCCTTCGCGGTGTCCTTGGCCGTCTTGGTGGCGGTCCCCGCTACCGACTTCGCCGTGTTCGTGACCGTCGCGACGGTCTGGCGAAGGGTCATCGCCGGAACCGGCGCCTGGCTCGCGCGCAGCCGCTGGATGCCGGCGGCCCCGGCGGCGCCCGCCGCCGCGCCGTACCCGGCCGCCGCCACGAATGCGGCCGTGGCGGGCGGCAGGGACTTCTCAAGCAGCCGGATGCTGAGCCGGTAGCCGGCGGAGGCGGACAGCACGCCGAAGAAGCCCGCGGCCCCGAGCAGGCCGATCGCGGGCAGGAACCGCTTCGCCTTTTCCAGCATTTCCCGCTGCGCCGCCGCGATCTCGTGCCGGACCAGGGCCTGGGTGTTATCGGACAGGCCGCGCACGGCGTCGGCCACGCCGTCTGGCGCTTCCTGTGGTGTCTCGCTCATGCCCATGCGCTACCCCCGGTTCACCCGAACATGCCCAAACGCCGACGCCAGCGTCACTCAGCGTGCCTGGCGGCACTGTCTGGCGGCACTGTCTGGGGGGTGGTCCGCGAGCATGGCGGTGTGCTCGCTCCTGCTCAGTAGCGGATGGCGATCTCTGTCCCGTCGTCGGCGGGCTGGGTGTCGCGGGTGAGGGTCACGGCGGTTCCTGCCGCGATGCGGCGAGCGGACCAGGCGACGGCCGCGGCGTCGAGCACGTCGTCCTCGGCGGCGCCCGCGACCCTGCGGGGCAAGGTGATGCCCGCGCGGGCGAGCAGTTCCCGGCGGACGGCCAGCCCGGCCGAGGTGTGCTTACTGTCGGTGAGCGGCGCGCCAGCCAGGGCGGTGAAGGAGAGCTCCGGGTGTACCTCGTACAGCCGGACTCCGCCTGGTGCCGCCGCGCCGTTGCGGCGGAAGTGGTCGGCCTCGGCGATCTTGCCGCGCAGGCCCCACGCCTGCGCGGAAAGCCCCTGGCCAGCCAGCTCACGGCACAGGCGGTTCGCCTCCGCGTAGGACTGGCACTCCCACACCGGGCGGGGCGGGATCGCGAACACGGTCACGCCCCGCCGTCCGAGCGCGCGGCGGGCCAGCCGGTCAGCCTCCCGCCACCCCGCGCTGAGCAGGCCGAGCGGCATGTCGATCCCGGTGACGGCGGTGAGCGGCAGCAGGTCAAGCGTCGCCGCCACCGCGATGCTGACCACCAGCGGGCCTGCCGCGTGCACGGAACGTACGCGGGGCTCGGCGTCATTCGGATGGACCGGGCAGCAGGGGTCGGCCGCGCCGCTAACGGACGGGCCCAGGCTGACCGCCACCCAGCCGGCGGCGCACCCGTCCACGCCCGTGACCCGGAGCACGCTCTCGCTGCCCGCGGCGGGGCCAACGGGTCCGGCGCCGTGGCGTTCAGGTTCCGACATGCCGGGTACGTCCCGGTCGGGATGCGGGCGAGGCGAGGCGGGCGGGAACATCGATCACGAGCATAGGACGGGTTCCGGAAGCTGGCGGGGACCGCGGTTTTGCCTGGGGAAGACAACCGGGCCGCGGTTACCGCGTCTCAATTAACGTGAGTCGTACTTTGGGCAAGCTTGCCCTGTGCACGGTGCTCGGGCTGGCCGCGGCGGGATGCCGGGGAAATCAGGCCGGGCCTGGGTCGGCCACGACGGGCCCCGCGGCGGCGGCTTCGCAGACCTCCCCGGCGGCAACGGCGGCGCCTGCGGGATCAGCTACGGGCGGGCCGGCGGCCGCGGCGCGGGCGGGCGTCTTCGTGGTCGCCGACTGCGCCGCCCGGCCGGACGCGCTGAGCAGGGAACCCTTGTCCATCACGATCGCCTGCGCCGACGCCGGCATCGGTGTGCAGGACATGATCTGGATGAGCTGGACGACCACCACGGCGACGGGCAGCGGCCTGCTGTGGGAGAAGCTCTGCCTGCCCGACTGCGCCACCGGGAAGATCGGCTACTACCCGGTCGACGTGACGCTCTCAGCGGTACGGGCGTCGGCTAAGGGCCGGTGGTTCAGCAAGCTGACCGTCAGCTGGCAGGGCAGGCGCCCGCCCAACCAGACCCCGTCCGCATTCACGCTGTTGCCTCCTGGCTAGTCCACACCCGCGGCACCAGGCCCGCCAGCGAATAACGGCACGTAGCGGAGGCATTTACTGCTGAGCGTGGATAACAATGGTCCATGTGACGAACGGTGCGGAGCGGGATACGGCGAGCGCGACGCCGGAACTCGCGGTATCCGCGCTCACGGTGCGGTTCGGCGGCCTCATCGCGCTTGACGGGGTGCACCTCGCGCTGCGTGCCGGGGAAACGGTGGCGCTCGCCGGCGAGAACGGGGCGGGCAAGACCACGCTGATCAGGGCCATCGCGGGCGACCTCACGCCGGTCGCCGGGTCGATCCGGGTCGCCGGGCAGGCGGTGCCGCCGACGCCGTCCGCCGCCGCCAAGCTCGGGGTGCGCGTGGTCTGGCAGGACCTGGCGCTGGCCGAGAACCTGGACGTCGCCGCGAACGTGATGCTCGGCAACGAGCGGCGCAGGCACCTGTTCTCCGACGTGGCGCTGCACAGGGACACGTCCCGGCTGCTCGACCGGCTCGGCATCCCGCTGCGGGACACCACCCGGCCGGTCAGGATGCTGTCCGGCGGGCAGCGGCAGATGGTGGCGGTGGCCAGGGCGATGGCGCGCAACCCCAAGCTGCTGCTGCTCGACGAGCCGACCGCCGCGCTCGGCGTGCAGGAGGCGGCCCTCGTCGAGCGGCTGATCACCCGGCTGCGCGCGCGGGGCACCACCATCCTGCTGTCCTGCCACGACACGGAGCTCATATTCCGGCTCGCCGACCGGATCGTGGTACTGCGGCACGGCCGGGTGGTCGCCGAAGTGGCGCCCAGCGAGGTGCACCCGGACGACGTGGTGGCGCTCATCTCCGGGCAGGCCGTTGACTCCTCCGCGCGCCGCCAGCTGACCCGGCTGCACGGCCTCACCGGGCGGCTCGTCTCCTCCGACCCGTCGTCGTCGCTGTCGCTGATCTTGTCCGCGCTCGGTGCCGCGCTTGGCAGCGAGCGGCTGGCTATCCACCTGCTCGAGGACGGCCAGCTGGTGCGGGCCGCCTCCCTGGGCATGCCGGACTCGCTGCTCGACGCCTGGGCGCGGCTGCCCGTCGGCGCCGCGGGCGGGCCGGCCGGGCTCGCCGCCGAGCGCCAGGTGCCGGTCATTGAGGAGAACCTGCGCACCGGCAGCGGCTCCTGGCAGGTCTTCGGCAGCCTGGCCCGGCCCGCGAAGGTGGCGAGCTCCTGGTCGGTGCCCGTGCTGGGGCCCGGCGGGCTGCTCGGCGTGATCACCGTGTTCCGCGCGATGCCGGGCAAGCCGCGCCGCGACGACCTCGACCTGGCCGCGCTGTACGCCGGGTACGCGGCGAGCGCCATCGAGCGGGACCGGCTGCTTGACGAGGTGACCGCGCGGAACCGGCTCCTTGAGACGATCAGGGAGGTGCTGCAGACCCTCGCGGGGCCGATCCCGGTGGAGGCCGGGCTGCGCATCGCCTTGCACGCGCTGCGGGAAGGGCTCGACGCCGACGAGGTCGCGCTGCTAGCCGCCGTCGAAGACGTAACGACCTGCCGTGGGTACTCGAGCGCGGCCGACGGCGCGATCGCGGCGGACACGGGAAGCGGGATCCTCCGGCTCGGCATCCCCGGCACCGTGCGGGAGGCGCCCGCGGCGCTGCCAGCGGCGATGGTGGACGCGGCCCGCGCCGCCCTCGACCGCAGCGACCCCGACGGCGTCGCTGTCGCCGGCGTCGAGGTGCTTGCCCTGAGCCCGGGGACCCTGCGCACCGGGGGCGGCCAGCCTGGGAGTAACCAGCCAGGGGCCCGGCAGCCCGCGCACGGCCCGGGCAGCCAGTACCTGTCGGTCTCGTTCAGCAGCCCCGACGGGCGGACCGTGCTGCTGGCCGGCTGGCGGGACGGCGCCATTCCTGACGGCGCGACCGACCTGCTCGAGGACGCCGCGAACTCGCTGCGGCTCGCACTCGAGCGCGAGCGGGCGCTGCTCGCGCAGCAGGAAGCGATGGCGCTGCGCCAGTCGCGCGAGCTGCAGCGGACGTTCCTGCGCCGGCTCAGCCACGAGCTGCGCACCCCGCTCACCGCCATCACCGGGTACGCGACCAGCCTGCTGCAGCAGGACGTCACCTGGGACGCGGACTCCCGGCAGCGGTTCCTGTCCCGCATCGCCGCTGAGTCGGCGCGGCTCGGCCGCCTGGTCAACGACCTGCTCGACTTCTCCACCATCGAGTCGGGCATCCTGCGGCTGAACAGTGACTGGTGCGACATACCCTTGGTGCTTGACGCCGCCGTCGCGGTCCTGCCGCGGGAGGCGGCGGAGCAGGTCCGGATCGTGGAGGCGGCCGGGCTGCCGACCATCTGGGCCGACCATGACCGGCTTGAGCAGGTGTTCGTCAACCTGATCGGCAACGCGCTCGGGCACAACCCGCCGGGGACGAAGGTAACGGTCACGGTCGCGGCGGACATCCCCGGAACGATCATCGTGCGCGTCGCCGACGACGGCGGGGGGCTTCCGCCTGAACTGTCCCGCGCGGTCACCGAGGCGGCGGGCCAGCGGGATCCGCGCTGGCACGACGTGCTGGCGGCGGGCACCATCCGGCCGCGGCGGCAGGCGCCGGGCGCCGGGCTCGGGCTGTCCATCGCCAGCGGCATCGTGGCCGCGCACGGCGGAAGGCTTGAGCTAGAGCCCGCCGAGCGCGGTACCTGCTTCCTGGTTACCCTGCCCGTTGAGAGATCCGTGGAGTGAGTGAAGGCGCGTGACTGAGCTGGCCATACCGACCAGGGTGCTCATCATCGAGGACGACCCGAACATCGTGGACCTGATCAGGGCCAACCTGGCGGTGCGCGGGTTCGACACGCTGGTGTCGTCGGACGGGAGCAAGGCGCTGGCGCTGCTCGAGACGGAGCAGCCGGACATGGTCCTGCTTGACCTCATGCTGCCCGAGGTGGACGGGTTCGAGTTGTGCAAGCAGATCCGCGAGCAGTCGAGCGTGGCCATCATCGTCGTGTCGGCCCGGGGCGGCGAGCGGGACAAGGTGACCGCGCTCAACATGGGCGCGGACGACTACATGACCAAGCCGTTCGGCATCGAGGAGCTGCTTGCCAGGATCCTGGCCACGCTGCGGCGGACCAGGCCCGCGGAAGCGGCCGCCGAGGCAGCACCGTCCGTCATCGCTATCGGGGACATGGAGATGGACCTCGTCAGCCAGCAGGTCCGCCTGGCCGGCGCGGAGGTGCACCTCACGCCGACCGAGTTCGCGCTGCTGCGGGAGCTTGCCCTCAACCGGGGAAAGCTGCTTTCCCGCACGCACCTGCTACGCAGAGTATGGGGACGCGGCTACGAGACAGAGACCGAGTACGTCCGGGTGTACATCAGGCGGCTGCGGGCCAAGCTCGAGCCGCCGGGCAGCCCGCCTCTCATCCTCACGCAGCCGCGGGCCGGCTACCGGATCGCCGGCGAATGATGAGCTACTCTGTGTGACTAGATGTATCGCAACGTGAGCGGATAGCGCGCCTGCCGGTTAATGCCAGGGGGAACGGCAGCGTCACGAATGCCGAGGCCGGACCCGGTTCGGCCGGTGTTCACTCCGTTCGATTACCCTGATGCGGGGGACGGAGGAACGTGACTGACGGTTCAGGGCGGCGGCGGGCGGCCCGGCGCGCGCGGTCGGGCGGCGCGCGGGTCGCCGTGCACCGCGAGGTGCGGCTTGGTTC
Source organism: Trebonia sp. (assembly GCA_036391275.1). Taxonomy (GTDB): domain Bacteria; phylum Actinomycetota; class Actinomycetes; order Streptosporangiales; family Streptosporangiaceae; genus Trebonia. Next base: position 33,801 of record DASWAE010000010.1, read on the forward strand.
CGCGGAGCTCCTCCCAGACATCGACCGAACGGATGCGTGGCTGCTGTTCATCGACGGTGTCCCGCAAAGCGGTGTCGACCTCGCCGACCCGGGTTACCTGGAGTTCGAGTACATCCGCCGCATCGGGCACGCCGCCGACCTGGCGTTCCCGGCGGGACAGCCGCTGCGCGTGCTGCACCTCGGCGGCGGCGCGCTGACGCTGCCGCGTTACCTCGCGCACACCAGGCCGGGATCGCGGCAGCTAGTCGCCGAACTGGACGACGCGCTCACCGACCTGGTCCGCGGTCACCTGCCGCTGCCGGCCGGGCACCGCATCCGGGTGCGGGCCGCCGACGCCCGCGCCGTGGCGGAGTCGGTGCGCGCGGCGAGCTATGACCTGGTGATCGCCGACGTGTTCGCCGGAGCGGTGACGCCGGGGCATCTGACGACCGCGGAGTTCGCCGCCGCGACCGGCCGCGCGCTGCGCCCCGGGGGCGTGTACGCCGTCAACGTCGCCGCGCGCTTGCCACTCGACGGGGCGCGGTCCGCGGTTGCCACCATCCGTTCTGTGTACAAGGAGACGTGCGTGATCGCGGAGGCGAGCGTGCTCCGCGGCCGTCGCCGCGGCAACCTGGTGATCCTCGCCAGCGACCAGCCGCTGCCTGAGGCGGCGCTTGGCCGCGCGGCGGCGGGCGACCCCTTCCCCGCGCGCGTGGTGGCCGGCGAGGCCCTGGAGCGCTTCGCCGCGGGCGCGGCGGTGGTAACCGACGCCACAGTGACCGTTTCCGGGGCACCTGAAGCCGCTCCGCAGTCAACGAACTGGTAACGCAAGCGAATCAGCCGCGCTACAGCGGCCCATTCTTCTACCCTTGCCCCATGGACTTGCCTCCCTCAGGTTGGTACCCCGACCCGTACGGAACACCCGGTCTGCTCCGCTGGTGGGACGGGTCGACGTGGACCCAGCACACGCACCCGGACGTGACTCCGGGTAACGGGACGGCATCCAACGGCGAGGCCCCGGCCGCCGTGGCGGCGACGGCCGTCCAGTCCGCCGTGGCGGCGACCGCGGTCCAGTCCGCCGTGGCGGCGACGGCCGTCCAGTCCGCCGTGGCGGCGACCGCGCTGCAGGCGACGGCGGTGCAGCCCTCCACCGACTGGCTGCGTACCACCAAGCCGCCGACCGGCCGGCCGACGGCGCCGCAGCCCGCCCTGCCCGCGACGCCCTACCACATGGCGGTGCAGCCGACGGTGGTCCAGCCCGGCTACCCGCAGCCCGGGCTGGGCGCGATGACCGTCGCCGCCGGCGGCGACGGCGCGGGCACCCAGGTGATGTTCGGTGGCGGCGAGCAGCCCTGGCTGGTGCCGGGCATACCCGGCGGGCCGGGCCAGGGCAACCCCTACGGTTACCTCCAGGCGCAGCGACAGCGGCGCCGGATGGTGATCGGTGGTGTCACCGCGGGAACCGTGGTCGCGGTCGCCGCGATCGCCGTCATCCTCACGCACCTCGTCGGGTCCCCCGCGAGCCCCGCGGCCGTCCAGACGCCTGCCACCACGCCGCCGCCCTCGCCAACCGCCTCCGTCGCCGCGACGACGTCCCCTTCGGCGTCACCGAGCGCCACCGCGACCCCCGCCGGCTCGCTGTTGTCCGACGGGCAGTCCGGGCTGTCCTATGCCCAGCTCGCCACTCCCTGGCAGGGCGCTTCCTGCCCGTCCGCGCTCGATAACGGTGCCTTCACCTGGACCGCCGGTGAGTACGCCGTCGCCGGGCAGGTCAGCGGCGGGTCCGTGACCTGGTACGGCGAGGCATGCTCGGGGCCGCTCCCCCAGCAGTACGGCTACACGGGCACCGCGCAGCTGGAGACCACCGCGGTGAACCTGGCGCAGACCTTCCAGAACGCCTACTACAGTGACCTCAACCACACGGTCACCCAGGAACTCAGCCAGCCGGTCTCGGTGAGCGGGCACGTCGGCTGGGAGATCACCTACGACATCGTCTACACCGACCAGGCGGACCAGGGGGAAACCTGGTCAGACGAGCAGGCCGCCGTGGTCGTGGTGGACAACGGCGCCGGTCAGCCCGCCGTGTTCTTCACCTCCATCCCGCAGAACCTCGTGGAGAGCAACGTGCAGACCCTGGTCTCGTCGCTGGCGCTGTCCACGTCCGCCACCGCCAGCCCGACCGGCGCCGGGACCGCAACCGACGGCGGCAGCGGTAACGGGCCCGGGAACGGCAACTAACCGGGCGCCTGGCCGGCCCTGCCTCCCGGCGCTGGGCGGCGGCCGCGGCTAGGATCACGGCGTGATCACCGGCATGCACGCGATCGTGTTCTCACCGCAGGCCGAGCAGGTACGAGCGTTCTGCGCCGATGTTCTCGGCCTGCCGTCGGCGGACGCGGGTGGCGGCTGGCTTATCTTCGCGCTGCCCCCGGCCGAGCTCGCGGTTCACCCGGCCGAGGACGCCGGCCACCGCGAGCTCTACCTCATGTGCGACGACATCCACGCCACCCTGGCTGAATTGCGCGCCAAGGGCGTCGGGGTGGCGCGGGAGGTCTCCGACCAGCGCTGGGGGCTCCTCGCCGCGATCCGCCTGCCGGACGGCTCAGAGCTGCCCATTTACGAGCCGAGGCATCCCTTGCCGCCACGTGGCTGAGGCCGCCGTTCGCTGGTTCCCGTCAGCGGCCGAGGTCGGCGCTGAACTCCGTCAGCAGCGCGGCGAACCGCTGCGGTACCTCCTGGTGCGGCGCGTGGCCGGCGCCGGGGATGAGCCACGTGGGCCTCGACGCCCCGGACGGGCCCTGCACCTGCACAGGCCCGGCACTGCGGCACACCCGCAGCCTCTGGTTCCAGCACCAGATCCCGATGATGTTCTCGCTGCGTTCCGCCCGTCCCGCCTAGCCCACTGCCCCCCATGGGCGGGCGCGGCCGACACGGCCGAGGCGCTCCCGGCGGTCATGTAATCGACATCTTCAGTATCATCAGCCGCAACGACACCAGCGCCGCAGGTCGTGCCCATGATCATGAAGCTTTTTTCGTGTGATAACGCCTAAAAGTCTACCTAACACCAAAAGGCTTCCGGATAAATTGCTTTGACCGCGCGAACTCACGGCCTCAGTGGTCGTCGGGGAAGGCCTGCCGTAGCCGCACCGCGATCAGCTTCTCGACCAGGGAGGCAGGCAGGGGACGGCCGATGTCAAAGTGCAGTGCCCCCGTCGAGGCGGTGTAGCCCTCGAGCTCGTCCTTGAGCTCGGGGAAGACGGAGCCGCTGTGCGGCAGGTAGCTCAGGTGGTCCTTGAACGCGGCGAACCCGGCGATCGTCTTTCCCCGCACCTTGAAGGCCGGAAGGCGGTAGGACATCCCCTGCTCGGCCTCGGGGAGGACGGCAAGGATCGCCTGGCGCAGCTGAGCCAGCGTCTCGCGCTTGGGCTCGTCCAGGCCCGCTAGGTACTGGTCGATCTCCCGGGCAGACATAACTTCATTGTCCAGGCTGGCCAATCTGGCGGGCAAGGAGGCTGTCAGACGCCCCCAGCGCCACGTCATTGGTGCTAGATCGACTGGCGGTAACCGAAGAGCTCGTGGTCGGGGTTGTGCCGTTACCCGCCGGCGAGCACGCTAACCACCGCGGCTCGCACCCCGCGACGCGCAGCAGGCCAGATGCGCCCAGACGGCGGGCCCGACCGGCTGCGATCCTGGCAGCGGCCATTACGGTTCCCCCTCCTCGGTCCTTCCGGCTCGTCCCGCTCGGACCAGCCACCTGTCCAGAGGGTGACTGCCGCCCGCCCGATACACAGCGGCCGGGGAAGGCTCGGCTACCATCAGCCGTGATGATCTTCCGTGACGCGCGCCGTGACGAGCTGCCGGCCATCGTGGCCCTGCTCGCCGACGACATCCTCGGCGCCAGCCGTGAGACGGGCCTCGACGACGCTTACCGGAACGCGTTCGACGACATCGCGGCCGACCCGCGCAGCCGGCTGATCGTCGCCGACGCCGCCGGGCAGGTCGCCGGGACGCTGCAGCTGACCCTGATACCGGGCCTGAGCCGGCACGGCATGCTCCGCGCCCAGATCGAGGGCGTCCGCGTCGCCGCCCCCTGGCGCGGGCAGGGCCTCGGCCGGGCCTTGATCGGCTGGGCGATCGAGGAGGCCCGCCGTAGCGGCTGCGGCCTCGTCCAGCTGACCTCCGACAAGCGCCGCCCCGACGCGATCCGGTTCTACGAGGCGCTCGGCTTCGCCGCCACCCACGAAGGCCTCAAACTCTCCCTCTAGGCGCGGCGTCCCGCCGCGAGTGTCACCCGCTGGCGTGAGCGGGTGCGGCGACGATGGCTACCTGGCTCATGACCTGCGCCCCGTTCGACTGGTACGCGGTGCCGGCGAGCGGGCGCAGCGGAAGGTCGAATGACCCGTGGTGTGTGGTCAGCAGGTAGTGCAGGACGATTCCCTCGCGCAGGGCCCACGGGCACACGTCGACGGAGTCGACGTTGAGTGCCTTCATGGTGGCCCGGGCGACCACGGCGCCGGCCAGGATCTGCCTGCTGCGCGACCGCGACACCCCCTGCAGCTTCGCTCGCTTCGACGCGCGCAGCCCGGCCAGCTGCGGAATCCGCTCGTCCAGGTCCGCGGCGGTCACGCAGCGGCGAACGAAGGGGCCCTCCCGCTGCGCGGGTGAGCCGGCCAGCCGGGCGAGCTGCTTGAAGGTCTTGGAGGTGCCGATCACCCGGTCGGGCACGCCCTCCCAGAGCAGCCGGTCGGCCACTTCACGCAAGGTCGCCCGCACGTGCCGCCGCAACGCCACCAGCTGCTCGCGCGAGGGCGGGTCGTCCGGCAGGAAGGACCGGGTCAGCCGTCCAGCGCCGAGCGGGAGCGATACCGAGAGCTCGGGCTCGGCGTCGCGGCCGAACGCGATCTCCATCGACCCGCCGCCGATGTCCAGGACCAGCTGCCTGCCCGCCGACCAGCCGTACCACTGATGCACGGCGAGGTAGGTCAGCCTGGCCTCGTCCACGCCGCTGAGGTACTGGGGCCTGACCCCGGCCTCAGCCTCCACGCGGTCCAGGATCAGGTCCCTGTTCGCGGCGTCGCGCACGACAGACGTGGTGAAGACGTAGAGCTGCTGGACTCCCAGCCGCCCGGCCGCGCGCATCGCACGCCGGACTGCCGCCACCACCCGGTCGACCCCCGGCGGATCGATGGCGCCGTGGACGTCGAACGCCCCGCCGAGCAAGGTGGGCTCCTTCACCGCGTGCGTGGGCAGCGGCGGCGCGCCCGGGCGCACCTCGAAGACCTGCAGCTGGGCCGAGTTCGAACCGATATCAAGCACTCCTAGCAGCATCCGGCGTGGTTACCCGTGGACGTGCGAGCCACACGTCCGCCAGGATCGCATTTCCGCATCAACGGCCCGGACGGCCCTCGGCGAGCGTTTCCAGGCCTCATCCAGCTGGGCAAAGGGTCGCACGGGTAACGCCCTCGGTCAGGTCGGGGTACGCCGTCCTGACCGGACGGGAGCGGATCGCTGGACGCTCACGAGGCGGGCGGGATGCTCACAGGATGGGCTTGCCGCCGGTGACGGCTTCACCGCGAGGGTCCGGTCCCATTCCTCGTCGGTGATGTCATCAGCGGCTTTGCCGGTCAGCCGGCGCCGGGCAGGCAGGCCTGCAGGACGCCGTTGGCGGCGCGGGTGACGAACGCGGGCTGCGGGGAGGTCGCGGGCCCGCGTGCGACCGTGCCGTCCGACACCCGGAACGTGCTGCCGTGCCACGGGCAGGTCAGGCAGCCGTCGTGGTAGTCACCGTCGGACAACGGCCCGGACAGGTGACTGCACCGGTCGGCGAGGACGTGAACGCCGTCACCGTCACGAACCACGACGACGGGGACGTCGCCGAGCATCCGCTTGACCGGCTTCCCCACCTCGAGTTCGGCGAGCGCCATCACGTCATGCCAGCCGGGCTCGACCAGGTGCGGGACCGCCTCGGCCTGGTTGGCCCCGGCTGACTGGCGGTAGGCGATGTGGCCGCCGATGAATCCCCCGGCCCCGGCCGCGGCCAGCCCGGCCAGCCGCAGGCGCTTCGCCGGCCGGTCGGGAGCGACCGCCGACGCCGCGTACAGGGCGATCGCGGCGGCGTTCGCGGCGGCGTGTATCAGCCCGGTCCGCATCTGCTGCTCGTGCTGCTCGGACCAGTCGGCGGCGCCGGCCAGCGCGGAAGGCACCGCGGCGGCCAGCCCGGCAAGCACGAGCCGCCGGGACGCCCGCTCGTTACCAGGCGTGGCGTCGAGCAGGCTGGCGGACAGCCAGGTGCCGACCGGCACCTGGACGAGCACGGGATGCAGCGGGTGACCGAGCCAGACGCCGTACAGCGCGTCCCGCGCCTTGCCCGGCGGCAGCCTGCGGGCGATCCGTTGCACGGGCTCGGTCAGCCGGTCGAGCGCCTTGGCCCGCTCCAGGTAACTCATCAGGTCCATGGGGCGGGCCGCTACCCGGGAGCGGGCAGCCAAACCCGCGCGGGCCTGGCTCCCGGTGCTTAACTCATCGCTCACACGGCTAACGCGGAACTGGCGTCCAGGTCGGCGAGGTAGCCGCTGAAGCCATGCGGGGCGCGGCCCTCGCGCCTGGCCGAGGTGACGACGGCGAGCGCGCGGGTGCGCAGGACCCGGCTGCCGGTCGCGCCCAGCGCCACGACGAGGGCGCGGTCCTCCGCGGTGGGCACGGCGGGGAACCCGCCGGCCCGCAGGTACGCCGTGGCGCGGAAACCGAGGTTGGCGCCGTGCACGTGCGGGTGCGGCCCGGCGCCCGCGTCGTAGCGCTCGCGGAACAGGGAGTGCACCGAGGGCGGGTAGCCGGACCAGTCGGCGACCCGGATCGTCCCGGCCACCGCGTCCCAGCCCCGGTTGGCGTAGCGCACCTGCTCGTGCAGCCAGCGCGCGGGGACGACCGTGTCCGCATCGGTCGTGGCCAGCCAGACATCGGCCGGGTCGAGGTGGCCGGCGTGCCGCAGCACCTCCCGGATGCCGGCCGCGCGGGCTGCGCCGACACTCCGCGCGCCGGTGCTGACGACTGCCGCGCCGGCGCGCCGCGCCACCTGAGGGGTCCGGTCCCGGCACGCGTCGGCCACGACGACCAGGCGCACCGGCGTGCGGGGCAGTTCCCGCGCCGCGCGGCGCAGGCTGGCCAGGCACGCGGGCAGCAGGTCCTCCTCGTTATGTGCCGGGACGACCACGCCTACGAGCCGGATCACACGATCCCGCCGGCCTGGGCGACGGATCTCAGGTCGCCGTCGGCACGGGTATACACCTCGGCCGTGAAATCGGTGTCGCGGTAGCGCGCCAGCCGGGCCAGGCCGTCGTCCGCGGCCAGCCGCTCGTGCACGTCGTCGCCGGTACGCGGGTGGTCAGGCGCGGGGTGCCGCCAGTGGACCGCGAGGAGGTGCCCGCCGGGGCGCAGCGCGCACGTGCCGAGGCGGAGCACCTGGTCCAGGTCGGCGTCGTCGAAATAGTAGAGCAGCTCAGAGAAGACGATGAGGTCGAACGACTGCGGCGGCCACTCATCGGGGATCGCCCGCCGCTCGACCCGAACGGAGGGCAGCTCCGCCGTCCTCCGCCGCGCTGACGCGACCGCGGCGGGGACCGCGTCGCAGGCGAGCAGGCTGTCGCAGCGAGCCGCGAGCCGCGCGGTGAGCACGCCGATCGAGCAGCCAGGCTCGAACGCGGCGCCGTAGCGCTCGCTTGGCAGCAGGGCGAGGCTGACCGCGTACTTGCGCGCCTCGTACCAGCGCTCCGCCAGCCCGTACGGGTCGGGCGAGGCGGCATACAGGTCGCGGAAGTAGCCCGTGTCGACCGTCACGGCAGCATCCCCGTTCACCAGGCGGCTCCCTGTTCGGCTACCAGCTCCCCCAGCCGCGCCAGGTCACGTTCCGCGTGATGCTGGCGCAGGTAGACGGTGAGGTCGGCGACCGCGCGGGAGTGCGCCTCGTCATGGCTCAGCGGCCCGGCGCCCAGTGCCCGGCCGGTCCTTGCCAGCACGTCGCTCGCGACGGCCTCGGTCAGCGCCCGCACCCGCAGTGCACGCAGCGTTCCCCCACCGCGCGCGTCACCGGGGTCCGCGTCGATCTCGCCCGCCGCCTCGACCAGGGCCGCCCGTGCCGTCCGCAGCGCGATGTCGACCGCGCCCAGGTGCGCCAGCGCGTGCGGGCCGACGTCGCGCTTAGCCGCGGCCCGGGCCAGCGCGCGCGCCACGCCACGGGCCCCGCCGTACCAGCAGGCCGCCACCCCGACGCCGCCGTGGCTGAACCCCGGCCGGCTGGTGTACCCGCCGGGCGGGCCGACCGGCTCCGCCGCGATGCCGGGAAAGCCCACGTCCAGGGTGTCGCTGCCCGCCATCCCGGTGGCGGGCCAGCTGTCGTCGCGCGGCTCGAGGTCCGCCACCGCGACGGCGAACAGCCGCGCCGAGTCGCCCGCCGTCGCGGTGACCAGCGCGTGGGTGCAGACGCGCGCCCCCGAGCAGTACTGCTTCGTGCCGTGCAGCACCCAGCCGCCACCCCGCCGGCTCGCCGTCACGTTGGGACCGGGAGGGTTCGCCGCCCACACGCCCCAGCGGCTGCCGCGCGGCGGCGCCGGGCCGTCGAGCTCGGCGAGGATCGCCACCGCGTCGGCGTGCCCTTCGCCGAGCCGCGCGAGCGACAGGTCCTCCTCCGCGAGGTCGGCGAACGCGGCCCAGCGCTGCCAGGTGGCGCCCGATCCGGGGAGCGGTACATCCAGCCGGCCCGACTCAACGGCCGAGGTGAACGCCCGCGCGGTCCGCTGCCACGGGGCCGCCTCTCCCCCGCTCTCTGGCCGCCAGTCGATTGTCATGTGGCAAGCAAGTTAATGCGCTCCGTGGTGAACCTGCCAGCTGCCATGCGGTCCCCCTAAGTCAACGGCAAACAAAGTCGCGCTCTACCCGGGGCCGCGGCTGTCATGCGTCCGCAACGGCGCGGGCCGGCCCGGCCGCCCGCAGAGCCGCGGGCTCGCATACAAAGGCGGCGAGCGGGTAGCCGAGGGGACCTGGCACGCGGCCGGCACGGCCGCCCTGTCACAGGAAAGGAATTACCTCATGGGGATCATCCTGCTGGTTCTCCTCCTCGCCCTCATCCTGGGCGGCCTGGGCTTCGTCCTCCATGTTCTGTGGTGGATCGCGCTCGTGGTCCTGGTGATCTGGCTGATCGGCTTCCTCGTCCGCGCCACCGAAGGCGGCACGCGCAGGCGCTGGTACCGCTGGTGACATCCGGCATGAGCCCGCTGAGTGGCCTCAGCGGGCCGTCCCAGCTCGCTGGCGGTGGGGGCTAGCGGTGCGGGGCGCCTCAGGCGCGTTGACCCCGGCGTCGGCGGTATCCGGCGGAGGCGCTGCGGGCGCGGCTTCCGGTACCTCGACGCCGGGGCGCCGGTAACCGACGAGCAGACGCTCGCCCGGATCCGGGCGCTGGTCATTCCTCCCGCGTGGCAGGACGTCTGGATCTGCGCCGACCCGAAGGGCCACATCCAGGCCACCGGGACCGACGCGGCGGGGCGCCGGCAGTACCTGTATCACGACCTCTGGCGCGAGCAGCGCGACCATGACAAGCATGACCGGGCCACGGAGCTCGGGGCGGCGCTGCCCCGCGTGCGCGAGGCGCTGAGCCGCCATCTGGACGGCGACGGGCTCACCAGGGAAAGGGTCCTCGCGGCCGCGGTACGGCTCATCGACCTCGGCTTCTTCCGGCCGGGGGGCGAGGAGTACGCCGAGGAGAACGGCTCGTTCGGGCTTTCCACGATACTCAAGGACCACGTCACCGTGGCCAAGGGCCAGCTGATGTTCGAGTACACCGCCAAGAGCGCCAAGCACCGGGAGGTGGCCATCGCGGAGGACCAGGTTTGCGCGGTGGTGCGGAGCCTCAAACGGCGGCGCGGCGGCGGGGAGAAACTGCTGGCCTACCGGGGCGGGCCGCGCTGGCATGACGTCACCGCCGCCGACATCAATGCCTACATCCGCGAGGTATCCGGCGGCGACTTCACCGCCAAGGACTTCCGCACCTGGCACGCGACCGTGCTCGCCGCCGTCGGCCTGGCCGTATCCGAGCGGGCCGACAGCGAGACGGCCCGCAAGCGGGCCATCGCCCGCGTCGTCAGCGAGGTGGCCCATTACCTGGGCAACACTCCCGCGATCGCCCGTGCTTCCTACATCGACCCCCGCGTTATCCAGCTCTACGAGAACGGCCAGACCATCGCCGCTGCCCTGGGCGACCTCGGCAAGGACAGCGACTTCGGCGACCTCGCGACGCGGGGCCGCGCCGAGCGCGCCGTGCTCCGGCTGCTCAGTTGAGCGCCGCCACGAACCCGGCTATCGCCTCGGCGACCGCGCTAGGGGCGCGCCGGGGCAGGTGATGGCCTGCGTCCGAGATGAGCCGCAAGCGGGCGCGGGGCAGTTCGCCGGCCATCCGCTGCGCGGTCATGATGGGCACGATCTGATCGGCCGGGTCGGCGAGCAGCAGCACCGGTACCCCGATCGACGGCAGCGCGCCCTCCAGCTCCGCGAGCTCGCTGAGCAGCGCCCGCTGCTCGGTGAGGAAGGAGCGCCACCGCGGCTCCGGGCCGGCGTGCTTCTCCCCCCAGACCTGCAGGCTGAGATGCTCTCCGGGGGCTAGGGGGCGGCGTTCCCGGCCGCTTAGCCAGGCGAGCCGGACGCGGGCGATCCACGGCGTCCACCGCCACATGACTTGCGCGGCCAGCGGGCCGATGACCGGTGCGGCGAGCAGCCAGTCGGCGATGCCGACCGAGCCCGGTCCGACGCTGGCCAGCAGCACCAGCGCCTTCACCCGGCGCGGGGCCATGTGCGCCGCCAGGAGCGCGGCGCCGCCAGCCCAGGAATGGGCCACGAGAACGGCGGCGTCCACGCCCCGTTCGTCCAGCTCATCCAGGATCACCTGAGCGTTCGCCTTGAGGCCCGCGGCGCGCTGCCGGCTCGCGCCGTACCCGGGGCGGTCCTTTGCCACCGCGTGCAGGTGCGCGGGCAGCTGGGCCAGGACGGCGTCCCAGTCGGCGGCGCTGCCGGGCTGGCCGTGGAGCAGGACGAGCTCATGCGGCTGCGGCGCCGTTTCCGGCACCGGATCGGCTGACGGCTCCAGTGCGGGCTCGGGGGCGGACTGCGCCGCGGGCCTGCGAGCCTGCAGGAACAACAGGGCCAGCCAGCCAAGCGCGGCGTTGAACCAGAAGCTGATCAGCCGGTACAGCACGGCGGCGGCGACAGCCTGGCGGACGTGCATGCCCGATGCGACCAGGGCGAGGCTGATCACGCCCTCGGTGATGGCGAGGCCGCCGGGGGTGAGTGACAGGCCCTGGGCGCTGATCCCCGCCGCGTAGACCAGGAGCAGGTCATGCCACGGGACGCGCGCGCCGACGGCGATGATGGCGACGGTGAGCACCGCCGCATCGGTGAACCAGTTGAGCAGCGAGTCCCCGAAGGCCAGCGCCCAGGTAGACGTCGGGAGACGGAGGGCACCGAACCGCCGGGCCCAGGCGCGGAGGGCCAGTTTCGGGTCGGTGGCCGGCCAGCGCAACAGCCGCGCGCCCTGCGCGAGCGCCCGGACCAGGAAGTTCTCCAGGACCTGGCGCGCCCGCGGGTAACGGGCAGCGGCCGCCACGGTGGCCGCGACGGCTACGACGACCGCGAGGGCAGGGACGGTGATCGCCAGCGCCACGGTGCTGCCGGCCGCCAGGCCGCCGGCCGCCAGGACAACGCCCCAGGCGATGGTGGAGATGACGCCGCCGGCCAGCAGCGTCCAGCCGGCGACCACGGCGCGGGCGCCGAGCCGGGTGAAGCGGCGAAAGAGGTAGGCAGCGGCCAGGCTGGGGCCGGCGAGCGGGACGGAGACCGACAGCGCGTTCGCGGCGTAGACAGTGACAAGAACCTGGGACCGCCTGGGCTTTACCCGGCCGGCCTTGAGAAGCTGGCGGAACATGAAGGCGAAGGCGGCGACCGACATGACCTCGAGCGCGATGCCGGCCCCGAGCCAGGTCCAGCGGAGATGGGCCAGCACCTTCAGCGACCCGGCCACGTCGGAGTTCTCGGCCGCCGCCGCGGCCGTCAAGAGCGCGACAGCCGCGATCGTGAGCGCAGCCGGGACTATCGCCCGAGACCATCCTGGCCTGCTGGGGGGACTGGCCAGGCTCTCGAACACCGGCGCTGTTCCTTCCTGGTCAGCCTCTGTCGCGGGTCGCACGTCAGGGTTAACAACTAGCTCTTTCCCGCCGATACCCGAAATGTCGGCCGCGCAAGCGCACTGGCTGGCGCCCGGCGCGGTTGCCGTGGCCACGGAGACGTGTGCGCCTAAGGCGGCTACGGTGCGTTACGGGATTCGGGGGCCGTGACAGCGAGCACGGCGGCGACGGCAAGCACGCCGCCGGCCACGCCGAACGCCGCCGGGTAAGAAGCGCCGTCCACGAGCAAGCCCGCCACGACTGGCCCGGTCACCGCGCCGGCATCGCCCGCCATCTGGAAGAACGCGATCAGGATGCCGCCCTGGCGGCCCTGCGCGCTGAGCAGGTCGCCGAGCATCGCCGACGGCGCGACGTCAAGCAGCCCGGAGCCGGCGCCGGCTACCGCGAGCGCACCCAGGTACGCCCACGGGCCGGGTAGCACGGCGAGCAGCAGCAGGCCGGCCGCCGCGGTGGCGCAGCCCGCCACCATGACTGGCCGCCGTCCGAGCGTGTCCGCGACCCGGCCGGCGGGCAGCAGCGCCGCTCCGTTCAGGGCGGCGAACACCAGGAACCCGATGCCCGTCCACGTCGCGGAGCGGTGCAGCGAGTCGCGGACGAACAGCGGGATGATCGCGCCGCGGATGCCGAGGACGGCGAAGCCGTCGGCGAGGTTCACTGCCGCGACCGCCCGGTAGGCACGGCCGCGCAGCGCCCCGGCCAGCACGGCTAGGCTCTCCAGCGGGCTGGCGGTTACCCGCGGGGTGACCGGACGCGCCACCGGGCGCAGCGCGACCGCGGCGATCACCGCGGGTACCACCAGCAGCGCGCCGTACAGGAAGAAAGGCGCGCGCAGCGACCAAGCGGCGACCACTCCGCCGAGCGCCGGGCCGGTGATCCCGCCGAGCAGGAACCCCCCGGTGTACAGGCCGCTGGCCCGGCCCCGCTGGCCGCTCGGCACGCTGGCAAGCAGCAGCGCCTGGGCGCTCACCGAGAACATGGCCGAGCCGAGTCCGCCCACGCCGCGCAGCACGAGCAACTGGGCGAACGACCGGGAGAACCCGGCCAGCACGCTACTGACCGCGACGACGGCGATGCCGATCGCCATCACGCGCCGCGACCCGAGCCGGTCCACCAGCCGGCCGGCCGGCAGCGCGAACGCTACCCGCATCAGTGCGAAGGCGCTGATCACGCTCGCCGCGGCGGCGACCCCGACACCGAACTGGCGAGCAAAGGCGGGAATGGCCGGCGCCACGATCCCGTAGCCCAGCGCCACGGTGAACGACACCGCGGACAGGATCGCCGCCTCGCGCGGCAGGTCAGCAAACGGGCCGCGCCCCGGCGAGCCGGACGGTCCTACCACAGATCGCCGTCGCGCCAGTCACACGTCAGCTCGCCGAGCGGATCTAGCGGGACCTCCACCGGCAGGACATAGATGCAACCGTCGTCTTCCCTGGTGGGCCTGATGCCAGCCAGGGTGAGCGCCGACGACGGTCCCTGCCACAACATCCAGCCGCGGGCCGCGTAAAAGGCCGCGGCCGCCTCGGCGGCGGCCAGGGCACCTAGCTCGTACGCGCCCCGCACCACCGTTTCGAGCGAGCCCATCATGGCCGCGCCGTAGCCACGTCCGCGCCGGTCGGCGCGTACCGCCACCCCTTCGACGTAGCCGGTGCGCAGGGCCCGGCCGCCGTGCAGCAGCCGCCGCTGGATCACCGACGCGTGGCCGACCAGCTCGGCCCCTTCCCATACCAGGGCGTGCACTCCGCCCAGGGTGTGGTCCCAGTCATCGTCAGTCATGTCGTCGAAGACGTCGTACAGAAGGGCCCGCGCCGCGGTCAGCGCGGCGGCATCCAAGTCGGCGGTGTGAGCCAGACGCACCTCTGCCATGGCCACCATCCTCGCCGTCCGCACGGCTTACCAGGATAGCGGCCGTACGCCCGTAACGTCAGAACGCGGTGCTTGCCAGCCAGCCATCGATCACGGCGCCGTCACCGTAGACGGTCACTGCCGGATCGGAAACCGGCCTTCGGCGCATCAGCACGAGCAGCAGGCTGGCGGCCGGGCCGGCCAGGGCGGCATCGCCCTTGCCATGACCTGGCTCAACGGCCAGACCCCCCGCGTCGTGCCGGATCATCCACTCGCCGCGGCCGCCAAGTCCGTCCTCGGTTGCGTGTATGTGCAGGCCAGCGCCGACGGGCAGCGCCTTGGCCCGCTCGCCGGGGTTGCCGAGCCCGCCGGCCAGCAGCATCAGCCATTCGTCGATGGCATCGGCAGCTACCTCCGCTTCAATGGCGGGCTCGGGCTCGGCACCCGCGGCGAGCTGGGCGTCGGCTCGGTGCACCAGCGTCTCGTGCGCCATCCGGCGTATCCAGAAGCCGGCAGGCACCGGCCCGGTGAACGACCAGACGAGATCACTGCCCGCATCCCGCACGGCCTCGATGATCCGCGCCGCGCCGGCGCGCAGCCACGCGCACTGCTCGGCACGATCATCCGGCAGCTTGCCGTCCGGCACCTCACGGAACGGAATGACCGTCGCCGACCTCGTACGCGTGATCTCGGCCGCCCACCGGTGCGCCCGGCCAACGTGCGTGGCAAGCTGGCGCAGTGTCCATTCCGGGCAGGTGGGGATCGGCAGGCTCTGCTCATGCTCAGCCACGATCTCCGCCAGCCCCGCTGTGCTTGCCTGGATCTCGGCGAAGTACCGGTCGGCACTGAGCTGCGGCATGGCGTTCCTCCCTGGCAACCCGCGGCTAGCCTAGCCACGTGGTAACTGTAAGCCTAGGCAAGCGGTCATCCTCGGCAAGGCGCCGCGCCTGTCCGGCGGCGCGCGCCGCCGCCGGGTTACCGGGTAAACATTTCACAGCCGGTAAAGAAAAGACGTCTCGAACGTCTTTTCTTTACACTGGGTGAGAAGTTTACCCCTTGTGAAAAATCTACCGGTACGACTGAGCGGCGCTGGGGCGGATGGTACTGCGGTGCTGAGTCCTGTGCCGTGGCGTGGCAGCGGGGGCTTCCCCGGGCGCGCTAACTGATCGGCACTGGGCCCACGAAGTCATCGGCCGCAGGCACGTCATTGTGCGATGATGCCAGGTGGCTGCAGGAGACTATCTAACCGGAGGCGTCATGGCTGGGTACTTCGTCGCGAACTACACGATCACGAACCCGGCCGAGTACAAGGAGTACCTCGCTGCGGTCGGGCCCACTCTGGAAGCCCACGGTGCCGAGAACATCGTCATCGACCGCGACTCTGAACTTCTTGAAGGATCAGCCGGGCAGGTCACCGTCGTATTGAGGTTTGCCACCAAGTCGGCGGCCGAGGCCTGGTACGAGTCGCCGGAGTACCAGGCCATCAGGCACCTCCGCACGGACAACATCGAGGGCATCGGAGTCATCGCGGAAGGCAAATAGCCTAGGTCTCGATCTCCAGCCCGGTTACGTCACCAGGACAGGCCGCGGATCACCCGGCGGGCATCAGGCGATCCTGCGCGCGCCGGGGCCCGGCACCGGGGCGACGTCGCGGGCTGATTCCAGGACGTGCCCCGCGCGGCAGGACAGCCGGAGCTCCACGGGTTCCCCGCAGTCGCGGTGGCGGAGCGCGACCGGCGGGCCGTCCGGGCCGGCCTCGTACCGGTCGCCCCACTGCATCAGCGCCACCAGCACCGGGTACAGGTCGAGGCCCTTGCTGGTGAGCCGGTACTCATCCCGGCTGCGCTGGCCTGCTTCCTGGTAGGGGACCTTGCGGAGCAGGCCCTCGCCTACCAGGCGGGCCAGGCGGCTGCTGAGCACCTGCCGGGGTATCCCGGTGCGGCGCTGCATGTCATCGAAGCGGCGCACGCCGTTGAAGGCCTCGCGCAGCACGAGGAAGGTCGCCCGCTCCCCGAGGATGTCCACGGCCGCGCCGATCGCACAGTTGGCGGGGTCGTAGTCCCACACCCACGAATGCTCCATGAACAAATGCTAGGTCTACTTGACAGACTCAGCAATCCGGAGAGACGCTGAGTTCATGATCGGAACTCAGACAGAGGCCGGCTTCCCTGTCACCGCCGCGATCCGGCCGTCATCGGCGGCGGACACGGGCGCGCTCGCTGACTTCTTCGCAGGGCTATCCGTGCAAAGCCGCTACCTGCGGTTCTTCGCCCCGCTCACGCCGGGGCCGGCCATGGTCCGCCGGATGTCCGGGGCCGACGGCGGCGCCGACGTGGTGGTCGCCGTGCGCGGCGGCGTGATCATCGGGCACGCCATGGCCGTGGACCAGGCCGGCCCGCGCGGCGCCCGCACGGCCGATATCGGCGTGGTGGTCGCCGACGCATGGCAAGGCCTGGGCGTGGGCTCGGCGCTGATGAGCGCGCTGAGCGCCCGCGCCCGGACGCGGGACGTGACCTCGCTGACCATGGACGTCCTGCCGGGTAACCACCGGATGCTCGCGCTGATCGCGCGCCACTGGCCCGCCGCGTGCGTCGAGGACTCCTGGGACTTCGCCACGTTCCGCGTCCGGCTGCCACGCCAGCAGCCGCAGGCACGGCCCGCCGCCCTCGCACCCGCGGGGTGACCCCCTCGGGTTAGCTGACCAACTCGGTTTGCGCCGTCGCCAGCGCGGTCGTCCAGTTCGTGGCCACCAGGTACTGGGCCTTTGCCAGCGGCAGGTAAGCCTTCCCGTGCACCGCGTTGCAGACCAGCGTCCTGAGCGTGTTCTCAACCCGGTCCTTCGGGTTGGTAGTGCCGGCCGCGCCTGACTTGTTGGGCTCCGGCCACAGGTTCAGCGGGGAGTTAGGGTCGCCGCCAAGCTCAAGGGAAATCAGGTGATCGTACTCGGTGGTTGAGACCTTCCCGTTGAAGCCGTAGGCGGCCTCGCTGGCCTTCTTCTCCCGGCCGGTGATGTCAGCGGGCGGCCGGATGGACGACGTGTAGCCCGACCTGCAGACGGTGGAGGCGAGGTTAGCCTGCGTGACCCGGGGATTGGTGGCGCCGGGGGTGCAGTGCGGGTCAGGGAGGTAGTCGCCACCCGTCGCGCTGAGCACCCTGTAGTGGCAGGTGCCAGGGGCCGGCTGGGGCTGGACGTGGTAGGCCGCTTGCGGGCCCGGTCCGACAACCGGGCCGGAGGCACTAGCCGCGGTGGCGGTGGCGGCGGCAGTCGCCGGAGACGACGTGCCTGACAGCGACCCCGTGCCGGCCAGCCCGCTGCTCAGAGCCGAGCATCCGGTCACGAGCAGGGCAGGCAGCACCATCAGCCCTGCCCAGGTCCCGCGTGCCCCTGCCCTACCCTTCATTCGCGCCATCCCGCTCTCCGTCCCCCCGCGGCCCTGCCTCCCAGGCCACGCCTGCGTGGAGTATCGCAGAATGCGGCGGCCGTGTCTCGCGGGCTCCGGGAGGAGCCAGGTCGCGCCGGAGCGCCTGCTTGCGAGGCGGTCACTGGACGGGACCAGCTACCCGGTAGCGGGCGCGCACGGCGTCTGCGCGTCGTTCCGCGCCCGGTTGTAACGTCCCCGGGACTCGGTCAGCCGGTGACCTTGGCGATGAACGCGGCCAGGTTCCCCATCGTCCGCTCGACCTTCTCCTCCAGGGTGAGCCGCTCCGGCGGGCGGCCGCCCAGTCCGCGGACCGCCTTCTTTCCCCGGATGTACAGGGAGCAGGCGAGATCGCTGCACAAGTACTCGCCCACGGTGTTGCCTTGCTGGCCGGCCTTGCCGATCCTGGGGGCGACCATCAAGGTGACCCCGCCGGTATGACTGGTAAGGCAGATCGAGCACATGCTGGTCTTCTTCTGCAAGGGGCTCGGGCCGGGGCAGCGCAGCGCGACGCTCACCAGCTTGCCGTCGACGGCAGCCGACAGGTAGGCCCGTTCGGGCGACTGCGGATCCCGCCAGCCGAGGAAGTCCAGGTCCTCCCAGGGCTGCTCGGCCAGGTTACGCGGGATGCTCGCGCGCTTGGCCTCCCCCTTGCTGCAGTTCACGAAGGCGGCGCGGATCTCGGGCTCAGTCAGCGGCTTCACGTCTGGCGAGGCTAGCTCCCCTCTGGACCATAGCCAAACGAATTAGGAGTTGACCGGGAAGCCGAGGTTCACCCCGCCGTGCGACGGGTCAAGCCAGCGCGAGGTCACCACCTTGCCGCGGGTGTAGAAGTGCACGCCCTCGGTGCCGTGCATGTGCGTGTCGCCGAACAGCGACGACTTCCACCCGCCGAAGGAGTAGTAGGCCATCGGCACCGGGATCGGCACGTTCACGCCCACCATGCCGATCTGCGCCTCGGAGACGAAGCGCCTGGCGGCGCCGCCGTCGTTGGTGAAGATCGCCACGCCGTTGCCGTACGGGCTGCCGTTGACCAGGTCGACGGCCTCCGCGTAGGACTTGACGCGCACCACCGACAGCACCGGGCCGAAGATCTCGTCGGTGTAGGCGGCGTTGTCCGGTGCCACGTGGTCGAGCAGCGACGGCCCGAGCCAGAAGCCGCCGGCGTTCGGCTCGCCGGGCGCGCCGCCGGCCACCGGGTGCTCCCGTCCGTCGACCGCCAGGCTCGCGCCTTGCTGGACGCCGGAGTCGAGGTAGGAGGCCACCTTGTCCCGGTGCGGGCCGGTGACGAGCGGGCCCATCTCCGAGCGCTCGTCGCTGCCAGGCCCGACGGCCAGCTTGGCGACCCGCTCCTTGATCTTGGCGACCAGCTCGTCGCCGACCGGGTCCACCGCGACAAGGGCGGAGATGGCCATGCACCGCTCCCCCGCGCTGCCGAACCCGGCGGAGACCGCCGCGTCGGCGGCCAGGTCGAGGTCGGCGTCGGGCAGCACCACCATGTGGTTCTTCGCGCCGCCGAGCGCCTGCACCCGCTTGCCCGCCTGGGTGCCCGTCTCGTACACGTAGCGGGCGATCGGCGTGGAGCCGACGAAGGAGACCGCGGCGATGTCCGGGTGGGTCAGCAGCGCGTCGACCGCGACCTTGTCCCCGTGCACGACGTTGAACACGCCGTCGGGCAGGCCGGCCTCGGCCCACAGCTGGGCGAGCAGGACTGACGCCGACGGGTCCTTCTCTGACGGCTTGAGCACGAAGGCGTTGCCGCAGGCGATGGCCACGGGGAACATCCACATCGGCACCATGGCGGGGAAGTTGAACGGCGTGATGCCGGCCACGACGCCAAGCGGCTGCCTGATCGAGTACGAGTCCACGCCGGTGGACACGTTCTCGCTGAAGCCGCCCTTGAGCAGGTGCGGGATGCCGCAGGCGAACTCGACCACCTCGAGGCCGCGGGCGACCTCGCCCGCGGCGTCCGATGCGACCTTGCCGTGCTCGCTGGTAATGAGCGCGGCGAGTTCCCTGGTGCGGCTCTTGACCAGCTCACGGAAGGCGAACAGGACCGTGGCGCGCTTGGCAAGGGAGACCCTGCCCCAGGACTGCGCGGCCAGCTTGGCGGCGGCCACCGCGTCATCGACGTCGCCGCGCTCCGCGAAGTCGACGACGCCGGTGACCTGCCCGGTCGCGGGATCGTAAATGTCGCCCTGGCGCTGCGCGCTGCCCGTCCACGGCTTGCCGCCGATCCAGTGCGTGACGTGCTTGGCCATGGTTACGCGCCCGCCTGCGCGTCCACGGCCCGGAGCGCGTCGACCAGCAGGCCGAGGCCCTCGCGCGCCTCCGCCTCGCTCAGCGTCAGCGGCGGCGCCATGCGCAGCGTCGACCCGTACAGGCCGCCCTTGCCGATGAGCAGGCCGCGCTGCCTGGTCTCCTCCATGGCCTTGGCGGCGAGCGCGGGCGCCGGCTTGCCGGTGGCCGGGTCGGCCAGGTCGACGGCGAACATGAGGCCCTTGCCGCGCACGTCGGCGACGACCTTGAGGCCGCCCGCCGCGGCCTTGAGGCCGTCGATGATGATCGCGCCGCAGGCGGCGGCGCTGCGCTGCAGGCCGTGGGAGAGCACGTAGTCCAGGGTCGCGTTGGCGGCGGTGGTGGCGATCGGGTTGCCGCCGAAGGTGGAGATGCCGTTGCCGCGGATGCCGTCGAGCAGGTCACCGCGGCCGACGACGCCGCCGATCGCGAAGCCGTTGGCGAGGCCCTTGGCGAAGGTCATGAAGTCCGGCGTGACGCCGTGCGCCTGGATGCCCCAGAAGTTCTCGCCGGTCCGGCCCCAGCCGGTCTGCACCTCGTCGGAGATGAACAGGATGCCGTGCTCGTCGAGGACTTCCTTGTAGGCCTTGAACAGCCCGTCGGGCGCCATGGTGAAGCCGCCGACGCCCTGGATCGGCTCGGCGATGAGCGCCGCGACGTCCTGCGGGTTGACCGCGGCGGCCAGCAGGGCGCGCAGGTCCGCGACGCAGGCGTCGATGTACTCGGCGTCGCTGAGGTTGCGGTAGGCGGCCAGCTGCCGGTCGGAGCCATGCAGGTAGTGGGTGCCGAACGGGTCGTTGCTGCTCGCCTTCCAGCTCGCGTTACCCGTGATGGCGACGGTGCCGAAGGTGCGGCCGTGGTACGAGTTCCGCATGGCGAGAACCTGGTTGGCCTTGCGGCTGACGAGCGCGGCGGCGAGGGCGGCCTCGTTGGCCTCCGAGCCGGAGTTGGTGAAGAACACCTTGGCGTTCGGGATGCCGGAGAGCTTCGCGATCTTCTCGGCGAGCTCGACCTGGCTGCGGATCAGGTAGAGCGTGGAGGTGTGGTAGATCCCGGTGGCGATCTGCCGTTCGACCGCCTCGCGCACCTCGGCCACGTCGTAACCGAGCATGTTGGTGAGGATGCCGGCGAAGAAGTCCAGGTAACTGTTGCCCTGGCCGTCCGTGACGCGGCAGCCCTTGCCGCCCACGATCTCGATCGGCTCGCTGTAGTTGGTAGCGACCCAGCTGGGGATGACCGCGCGATGGCGTGCGAAGAGATCAGACATGCTCTCAGTCTGCCCGCGGTTGCGGCCCCGGGGATAGTGACAGTCTGCCACGAATTTCGGCTGGTTCCTTACATGTTGTAAGGTCACAAAGGAATGCCCCTGAGCTTGCGCGAGGTACTCGACCTCGATGTCGTCCGGCGCGGCTCGCCGCACGTGGTGGCGGGCGCCGCGCGGCTTGACGTGCCCGTCCGCTGGGTGCACGCGGCCGAGCTCACCGACATCGGGCGGCTGCTGCGCGGCGGCGAGCTGGTGCTGTCCACCGGGATCGCGCTGCCGGAATCCGCGGCCGGGCTGGCCGACTACGTCGACTCGCTGGCGAAGGTCGGCGTGGCGGGCCTGGCCGTCGAACTGGGCCGCCGGTACGCGGAGGCACTGCCCGCCGCGCTGGTGGCCGCGGCCGAGGCGCGCTCCATGCCGCTGATCGAGCTGCGGCAGGAGGTGGCGTTCATCGAGATCACCGAGGCGGTCCACGCGCGGATCATCGATGAGCTGCTCGTCTCGCGGGCGGCGGCGACCCTGGCGCTCGGGCACCTGCTCACGTCGCAGGCGGAGTCGCTGGAGCGGCAGGCGCACCGGACGCTGATCAGCGCGATCATCGAACGTCCCGGTACGGACGGCGGCGAGGCCGAGGCCCGGGCACGGGCGCTCGGCGTGGAGGTGGCGGGCCGCGAGCTAGTCGCGGTCGTCGTCCGCCTGCCCGACAGCGGCGGCCGCGCCGCCGTGCTCGGCGTCGCCGAGGCGATGGCGGGAAGCTGCCGCGCCAGCGGCGTCCCCGCGCTCGTCGGGGCGCTTGACGACGTGCGCGCCGGCGCGCTGCTGTCCCTGCCGCCGGGCAGCGACGGCGACGGCGCGCTGCGCGCCCTCGCGGGACGGCTCGCCGGGCTTTCTGTCACCGGGCCTGCGGCGGGGCCGGACGCTGACGCCGCGCCGATCACCAGTCCCGGCGGGCCGGGACTGGTGATCGGCGCGAGCAGGCCCGCCGGGTCGCTCGCCGGGGTGCGCGGGGCGTTCCGCGAGGCCCGCGAGGTCGCCGACGTGGCGCTGCGGCAGCCGGGCGACCCCGGGCAGCGCCGCTTCTACCGGCTGCCCGACCTGCGGCTGCGCGGCCTGCTGCACCTGCTGCGGGACGACGGCCGGCTCCAGGCCTTCGCCGGCCGGGAGCTCGGCCCGCTGCTTTCCTACGACGCGGAGCACGGCACCAGCCTGGCCGCGGACCTGACCGTCTTCCTGGAAGCCGGCGGCAACAAGGCACTCGCCGCCTCCCGCGCGCACCTGGCAAGGCCCACGTTCTACCAGCGGCTCGCGCTCATCGAGCGGATCCTGGGGGTAAGCCTCGCCGACCCGGAGTCCCGTACCTCCCTGCACGTCGCGCTGCTCGCCCGCCAGGACAGCCGCTGACGGCATTCTTATCGCGGAAAGCTCCCTTAAAGGACTTTTCCTAATTCGCCGAAACGTAAAAGCCTTTCTCGAAAGACCTCTCATGGCCAACGCTTATTGCTACCCGGGCGCGGCTAGCGCCGGCGGTATGCGCCGCGGCGCATACCGCCTGCCGGCGCCATTGCCCGCGGGGCGGCAAGCACCGTTTACGAGGTAGGCGGCGCGGATTACCGGCCGCCTAACCTCGCGGGCACCCGGTGTAGGGAACCTGGCTGAGGTCAGGGAAGCCGGGCAGGCGAGCGGTGCCGGCCCGGCCCTGCGCGAGGTAGCCGATGGTGAACTGGACCGGGTACGGGGCCGGGCAGGCGGCCAGGACGTTGAACGTCATCGTCAGCCAGGTGCTCGCGCCCGGCTGGAGAATCTCCACCTGGGCGGCTAGGGACTGCGGGATCGCGCCGCAGGCCATCCAGTGCCAGGTGCCCTGGGTGAGCCCGCCGAGCGGTAGCACGGCCGTGGCCGACCGCAGGGTGAGCGGCACGGTGGACTGGTTGGTGACCTGGACGCCGAGCGCGAGGTGCCGGCCGCTCTGCACCGCGCACGCGCCGGTGTCCTGGGTGAGCGCCGGGGACTCGTACGCGAACGACCATGCCGGGGAGCGCAAGGGTGACGCGGCGGCGCTTGGCCGCACCGGTTCCGGCTGGACCGCGACAGGTGCTGGCAGGATGCCGCTGCCGCGCCCGGCGGCGTAGCCACCGGCGAGGCCGACGACAAGCGCGGCCGCGGCCAGGACGCAGGCGCCGCGCGACGGGCGCCACCCGGGCGACGGGCGCCAGCCGTCAGGGAGGTGGAACCGGTCGCCGAGCAGCCGCTGGCCGAGCCCCTGCCCGCCTCGATCGACCCGGCCCAGCTCGACCAGGTCCTCGTCGCCCGCGCCGTCGCTCATGCGCCCATTATCCGCACGGGCGGCCGGGCGGGCACCTGGCCTGCGCGGGTCAGTACTGGCTCAGGAAGGCCTGCGCCTCCGGGCCCGCGTACAGGGAACCGTAGCCCGCGTCGAGCACCAGGCAGCCGACCGCGACGTCCTGGGCGGAGTCGTAGGCGATCAGCCAGCTGTTGGGCTTCCCCTGGTTCTGGATGTCGGCCGTCCCCGTCTTGGCGATGACGTTCGGCCCGAAGCCGAGGCCCGCGGCGGTGCCGGTGGTGACGACCTCGCGCATCATCTGCTTGAGGTAGGTGTCGGTCGTCTGCGGCAGCGGCGTGGCCGTCACCTGCTTGGTTCCTGGCACCAGGTACGGCTGCTCGAACGAGCCGTGGCCGACCGTGGCGGCGACCGACGCCATCGCGATCGGCGAGGCGACCAGTTCGCCCTGGCCGAACGCCTCCTGAGCGAGCTCGGAGCCTGACGCGCTCGCGGGCGCGTTGAAGTACGCCGAGGATATCCCGGAGAGGCCGATATCCCATTTCTGGTTCAGCCCGAAGTACTCCTTGGCGGTGCTCGCCAGCGCCCCGGTCAGGTGGGGCCACTGCTGGGTGAACGCGTTGTTGCAGGACTGGGCGAAGTCGGTCATGAACGGCGTCCCGGCCGGCTCGGTCTCGCCCTTGTCGTTGTGGTAGGTGATGCCCGTCACCGTGTACGCCTTGGGGCAGGCGACCGGCGTCGACGGGGTGAGCACGCCGGCGTTGAACAGCGCCGCTGACGTGATGACCTTCATCGTCGACCCGGGCGCGACCTGCGCGGTGAGCGCGAAGTCGTTGGACCCGTCGTTGTTGGCGATGGCGAGGATCTTCCCGGTGGACGGCTGGATGACCACCATCGAGCTCTGCTTGTGCATGGCGACCGCGGCGAGCGCGGCCTGCTCGGCCCTGGGGTCGATCGTGGTGTCGAGCGACTGGATGTCCTGGGGGTCGAGGATGACCGCCTGGCTGCCCTTGACCGGCTTGCCCGCGGCGGTCTCGACCTCGACGTCGAGGCCCGGCTTGCCCCGCCCGGGCGGCGCCGCCTGCATCAGCAGGTGCGCGATGTTGGACAGGCCCGCGTCGCCGAAGGAGGCCAGGTCGCCGCCGTTGGCGTCGCCGACCATGCTGACCATCGGCGCGACCTGCACGGCCGCCACGTGGGTGGCGGCGGTCAGGTTGGGCGCGACCACGTCGGGCCGCCACGCGACGAACCAGACGCTTGACTTCACCTGCTGATAGGCGACGAGGGTCGAGTGGTAGTCCCAGTTGCCGCGCAGCGTGCTAGCGCCCGTCCCGGCCGCGACGGAGGCGGTGACGGAGAACCTGACCGTCTCGCGGGGCTGCGCCGCGGTAGACCCAGCGGCGCTCACCACGCTGTCCACCCCCAAGGAGACCTTGCCCAGGTCCAGGTCCTTGGCGTAGACGGCGAGCGCGCCCTTCGCGGTGGCGTGCTGGTCGGTGAGGTTGGCCGCCTCGGCCAGCTTGCCCGTTTCCCAGGCGGTCAGGAACGCGGACGCGACCTGCCGCCCGTCCTGCTGCGCGGAGGAGCCGGTCGGGATCATGCCGAATTCCGGCCTGCCGGGGCCCCGCTTGATCACGAATACGAACGTCAGGGCGATGACCAGTGCCACGGCGACGACACCCGCGACCACCCCGGTGAGGACCTTGCGGTTGCTCAGCCGCCGGGAGCCCCCGCCGTGGCGGCCGTCCGCGGTACCGCCGGCGCCGCCTGGCGCGCCCATGCCCGGTACCGGGCCGGCTTCCCGCGGCGGCTGCCCGTAGGGGGGCGGCGGGTAGCCCGGCTGCCCGTAGGCCTGCTGGCCCCAGGGCGGCTGGCCGTAAGGCTGCTGCTGGCCCCAGGGCGGCTGGCCGTAGGGCTGCTGCTGGCCCCAGGGCGGCTGGCCGTAGGGCTGCTGCTGCCCGTAACTCTGCTGGCCGTAACTCTGCTGGCCGGGGCCCTGCCGCTCATGCGCTTGCTGGCCATAGCCAGCCTGCTGGTAGCCCTGCTGACCGAACCCGGCCTGTTGGTAGCCCTGCTGGCCCGATGCCCGCGTCCGGTACCCGTCCGCGCCGTATCCCGGCGCACCGTACGCTGCCTGCCCGTATCCCCGCTGACCGGGCGCCTGCTGACCGGGCGCCTGCTGACCGAAGCCTGGCTGGCCGCCGAACCACCCCTGGTCGGCTGCTGGCTGGCGGTGCCGCCCGCGGGGCTGGCCGTGCGCGGACGGCCCCCGCTCGTCGGTGCGCGCTGGCACCGCCGGAGCCGCCGGCGGGTCCTGCTGCTCGTCGCGGGCGTCCCATGGGCCTGGTGAGCTGCTGTGTCTCGGGTCGCTCGTCACGTTATGACCGTACCTAGCGTTGTCGGCTCATGATGAATAATGCGACAAATCGCTGGCGATTTCGGCTGGCGGCAGGTACCGGAGTAGCTTGGCGTGGCGGAGGCAGCCGCCCTCGTTCTGAGGATCCTTGACCTTCACAGCGGCGGACGGGCTCACTACGATCGTTGCGCCAGGGTGGGCAGTCACAGCGGAGGAGACCGAGATGCCGCGCGTTGATGTGGAGATCCCGACAAGCGACGGCGTGAGCAGAGGGACGCTGCACGTGCCCGATGGAACGGGGCCGTGGCCCGGCGTGCTCGTCTTCACCGACATCTTCGGTACCCGGGACGCCTTCCTGTCGATGGGCGACCGGCTAGCCAGCCTGGGCTACGTCGCCCTCATCCCCGACGTGTACTACCGGGAGCAGTACGAGCCGTTCGACCTGCGGACCGCGTTCAGCGACGCGAAGGAGCGGAACCGGCTCTTCGGGCTCGCGCGCACCCTGACCAATGAGCGGGTCATCGCCGACGCCGGCGCCTACGCCGACTTCCTCCTCGCCAGGCCCGAGGTGCGCGGGTCCGCGATCGGCGCCCAGGGGTACTGCATGGGCGGCCGGCTCGCGCTGGTCGCGGCGGGCGGCATCGGCGGCAAGCTCGCGGCGGCCGCCTCGTTCCACGCGGCGCAGGTCGCCGTGCCCGGTGACGCGAACAGCCCGCACCAGGCCGCGGACAAGATCCGTGCCGCCGTGTTCGTGGCCGGCGCGACCGAGGACGCCGGGTTCACCCAGGAGCACGCCGACCTGCTTGACGGCGCGCTGACCGCGGCCGGGGTGCCGCACACGGTGGAGATCTGGCCCGGGCACCACGGGTTCGCGGTCCCTGACATGCCGGTCTACGACGAGGCGCTGTTCGAGCGGCACTGGGAGGCGCTGCAGGCGCTCTACACGGAGCATCTCGCCTAGCGCTCTTGGCGGCGCGGCCCCGGCGGTTACGATGGGCGGCATGATGGTCCATTTGACGCACTGGGGGGCATTCGAGGCGGTCAGCGACGGTGAGCGGCTGACCGAGGTGCGGCCGTGGCGCGGCGACCCCGAGCCG
>DASWAE010000011.1:0-44295 GCA_036391275.1 Trebonia sp.
CTGCGCCCGAGACCAGCGCCGCGCCCGAGACCAGCGCCGCGCCCGAGACCAGCGCCGCGCCGGAGACCTCAGCTGCGCCCGAGACCAGCGCCGCGCCGGAAACCAGCGCCGCGCCGGAGACCTCGGCCGCGCCGGAAACCAGCGCCGCGCCGGAGACCTCGGCCGCGCCCGAGGAAGAGGTCTGACCGCTAGCTGCCGACGTCGCAGCGTGACGCGCGTGCGGATGCGGAGCGCCCGCGTCCGCACGCGCATTTCAGCGAAAGGTTTGCCGGCCACCGCATTACCAGCCCGTTAACCAGGTGGCCCTGTATCCTCGACTTGAGGCGGCGGTGAAAAGAAAGCATGGTGCCGCGCCAGCCTCATGGACGATTAGGTGACCGTGCGGTAAACGGCACTGCGCAGGCCGCCGGGCATGCCCGGGCCGGGAGCGGTGACATGGGCGAAGCGCGCACGTCTCTGGCCGGGGCAAGGAAGATATCCGGGCATGCCGGTGGTCAGGTCGTGTGGACCGACCGCATCCGCGTGCGTGCTGTTTGCCGGCTAGACTTCGCTGGCGCATCGAATACCCAATGAGGAGTGACAGACCGTGCCTGAGGTCCGTATCGAAGCCGAGCCGCGCACCGAGTTCGGCAAGGGGGCGTCCCGTCGTACCCGCCGGGCGGGTCGTGTGCCCGCTGTGATGTACGGCCAGGGCGCAGAGAACCGCCACTTCACGCTGCCGGAGCACGAGCTCATGATCGCGCTCAAGACGCCGAACGTGCTGATCAGGATCGAGGGCGTGGGCAAGTCGGCGCTCGCGCTGCCCAAGGCGGTGCAGCGTCACCCCATCAAGGGCGAGATCGAGCACGTGGACCTGATCGAGATCCGCCGCGGCGAGAAGGTCACCGTTCAGATCCCGGTCCGGGTCAGCGGCGAGGTGTTCCCCGGCGGCCTGCTCGACCAGCAGATGATCCAGATCGCCGTCGAGGCCGAGGCGACGCACCTCCCCGACGGCGTGGACGTGGACGTCGAGGGCATGGAGGTCGGCACGGCCGTCCACGCCAAGGACATCGCGCTCCCGTCCGGCGCCACGCTGGCGACCGACCCCGAGGCGCTGGTGCTGCACGTGACCACCATGCCGACCGCCGACCTCGGCGAGGCCGAGGCCGAGGCTGAGGCGGAGGCTGCCGAGGGCGTGGCCGCTGCGGGCGAGGCCGCCGAGGCGCCCGCCGAGGCCGAGGCCGAATAAGATCACGCGACGACTGGCCGGACGCGGCACGCCCGCGCCCGGCCAGCACGCTTGGAATCCCCGCGCATGGCTGACGAACGCTGGATCATCGCGGGCCTTGGCAATCCGGGCCCGGAGTACGCGGGTACCCGCCATAACGCGGGCGCCATGGTCCTGGCGCTGCTCGCCGAGCGGATCGGCGCCCGCTTCAAGGCGCACCGCAGTCGCAACGACATCGCCGAGGGACGCCTGTCCGGCCAGCCGGTCACCCTGGCGCGGCCGCACTCGTACATGAACCTGTCGGGCGGCCCGGTCGCCGCCCTCGCCGCTTTTTACAAACTTTCCCCCGAACGAGTGGTGGTCATCCACGACGAGCTCGATGTCCCCTTCGGCGGGGTCCGCCTCAAGCTCGGCGGCGGCGACAACGGGCACAACGGCCTGCGCTCCGTCACCGCGTCACTTGGCACGCGCGATTACTACCGGGTCCGCGTCGGCATCGGCCGTCCCCCCGGCCGCATGGACCCCGCCGCCTTCGTCCTCAAGGACTTCTCCGCCCCCGAGCGCAAGGAACTCCCGTTCGCCCTCGACCGCGCCGCCGACGCGGTGGCGGCCCTGATTGCCAAGGGCCTGGTAGAAGCCCAGAACGAGTACCACGTCGACCCCGCCTAACTCCGCCACCCGGTAGCTGCCGGTATGCACGGGGCTGCCGTCACCTGTGCGTGCGCGATGCCCGCGCCCCGGCGGGCGCGGGCGCCGGGGGCGGGACTCCCTCGTGCGTGCCGTATCGGGTCGCGCTGCGCGCGAACGTGCGGCGCAGCCGCTCAATGGTGGGCTCCGGCTCGTGGTAGATCTCGCGCCAGGTGAAGTGGAACGTGGCCCACCCTTCGTCATGGAACTTCTCGTCCCGCGCCAGCTGAGCGCGAGCGCGCGCGCTCCCCTGGTCGTCGTATTTCATCGCGCCGTCCGCCTCGGCGATGGTGCGGTACCGGTGCCAGCAAAAGTCCGCCCGTCCGATGAAGCCCCGCTTCCCCCGGATATTCACCTGCAGGTCAGGCGGTGGGATCCCGAACTGGGCGAACCTCACCCGGGCGATGCTCTCCAGCGCCGACTCCGCGCGGCCGTCGGCGAAGTCGAGCACCTGGCGCGCGCGAACCACCCCTGGCCACTGCCCGCACCCCTCGAGGATGATCGCGAATTCCACCTTGACCACTACATGGCTGTGCAGCGCCGAGTCTGCGGCGACGACGCCCTCAATGAACTCCGATGCCCGCGAGATATCCATGACCGTCCTTGCGACGCTCGTGACCGGGATGCCGAAGGCGGTGGTGACGTGGTCGTCGGGCAGCGTCGCGACCCTGATGAGCGCGCCGTGGACAAGTGACCGGCTGGGTTCCTTCGGCCGGCGCGTTAGCGTGATCAGTGGGACCCTTCTCTCCGCCGGCAGCAACAGGTCTACCCCGTGTAGGAAGGCGGCGGATTCGTGGCTTGCGACCAGCCCCGGGTTCCGCCGAATCAGCGCGCCGAGTGCGACGGCATGCAGTCGGCGCGGGTCATCCACCAGGCTTTCCAGCCATTCGGTCGGAGCGTAGACGCCATGCGCGACGGACGTGATCCGCCCGCTGCGCGTCCACCGGCGGAGCTGATCTCTCGATGCCCCTCGCGCGACCAATTCGGCGGCCGTAGCCGCCCCCTCGCTACGGAAAAACACCGAATCGACACTATCTGTCACAACGTCGATAGTCTCACTCTCGATCGCCAAGACATATACCGCGTTTTGGGCAAAAACCATACCGATATGTACCTTTTGTCCCACCAGAACTCGGTATAAGTCGGTGGAGGGGGTCACGGGGTGTGGAAGATTGCGGGCGCCCGCGTGGTTAGCTTCCGAGAGGTTCCGACCCGAGGAGAGTCCTTGGCCGCCCTAGACGACCACGCCCTGGCAGCGGATCTTGCAGAGCGCGCCGGCCACCTCCTCTTGACCCTGCGCGCCAAGGGCGGTGACCCCAGCGCCCTGCGGAACGCCGGCGACCGTCAGTCCCACGAGTTCCTGATGGCCGAGCTAGCCAGGGAAAGGCCGGATGACGTCGTCCTCTCCGAAGAGGGCATCGACGACAAGGCAAGGCTGACCGCCGACCGCGTCTGGATCATCGACCCGCTTGACGGCACGAGAGAGTTCGGCGAGCCGGGCCGCACTGACTGGGCCGTCCACGTAGCCCTCTGGGCCCGCAACGCGTCAGCCGCCCCAGGCAAGTTGCCTGGAAGAGATGCTGCGCCGTCCGCCGCCGGAGACCTGATCGCCGGCGCCGTAGCCCTGCCCGCGCAGAACCTAGTGCTCTCGACCACCTCCGCCACCACCCCAGCGGCCCAGGTCGCGCGGCGCCCCCTCCGCATGGTCGTCAGCCGCAGCCGGGCAAGTCAGCTGGTCAAAGACGTAGCCGCCCTAATCGGCGCCGACCTCATCCCGTGCGGCTCAGCCGGCGCGAAGGCCGCCACGGTGATAACCGGCGAGAACGACGTGTACCTCCACTCAGGCGGCTTCTACGAGTGGGACACAGCCGCCCCGGTCGCGGTAGCCAGGGCGAACGGTTTTCACGTGTCCCGCATCGACGGCAGCCCTGTCGTCTACAACCAGCAAGACCCCTTGCTGCCGGATATCCTGGTTTGCCGGCCGGCAATTGCCGACCTGCTGCTTAACGCCATCGGGGAAGCAAAGCATGCGATCTGATTACCTGTTGTCCCAGCTCGACGTGCTTGAGGCCGAGTCGATCCACGTCATGCGCGAGGTCGCCGCCGAGTTCGAGCGCCCCGCGCTGCTGTTCTCCGGCGGCAAGGACTCGATCGTCATGCTCGCGCTCGCCGCGAAGGCGTTCGCGCCGGCCCACATCCCGTTCCCCGTCATGCACGTGGACACCGGGCACAACTTCCCCGAGGTGCTCGAGTTCCGTGACAAGCGGGCGGCGGAGCTGAACGTCAGGCTGGTCGTCGCCAGCGTGCAGGAATCAATCGACGCGGGCCGGGCCATCGAGGAAAGCGGGCGCTGGGTCAGCAGGAACCGGCTGCAGACGGTGACCCTGCTCGACGCCATCGAGGAGCACCGCTTCGACGCGCTCTTCGGCGGCGCGCGGCGGGATGAGGAGAAGGCGCGCGCCAAGGAGCGGGTGTTCTCGTTCCGCGACGAGTTCGGCCAGTGGGACCCGAAGAACCAGCGCCCGGAGCTGTGGAACCTCTACAACACGCGGATCAGGCGCGGCGAGCACATCCGGGTCTTCCCGCTGTCGAACTGGACGGAACTTGACGTCTGGTCGTACATCGAGCGGGAGAACCTGGAGATCCCGAGCATCTACTACGCGCACGAGCGCGATGTGTTCGAACGGGACGGCATCCTGCTCGCCGACAACCAGTACCTGCCGCGGTCCGATGACGAGGAGGCGTTCACCGCCACCGTCCGGTACCGCACGGTGGGCGACATGACCATCACCGGGGCGGTGCTGTCCACCGCGGTGACGGTCGGCGAGGTGATCGCCGAGGTGGCCGCCACCCGGGTGACCGAGCGCGGCGCGACGCGAGCCGACGACCGGACGAGCGAGGCAGCGATGGAAGACCGCAAGCGGGAAGGCTACTTCTGATGGACATCTTGCGGTTCGCCACCGCCGGCTCGGTCGACGACGGCAAGTCCACGCTGATCGGGCGGCTGCTGTACGACTCCAAGGCGATCTTCGAGGACCAGCTCGCGGCCGTGGAGCGCACCTCGCGGGACCGGGGCGAGGAGACGGCCAACCTCGCACTGCTCACCGACGGCCTGCGTGCCGAGCGGGAGCAGGGCATCACGATTGACGTCGCCTACCGCTACTTCGCCACCCCAAGGCGCAAGTTCATCATCGCTGACACCCCCGGCCACATCCAGTACACGCGGAACATGGTGACCGGCGCCTCCACCGCCGACCTCGCCATCATCCTGGTGGACGCGCGCAACGGCCTGAACGAGCAGTCGCGGCGGCACGCCTTCCTCACCACGCTGCTGCGGGTGCCGCACCTGGTGCTCGCGGTGAACAAAATGGACCTGGTCGGCTACGACCAGGAGGTCTTCGAGGGAATCTGCCGGGAATTCTCCAGGTTCGCGACCAAGCTGGAGATCCAGGACCTCACGTTCATCCCGATCTCCGCGCTGAACGGCGATAACGTCGTCGACCGGTCCGGCAACATGCCCTGGTACGACGGGCCGTCGCTGCTGCACCACCTCGAGCACGTGCATATCGCCTCAGACCGGAACCTGATCGACGTGCGTTTTCCCGTGCAGTACGTGATACGGCCGCACGCGAGCAGCGATCCCGAGCTGCACGACTACCGCGGCTACGCGGGCCAGGTGGCCGGCGGCGTGCTCAAGCCGGGCGATGAGGTGCTGCACCTGCCGTCCGGGTTCAGCACGCGGATCAGCCGCATCGAGCTGGCGGGCACCGAGGTGCAGGAGGCGTTCCCGCCCATGTCGGTCACGCTGCTGCTCGACGACGACGTGGACATCTCCCGCGGCGACATGATCTGCCGGCCGAACAACCGGCCCAAGGCGGTGCAGGACATCGAGGGACTGGTCTGCTGGATGAGCGGGGAACGGCCGCTCGCCCCGCGGTCCCGGCTGATCGTCAAGCACACCACGCGGACCGTCAAGGGCATCGTCGGCGACCTGCTCTACCGGATCGACGTGAACACGCTGCACAGGGACGAGTCCGCCACGCAGCTCGGGCTGAACGAGATCGGCCGGATCAAGATGCGGGTGACCCAGCCGCTGTTCGTCGACGCGTACTCGCGCAACCGGCTGACCGGCGGCCTGATCCTCATCGACGAGGCCACCAACACGACGGTAGGCACCGTCATGATCACCGACGCGCGGTAGCTGCCCGCGCGCCCGATACGATGGCGCTCTTTGCCATCGGGCGCGCATCGGGGGTACGGGGGGCCGTACCCCCGGGAGACAACTGCCCCTCGCCCGGCCGCGCCCGGGACGGCGCCTGCGGCGCCGGGTACGTCGTCAGCTGGTTGCCGTTGCTGGTCCGCGGAAGCGCGCGCCATAGGCTGTACGTCATGACGCGCGCAGATCTTGACAAGCAGCCGGCCGAGGTGGCCGCGATGTTCGACGCGGTGGCGGGCCGCTACGACCTGATGAACGACATCCTGTCGATGGGCCAGGTTCGCCTGTGGCGCAAGCGCGTGCAGCGCATCCTGCAGGCGGGCCCCGGCGACCGGGTGCTTGACCTGGCGGCCGGCACCGGGACCTCCTCGGTCAGCTTCGCCGCGTCCGGCGCGGACGTCGTGGCCTGCGATTTCTCGCTCGGCATGCTCAAGGCGGGCCAGGCGAGGCAGGTGAAGGCCGATCCCTACGGCACCAAGAGCCGCGGCCGGGTCGCCTTCCTGGCCGGCGACGCGCTCCGGCTGCCGTTCCGCGACGGCGCCTTCGACGCCGTGACGATCTCGTTCGGGCTGCGGAACGTGCACGGGACCAGGGACGCGCTCGCCGAGATGCGCCGGGTGACCAGGCCGGGCGGGCGGCTGGTGGTGTGCGAGTTCAGCGAGATCACAGTCGCGCCGCTCGATATGCTTTACCGGCGTTACCTGACCGGTGCCCTCCCCGCGATCGCCCGGCGCGCGGCGCGCAACCCCGTGGCGTACGAGTACCTCGCCGAGTCGATCAGCGACTGGCCCGCGCAGCGGGAACTTGCCGACGTGATCCGTGCGGCAGGCTGGTCGTCCGTCCGGTGGCGTGACCTAACCCTCGGCGTCGTGGCCGTCCACGTCGCCCGCAACCTCTAGCCAGAGCCTCTAGCAGGAGCCTCTCGTAAACCTCTGACCAAGGAACCGCTAGGGTAGGGGCGGCGAATCGTCCGGTACGGGGCGAGGATTAAACTAACGGCAAAGATTTTGTGAAGCCGTTCACAAGAAACCCAGGATCTGATCAAGTGACCGAGCACGTAACCGTCAGGGATGACGACGCCGACGTGATAGTCGTCGGTGCCGGTCCCTCCGGATCCACGGCCGCCTACTATCTGGCGCAAGCCGGCCTTGACGTGCTGCTGATCGAGAAGTCCCGGTTCCCGCGGGAGAAGGTGTGCGGCGACGGCCTCACCCCGCGCGCGGTCAAGTCCCTCATCGCGCTTGGCGTTGACGTCAGCGAGGAGGCCGGCTGGCTGCGCAACAAGGGCCTGCGGGTGATCG
The DNA here is from genome assembly GCA_036391275.1 of Trebonia sp. GTDB lineage: Bacteria > Actinomycetota > Actinomycetes > Streptosporangiales > Streptosporangiaceae > Trebonia. Next base: position 7,412 of record DASWAE010000011.1, read on the forward strand.
GCGGCGGCGTGCGCCTCGAGCTTGACTGGCCCGAGCTGAGCAGTTACCCCGGCTACGGCCTGGTCCGCACCCGCGCCTCCCTGGACGAGCAGCTGGCCCGCCGGGCGCAGGCCGCCGGCGCGAAGCTGCTCGAGGGAACGACGGTCACAGGCCCGCTGCTCGATCCCGACGGCCGGATCGTGGGCGTGCGGACGCAGGCCGAGGAAAAGTCCAGGTCAAAAACTGGTAACGCCGAACGGGCGGAGGGTGCCACCGCCACCTACCGCGCCCGCGTGGTGGTCGCCGCGGACGGTAACTCGTCCCGCCTGTCGGTCGCGATGGGCCTGCGCAAGCGGGACGACCGGCCCATGGGCGTCGCGGTCCGCACCTACTACACCTCGCCGCGGCACGATGACGACTACCTGGAGTCGTGGCTCGACCTGTGGGACGGGATGAGGCTGCTGCCCGGTTACGGCTGGATCTTCGGCATGGGCGACGGCACGTCGAACGTCGGCCTCGGCCTCCTGAACACCTCCGAGGCGTTCGGCAAGACCGACTACCGCGAGCTGCTCAAGCGCTGGCTCAGGTCGATGCCTGAGGAATGGGGCTACGTCGAGGAGAACCGCACCGAGCCGGTGCGCGGCGCGGCGCTGCCGATGGGCTTCAACCGCACGCCGCATTACCACGAGGGCCTGGTGCTGGCCGGCGACGCGGCCGGGATGGTGAACCCGTTCAACGGGGAGGGCATCGCCTACGCGATGGAGTCGGGTGAGATCCTGGCCCGGGTGGTCGCTCAGGCCCTCGCCCGGCCGACCGGGGCCGAGACCGAACGGGTGCTGCGGTCCTATCCGGAGGAACTGCAGGCCGCCTACGGCCGGTACTACACGCTCGGCCGGCTCTTCGTCGAGCTCATCGGCAGGCCCAGGCTGATGCGCTACGCGACAAGCAAGGGCATGCACCACCCGCAGCTGATGCGGTTCGCGCTCAAGCTGCTCGCGAACCTGACCGACCCGCGGGATGGCGACGCGAGCGACCGCATCATCAGCGCGATGACCCGACTAGCGCCGGCCTCCCGGTGACCCGGTGCCTAGGATGAACGACCACAGGAAGGGGGCGAATTCACGGTGAGGCTGTACATACCGATCCTCGTGCTCTTCGTGCTCGCCATGGGCTTCGCCGCGTTCTCAGTTGTCATGGGCTCCCTCGCGGGCCCCAAGCGCTGGAACAAGGCCAAGCTCGACGCGTACGAGTGCGGCATCGAGCCGACCCCGATCCCGCTCGGCGGCGGCAAGGTCCCGGTCAAGTACTACCTGACGGCGATGCTCTTCATCGTCTTCGACATCGAGATCGTCTTCCTTTACCCCTGGGCGGTGACCTTCGGCAAGCTCGGCACGTTCGGCCTTGTCGAGATGGTCGCCTTCGTGATCACGGTGCTCGTCGCGTACGCCTATGTCTGGCGCCGTGGCGGCCTGGAATGGGATTAACGAATGGGCATCGAAGAGAAACTGCCGAGCGGCGTCCTGCTGACCTCGGTTGAGAAGATCGCCGGCTGGGCGCGGGCGCGCTCCGTCTGGCCCGCCACGTTCGGCCTCGCCTGCTGCGCCATCGAGATGATGCAGACCGGCGGTCCCCGGCACGACATGGCGCGGTTCGGCATGGAGAAGACCGGGTCCACCCCGCGCGAGGCCGACCTGATGATCGTGGCCGGCCGGGTAAGCCAGAAGATGGCACCGGTGCTCCGCCAGATCTACGACCAGATGCCCGAGCCCACGTGGGTCATCTCGATGGGCGTGTGCGCGTCAAGCGGCGGCATGTTTAACAACTACGCGATCGTGCAGGGGGTGGACCACATCGTGCCGGTGGACATCTACCTGCCCGGCTGCCCGCCGCGCCCGGAGATGCTGCTCGACTCGATCTTCAAGCTGCACGACAAGATCATGAACATGAAGCTCGGCCCGGACCGGGACCAGGAGATCACCGAGCGCGAGGAAGCCCGGCTGAGCATGCTCCCGCTGCGCGTCAGCGCGGGGATCGAAGACCATGGGAGTGAGTTGTGAGCGAGCCTTGGTCTCTAGGCGAGCGGGGGGCGCAGGCATGGTGACCCCCGGGGGGGACGAGCCAGGGCTGCCCGCCCGGCAGGACACGGAGGAGCAGGCCGACGCGCCGGTGATCCGCACCGGCATGTTCGGCGTGCACGGTACCCAGGACACCTCCGGGTACGGCAGGCTCCAGGTGCACCGGGCGCCGCCCATCGTCTCCGAGCCGCCCTACGGCGGTTACTTCGACGCGGTGGCCGAGGCGCTCGCGAGCGCGCTCACGGCCGACGGCAGCGGCTTCGGTGACGCGATCGAGCGGGTCGTGGTGGACCGCGGCGAGCTGACGTTCTACGTGCGCCGCGCGCACCTGCTCGCGGTGGCGGACAAGCTGCTGCACGACCCGGCGCTGCGCTTCGAGATCTTCTCCGGCGTGTCCGGCGTGCACTACCCGAACGAGACGGGCCGGGAGCTGCACGCCGTCTACCACCTGCTGTCCATCACGCATAACCGGCGGCTCCGGCTCGAGGTGGCGGCGCCCGACGCCGACCCGCACATTCCCTCGGTCACGCCGGTGTACCCGGCCGCCAACTGGCATGAGCGGGAGACCTACGACTTCTTCGGGATCGTCTTCGACGGCCATCCGGCGCTCACCCGGATCGAGATGCCCGACGACTGGCTAGGGCACCCGCAGCGCAAGGACTACCCGCTCGGCGGAGTGCCCGTTGAGTACCGCGGCGCCAAGGTGCCGCCACCAGACGAGAGAAGGTCGTACACGTGAGCACCGAGACGCACGCGACCCCGGGCGCGAGTGACGCGGAGGCGGAGGCGACCGAGGGCCGCGTATACAACGTGGCCGGCGGTGACTGGGACGAGCTCGTCGCCAATGACGAGGAGCGCGGCCCGAACGAGCAGATCGTCGTCAACATGGGCCCGCAGCACCCGTCCACGCACGGCGTGCTCCGGCTGATCCTGACGCTGGAAGGCGAGACCGTCACCGACGCCCGGGCGTCGATCGGCTACCTGCACACCGGCATCGAGAAGAACATGGAGTACCGGACGTGGACGCAGGGCTCCACGTTCGTCACCCGCTGCGATTACCTGATGCCGCTGTTCAACGAGGCGGCGTACTGCCTCGCCGTGGAGCGGCTGCTCGGCATCGAGGACAAGCTGCCCGAGCGCGCCAAGCTGATCCGGGTGCTGCTGCTCGAGCTGAACCGGATCGGCTCGCACCTCGGTGGCATCGGCCCGTTCGGCATGGAACTCGGCGCGACCACGATCTTCCTGCACGGCCTGCGCATGCGGGAGTACGTCCTCGACTTGTTCGAGCTGATTACCGGGCTGCGGATGAACCACGCGTTCATCCGCCCTGGCGGCGTGGCGCAGGACCTGCCGGCCGGCGGCATCGAGGCGGTACGCGACTTCCTGCGCAAGGCACCCGGCTGGGTGGCCGACCTGCGCAAGCTGATCGACGCGAACCCGGTCTTCAAGGCGCGCACCGAGGGCGTCGCCTACCTCGACCTCGAGGGGTGCATGGCGCTCGGCGTCACCGGGCCGATGCTCCGCGCCACCGGGCTGCCCTGGGACCTGCGCAAGTCACAGCCGTGCCTTGACTACGAGACCTACGACTTCGACGTGCCGACGACCGACACCTGCGACGCCTACGGCCGGTACCTGATACGGATGCAGGAGATCGAGGAGTCGCTGCGGATCGTGGAGCAGGTGCTGGACCGGCTCGCCGACCGCGCGGGCGTCGTCAACGACCCGTGGCTCGTCCAGGATGCCAAGATCGGCTGGCCGGCCCGGCTGTCGCTCGGCCCGGACGGCCTGGGCCCGTCGCCCGAGCACATCGCGCACATCATGGGCCAGTCCATGGAGGCGCTCATCCACCACTTCAAGCTGGTCACCGAGGGCTTCCGGGTTCCGTCCGGCCAGGCCTACGTGCCGATCGAGTCGCCCAAGGGCGAGCTCGGCTGCCACGTGGTGAGCGACGGCGGCACCAGGCCGTACCGCGCGCACCTGCGCGACCCCTCGTTCCACCACATGCAGGCCGTCTCCGTGCTGTGCGAAGGCGGCAACCTCGCGGACGTGATCCCGGCGATCGCGTCGATCGACCCGGTGATTGGAGGCGTTGACAGGTAATGCCGTTCAGTGAGGAAACGCTGACCCGGCTGAAGGCGGACGCCGTGGAGATCACCGGAAGGTACCCGCGGGCGCGGTCCGCGCTGCTGCCGCTGCTGTACCTGGTGCAGGCGGAGGAGGGCTACGTCTCCCACGAGGGGATGGCCTTCTGCGCCGAGGTGCTCGGCATCACGCAGACCGAGGTGCGCGGCGTGGCGACCTTCTACACCATGTACAAGCACGAGCCGGCCGCCGAGTACCAGGTCGGCGTCTGCATCAACACGACCTGCGCGATCATGGGCGGCGACCAGATCTACGCCGAGCTGGCCGAGCACGTCGCCGGCCACGGCGCCGGCGCGGGCGAGCCGCACGGCGACCCGCTCGGCACCGCCCACCACGGGGACATCAACCGGCCACATGGCGACTCGGCCGGCACCGCCCACCACGGGGACATCAAGTCGCCGGACGGCAAGGTGGCGCTTGAGCGCCTCGAGTGCAACGCCGCCTGCGACTACGCGCCCGTGGTCATGGTCAACTGGGAGTTCTTCGACAACCAGACGCCGCAGTCGGCCAAGCGGCTCGTCGACGACCTGCGGGCCGGCGCGAACGTGACGCCGACCCGCGGCCCGAGCCGGCTGTGCACCTGGAAGCAGGCCAACCGGATCCTGGCCGGGTTCGGCGACGGCCAGGCCGCTGAGGGCCCCTCGGCAGGGCCAGCCAGCCTGGTCGGCCTCAAGCTGGCCAAGGAGCGCGGCTGGCGGGCGCCGTCCGCGAATGGCGGATCAGCGGAATCCGCCGCGCCCGAGAAGTCCGAGCAAGTCGGCGCCGCGGAAAAGGGCAGCCTGCCCGCCCAGCACGGGGCGGCAAGTGACGCCGGAGTGTCCGCGGGAGGCTCCGCCGAGTCCACTCCCCGGGACAACGCCGAGACGCCCGCACGGGACAGCAAGGAGTCCTCGTGACCGACACCCTTACCCCGGTCCTCACCGCGAACTGGGACCAGCCGGACTCCTTCATGATCGACGGGTACCGGCGCAACCACGGGTACGAGGCGCTGCAGAAGGCCCTGAAGATGGAGCCGGACGACGTGATCGCCGCGGTGAAGGCCTCCGTGCTCCGCGGCCGCGGCGGCGCCGGCTTCCCGACCGGCATGAAGTGGTCCTTCATCCCGCAGAACGACGGCAAGCCGCACTACCTGACGGTCAACGCGGACGAGTCCGAGCCGGGTACCTGCAAGGACATCCCGCTGATGATGGCCAACCCGCACGTGCTCATCGAGGGCATCATCATCACCTGCTACGCCATCAGGGCCAGCCACGCGTTCATCTACGTGCGCGGCGAGGTGCTGCACGTCATCAGGCGGCTGCAGCTCGCGGTGGCCCAGGCCTACGAGGCGGGCTACATCGGCAAGGACATCCTCGGCACCGGCTTCGACCTCGACGTCGTGGTGCACGCGGGCGCCGGCGCGTACATCTGCGGCGAGGAGACCGCGCTGCTCACCTCGCTCGAGGGATACCGCGGCCTGCCGCGCAACCGGCCGCCGTTCCCCGCGGTGGAGGGCCTGTACGCCAGCCCGACGGTCATCAACAACGTCGAATCGGTCTCCAGCGTGCCGTCGATCATCGCGCACGGCGCGGACTGGTTCTCCGGGCTCGGCACCGAGAAGTCCAAGGGATTCGGCATCTTCTCGCTGTCCGGCCACGTGAAGAACCCAGGGCAGTACGAGGCGCCGCTCGGCATCACCCTGCGTGAGCTGATCGACCTGGCGGGCGGCATGCTCCGGCCCGGCCACCCGCTCAAGTTCTGGACGCCCGGCGGCTCGTCGACCCCGCTGCTCACCGACGAGCACCTGGACATCCCGCTCGACTTCGAGGGCGTAGGCGCCGCGGGCTCGATGCTCGGCACCCGGGCGCTGCAGCTCTTCGACGACACCACCTGCGTGCTGCGGGCCGCGCTGCGCTGGACGGAGTTCTACCAGCACGAGTCGTGCGGCAAGTGCACGCCGTGCCGCGAGGGCACCTACTGGCTGGTGCGCGCCGTCGAGCGGCTCGAGCAGGGCAAGGGCACCGACGAAGACCTGGAAACCATCCTCGACGTGAGCGACAACATCGTGGGCCGCGCGTTCTGCGCGCTCGGCGACGCCGCGCCGGTGCCGATCATGTCCGCGATCAAGTACTTCAAAGACGAGATCATCCAGCACCAGAAGAATGGCGGCTGCCCGTTCGACCCGGCCGCTTCGACCGCGTGGGCGGTATAACGAGATGACTGTGCCGATGTCTTCCGGGGGGGCGACCCCCCGTACCCCCCGGGCCGAGTCCGATGAAAAGACGAGTGTATCGGACACGCATTCGAGCGTTCAGAGGACCGATATGGTTACTGTGACCATCGACGGCTACGAGCTCCGCGTGCCCAAGGGCACGCTGGTCATCAGGGCCGCCGAGACGATCGGCATCACCATCCCGCGGTTCTGCGATCACCCGCTGCTCGACCCGATCGGCGCCTGCCGGCAGTGCCTGGTGGACATCGAGGGCCAGCGCAAGCCGCTCGCCTCGTGCACCACCGTCTGCACCGACGGCATGGTGGTCAAGACCCAGTTCACCTCCCCGGTCGCGGACAAGGCGCAGCAGGGCGTGATGGAGCTGCTGCTGATCAACCACCCGCTCGACTGCCCGATGTGCGACAAGGGCGGCGAGTGCCCGCTGCAGAACCAGGCGCTGTCCAACGGCCGCGGCGAGTCCCGGTTCCGCGAGCCCAAGCGCGAGTTCGAGAAGCCGGTGGCGATCTCGACCGAGGTGCTGCTCGACCGTGAGCGGTGCATCTCCTGCACCCGCTGCGTGCGGACCTCGGAGGAGATCGCAGGCGACGACTTCATCGAGTTCCTCGAGCGGGGCCCGCGCCAGTACATCGGCACCGCGAACGGCAAGCCGTTCAACTCCTACTTCTCCGGCAACACCGTCCAGGTCTGCCCGGTCGGCGCGCTCACCGGCGCGGCGTACCGGTTCAAGTCGCGGCCGTTCGACCTGGTGTCCACGCCGAGCGTGTGCGAGCACTGCGCGTCCGGCTGCCACCAGCGCACCGACCACCGGCGCGGCAAGGTGATGCGGCGGCTGGCCGGCGACGAGCCGCTGGTCAACGAGGAGTGGAACTGCGACAAGGGCCGCTGGGCGTTCAACTACGCCACCGAGTCCGACCGGCTGACCACCCCGCTCGTCCGGGACGCGGAAGGCGTGCTCCGGCCGGCCTCCTGGGCCGCCGCGTACGCCGCCGCGGCGCGCGGCCTCGCTGCCGCCCGGGACGCCGAGGAGGGCCCGGCCGGGGCGGGCGTGCTGACCGGCGGCAGGCTGACGCTTGAGGACGCCTACGCGTACGCCAAGTTCACCAGGCTCGCGCTGAACACCAACGACATCGACATGCGGGCCAGGGCGCACTCGGCGGAGGAGGAGCAGTTCCTCGCCGCCCGGGTGGCCGGCCGCGACATCGAGGTCAGCTACGCGGACCTGGAGACCGCGCCCGCGGTGCTGCTCGCCGGGTTCGAGCCGGAGGACGAGTCGCCCATCGTGTTCCTGCGGCTCCGCAAGGGCGCGCGCAAGCACCGCGTCGCCGTGTTCTCCGTCGCGGCGCTCGCCTCACCCGGCCTTGAGAAGGTGTTCGGCACGCTGCTGCCGACAGTGCCGGGCGCCGAGGCGGCGACGCTCACCGCGCTGGCGGCGGGCGGTGGCAGCGATGCCGACATCGCGCGAGCCGCCGACCTGCTGGCGCAGCCGGGCGCGGTGATCCTGGCCGGCGAGCGGCTCGCCGAGGTGCCCGGGGCGCTCGCCGCGGCGGCCAGGCTCGCGGACGCGAGCGGCGCACGGCTCGCCTGGATTCCCCGGCGGGCGGGCGAGCGCGGCGCGATCGAGGCGGGCGCCATGCCCGGCCTGCTGCCGATCGGCCGCTGGGTCGGCGACCCGAAGGCGCGCGCGGAGGTGGCGCTGGCCTGGAACAAGGCCGCTCTGCCGGCCAGGCCGGGCCGGTCGACCGGGGCGCTGCTCGCGGCGGCCGAGGCCGGCGAACTCGGCGCGCTGGTGATCGCCGGCGTCGACCCGGCCGACCTGCCGGACCCGGCGGGCGTGCTGCGCGCGCTCGACCGGACGCCGTTCATCGTGTCGCTCGAGCTGCGGGCAAGCGCGGTCACCGACCGCGCGGACGTGGTCTTCCCCGTCGCCGCGGTCGCGGAGAAGGCCGGCACGTTCGTGAACTGGGAGGGACGCGGCGGGTCGTTCGCCGCGGCGCTCAGCGTGCCGGGCATCCGCACCGACCTGTACGTGCTCGGCGCCATCGCCGACGAGATGGACGTGCACCTGGGGCTGCCCGACGCGGCCGCGGCGCGCGCCGAACTCGCCGCCCTCGGCGCCTGGCGGGGCGCCCGCCCGGCCGCGCCTGCGGTGCTTTCCGAGTACAGCACGCCGTCTGGCGCGCCCGATACGATGGCGCCAGCCATCGGGCGCGCAGCCGGGGCCTCGGGGGGGTTCGGGGGGGTTGTCCCCCCGGGCGAGCAGAGTGGGGGCTCGTCCCCCCGGGAGGCGACAGTACTCAGGCTGGCTACCTGGCATCAGCTCCTCGACGCGGGCAGGCTGCAGGACGGCGAGCCGTACCTGGCCGGCACCGCACGCCCGGCGGTGGCCCGGGTCTCGCCCGGCACCGCGGCCGCGGCGGGCCTCGCCGACGGCGACAAGGTGACGGTGGCGACCGCGGCGGGCTCGGTGACCGTACCGCTCGAGGTCACCGACATGGCCGACAGCACCGTATGGCTGCCCGCCAACAGCCCCGGCTCGGCGGTCCGCGCGGACCTCGGCGCCGGGCACGGGAGCAGGGTAACCCTGAGGAGGGCTGAATGAACCGCGGTCTCGCGGTAGACCCGACGCTGGCCGACTTCAACCAGCTCATCTGGTGGATGGTGCTGCTCAAGGTCGGTATCGTCTTCGCGTTCCTGCTGCTGACCACGATCTTCATGATCTGGTTCGAGCGCCGGGTGATCGGCCGGATGCAGAACCGGCCAGGACCCAACCGGGCCGGCCCCTGGGGCCTGCTGCAGCCGGTGGCCGACGCGCTCAAGCTGCCGCTCAAGGAGGACATCGTCCCCACCACGGTGGACAAGATGGTGTTCTTCATCGCGCCGATCATCGCGGCCGGGATATCGTTCGTCGCCTTCGCGATCATCCCGTGGGGCCCGATGGTGTCGATCTTCCACCACTGGACCCCGCTGCAGGTCGCCGACCTGCCGGTCGCGGTGCTGCTCGTGCTCGCGATGAGCTCGATCGGCGTCTACGGCATCGTGCTGGCCGGCTGGGCGTCGCGCGGGCCGTACTCCATCCTCGGCGCGCTCCGCTCCACCGCGCAGGTGATCAGCTACGAGATCGCGATGGGCCTGTCCTTCGTCGCGGTCTTCCTCGACTCGGGATCGCTGTCCACCACCGCGATCGTCAACTCGCAATCGCATATCTGGTACTTCTCGGTCCTCCTGCCGTCGTTCCTCATCTACCTGGTGACGATGGTCGGCGAGACCAACCGGATCCCGTTCGACCTGCCCGAGGGCGAGGGCGAGATCGTGGCCGGGCACATGACCGAATACTCCTCGATGAAGTTCGCCATGTTCTTCCTCGCCGAGTACATCAACATGACGACGGTCTCCGCGCTCGCCACCACGCTGTTCCTCGGCGGCTGGCGGGCACCGTGGCCGCTCACCCTGATCGGGCCCGCGGTGAACAGCGGCTGGTGGCCGGTGCTCTGGTTCCTCATCAAGGTCTTCGCCCTGCTGTTCTGCTACGTCTGGCTCCGCGGCACGCTGCCGCGGACGAGGTACGACCAGCTGATGGCGCTCGGCTGGAAGATCCTCATCCCGTTCTCCATCATCTGGCTGCTGATGGTCGCCTGCGTCAAGACGCTGCGCGTCACCGGCTGGCACTCGTCGCTCGCGCTCATCGTCTTCGGCGTCGTCCTCGTGCTGTTCGTGCTGCTGGTCGGCTTCTGGGAGACCGGCTACCAGAAGCACCGCGAGCGGATCGGGCCGAGCGAGCCCGCGGCCGTCGCGGCCGAGGAAGAGTGGGACTACGACGAAGAAGGCGAGCTGGTCAAGGTCGAGAAGCCGGCGGGGCAGCCGAGGTTCCCGGTGCCGCCGCTTGACCTGCCGCACTATCACGGCCTCGAACTCGGCGCCGCGAACGGCTCGGTGCGCGGCGACGCCACTGGAGTGACGAAGGAGGTCACCGGTGCCGGTTCTTGATTTCCTCAACCCCGTCAAGGGGTTCGGGGTCACCTTCCGGGAGATGTTCAAGAAGGTTGACACCGTGATGTACCCGGAGGACAAGCGGCCGACCGCGCCCCGGTTCCACGGTCACCACCAGCTCAACCGCTGGCCCGACGGCCTGGAGAAGTGCATCGGCTGCGAGCTGTGCGCCTGGGCCTGCCCGGCCGACGCCATCTACGTGGAGGGCCGGGACAACACACCCGAGGAGCGGTACTCGCCCGGCGAGCGGTACGGGCACGTCTACCAGATCAACTACCTGCGCTGCATCCTGTGCGGACTGTGCATCGAGGCGTGCCCCACCCGGGCGCTGACGATGACCAACGAGTACGAGATCGCCGACGACGACAGGGAAAAGCTGATCTGGACCAAGGAGCAGCTGCTCGTCCCGCTGCTCGAGAACATGGAGGCGCCGCCGCACCCGATGCGCCTCGGCAATGACGAGAAGGACTACTACCGCCTCGGCGGCGCCGGGGTGTCCCCGACGGGCCGCGGGCCCGGGCTGGGCGGGCCAGGCGGCCCGACCGGGCCGGCCGTGCACGCCACCGCGACAGGCGCGCACGTGCCCGGCCAGGACGAGGTCAAGCCAGGCGGCGAACAGGCCACCTACAGCGGCCAGGAGGCTGAGCTGTGACGACCCTCCACGTTCTCGCGAACAGCGGCACCAACCTCGACCCGATCTACGGCAAGGTCATGTTCTGGATCCTCGCGGTGCTCGCGGTCGCCGCCGGGCTCGCCATGATCCTGGTGCGGCAGGCCGTGCACTGCGCGCTGATGCTCGCGGTGGTGATGCTGTCCCTCGCCGTCATGTACGCCATGCAGGGGGCGCCGTTCCTCGCCATGGTGCAGGTGATCGTCTACACCGGCGCCGTGCTCATGCTCTTCCTGTTCGTGGTCATGCTGATCGGCATCACCTCGGCGGAATCGCTCAAGGAGACCATCAGCGGGCAACGGCTCTGGGCGGCCCTGGCCGGCCTCGGCCTCGTCGTGCTCCTCGTCGTCAGCATCGGCCACGCGGCCATCGGCAGCGCGGCACCGCAGACGGACGGCAACGGCGCGGGCAACATGACCGGGCTGGCGCAGCTGATCTTCACCACCTACGTCTACCCGTTCGAAGTGACCAGCGCCCTGCTGATCACCGCCGCGCTCGGCGCGATGGTCCTCGCGCACCGTGAGCGGACCTCGCCCAAGCCGACGCAGCGGGACGTGGCCCGCCGCAAGATCGAAAGCGGCCAGGTCGCCCCAGAGCCGCCGCCGGGGGTCTACGCGCTGCACAACGCCGTCGACATGCCGGCCATGCTGCCGGACGGTACAACCACCAACCGTTCGGTCTCGGACGCGGTCGTCCAGCGCGACGTGCAGCTCGGCCGCGACCCGCAGGGCAGGGTGGTCGCCGATATCGCCGAGCAGGACCGGATCGAGGCGGAGCGACAGCTCGAGCGCAGCGCGGCGGGGCGGACCGCGCCCGAGCTGCGGCCCGGCGCGGGCACGGCAGAGGAGGAAACCCAGTGAGCCCCGCAGCCTACGTGTTCCTTGCCGTCATCCTGTTCACCATCGGCGGGGTCGGCGTGCTCATCCGGCGCAACATGATCCTGGTCTTCATGAGCGTCGAGCTCATGCTGAACGCGTGCAACCTGGCGTTCGTCTCGTTCGCCCGGATGCACGGGAACCTGGACGGGCAGGTGGTGGCCTTCTTCGTGATGGTCGTCGCCGCCGCTGAGGTCGTCGTCGGGCTGGCCATCCTGATGGCCATCTACCGCGCCCGCAGGTCCGCCTCGGTCGACGCCGCGAACCTGCTCAAGAACTGAGGAGATTGACACGATGACGACGCTTGCCGCCACCGGGGTGCTGCGCGCCTCATGGCTGCTGCTCGCGTTCCCGGTCTTCGGCGCGGCGGTCCTGCTGATCGGCGGTCGGCGCACCGACAAGTGGGGCCACCTGCTCGGCTGCCTGATGTCGCTCGCGTCGTTCGTCTACGGCGTGATCGCGTTCTTCACCCTGCTGAGCTACCCCGCGCAGGACCGCAGCCGCGACCTGCACGTGTACTCCTGGGTCCCGGTCGTCGGTTTCCAGGCGAACATCGGCATCCTGCTTGACCCGCTGTCGATCAGCTTCATCTTGCTGATTACCGGGGTCGGGTCGCTGATCCTGATCTACTCGGTCGGCTACATGGCCCACGACAGCGACAGGCGCCGCTTCTTCGGCTACATGAACCTGTTCATCGCCGCGATGCTGCTCCTGGTGATCTCCGACAACTACCTCGCCCTGTACGCGGGCTGGGAAGGCGTCGGCCTCGCGTCCTACCTGCTCATCGGGTTCTGGCAGTTCAAGCCCGCCCCGCCGGTCGCGGCGAAGAAGGCGTTCATCGCCAACCGAGTCGGCGACGTCGGGGTGTCCCTGGCGATCATGCTGATGTTCGCGGAGTTCGGCACGTTTAACTTCTCCGGGGTGTTCGCCACGGTGAACTCGGCCGGCACCGGGGTCGCCTCGGCGCTCGGGCTGCTGCTGCTGCTCGGCGCGTGCGGCAAGTCCGCCCAGGTGCCGCTCCAGTCCTGGCTGCTCGACGCGATGGAGGGCCCGACGCCCGTGTCGGCCCTTATCCATGCGGCGACAATGGTCACGGCGGGCGTGTACCTGATCGTGCGTTCCAACCCGATCTTCAACGACGCGCCCACCGCCCAGCTCGCGGTCACCGTCGTCGGCGCGGTCACGCTGCTGGTCGGCGCGATCATCGGGTGCGCCAAGGACGACATCAAGAAGGCCCTGGCTGGGTCCACGATGTCGCAGATCGGCTACATGACGCTGGCCGCGGGCCTCGGCCCGGCCGGGTACGTGTTCGCGATCGCCCACCTGCTCACCCACGGGTTCTTCAAGGCGGGCCTGTTCCTCGGCGCCGGCTCGGTGATGCACGGCATGGAGGACGAGGTCAACATGCGCCGCTACGGCGCCCTCCGCAAGCTGCTGCCGGTCACCTTCGTCACCTTCGGCCTCGGCTACCTGGCCATCATCGGCATCCCGCCGTTCTCCGGGTTCTTCACCAAGGACACCATCATCGACGCCGCCTGGTCGAAGGGCGGCACGTCGGGCTGGATCCTGGCCGCGTGCGCGATCATCGGGGCCGGCATCACCGCCTTCTACATGACCAGGGTCATGCTGATGACCTGGTTCGGTAACGCGCGCTGGGAAGGCGAGGGAGCGCGGGGCGGCGCCGAGCCGCGGACCGGCCAGCCGCAGCCCCAGCCGCACGAGCACGAACTGCACCCGCACGAGTCGCCGTGGGTGATGACCATACCGATGATCCTGCTTGCGATCGGCTCGGTCGCCGCCGGCTGGTTCCTCATCGTCAACTCCCGGTTCGCGAACTTCCTGTCACCCGTCGTCGGTGCCCCGCCGGACAAGGCCGGGCTCTTCACCGGGCCGGGGATCGTCGCGCTCGTGCTCGTGGTGCTCGGAATCGCGATCGCCTGGGCCATATACGGCCGGGTGCCCGTGCCGGCCGTCGCGCCGCGCGGCTCCGTGCTGACCCACGCGGCGCGCGCCGACCTGTACGGCGACGCGTTCAACGAGTCGGTGCTGATGCGCCCGGGGCAGTGGCTCACCCGGCTCTCGGTCTTCTTCGACAGCCGGGGGGTGGACGGCCTGGTGAACGGGCTGGCCGCGACCATCGGCGGCACGTCGGGGCGGATGCGGCGGCTGCAGAACGGTTTCGTGCGCTCTTACGCGCTGTCCATGCTCATCGGCGCCGTGCTGCTCGTGGCCGGCCTTCTGGTGGTGAGGCTCTAATGAACGTAGCTGTGGCTGCGGCGAACAGCGGCACGCCCTGGCTGACTATCGCCGGCGGCATACCGCTGCTCGGCGCGATCGTGGTCATGCTCTTGCCGGTGCGGTTCGCCAAGCTGACGGCGCTGCTGTTCACCGTCGTCGACCTGGTCTGGGTGATCGTGATGGCCACCCAGTTCAACCCCTCGGGGCCGACGTACCAGCTCACCGAGCAGTACAACTGGATCCCGCAGTTCGGCGTGTACTACGCGCTCGGCGTGGACGGGATCGCGCTGGTGCTCATCGGCATGACCGCCGTGCTGATGCCGGTGGTGATCCTCGCCTCCTGGCACGACGCGGACGAGGCGGTTGACGCCGCCGGGACGGCCGCCCGGGCCGGCCGCCAGCGGTCGCCGCGGACGTACATGGCGCTGATGCTGGCGCTCGACACGATGATGATCGGGGTCTTCGCGGCCACCGACGTCTTCCTGTTCTACGTGTTCTTCGAGGCCATGCTGGTCCCGATGTACTTCATGATCGGGTCGTTCGGCGTCGGGCCGCGGCAGTACGCGGCGGTCAAGTTCCTGCTCTACAGCCTGCTCGGCGGCCTGCTCATGCTGGTCGCGGTGATCGCGCTGTACGTCTACTCGGCCGAGTCGGCGGCCACCGGGCACCACGGCACGTTCCTGTTCTACACGCTGGCGCACGTCGCGCTGTCACCGACCGTGCAGAAGTGGCTGTTCCTGGGCTTCTTCGTCGCCTTCGCGATCAAGGCGCCGCTGTGGCCGTTCCACACCTGGCTGCCGGACGCCGCCGCCTCCGCCCAGCCGGGCGCCGCGGTGCTGATGCTCGGCGTGATGGACAAGGTCGGCACGTTCGGCATGATCAGGTACTGCCTGGAGCTGTTCCCCGACGGCTTCCACTACTTCACGCCGCTGATCCTGGTGCTGTCGGTGATCTCGATCATCTACGGCGCCATCGTGGCGATCGGGCAGACCTCGATGAAGCGGCTGATCGGGTACACCTCGATCTCGCACTTCGGCTTCATCGTGCTCGGCATCTTCGCCCTCACCTCGCAGGGCCAGTCCGGTGCCACGTTCTACATGGTCAACCACGGGTTCGTCACCGGCGCGCTGTTCCTGCTCGTCGGGTTCATGATCGTCCGGCGCGGCTCGGACAAGATCGCCGACTACGGTGGCGTGCAGAAGGTCGCGCCGGTGCTCGCCGGGCTCTTCCTCGTCTCCGGTCTGGCCGGCCTGTCCCTGCCGGGCCTGTCCACCTTCGTGTCGGAGTTCCTCGTGCTGGCGGGCACGTTCTCCCGGTACAAGGTCGCGGGATCGTTCGCGGTGGCGGGCATCGTGCTCGCCGCGATCTACATCCTTTGGATGTACCAGCGCACGATGAACGGGCCGACCGCGGACTCGGTCGCGACCATGCCGGACCTGCGGCCGCGGGAACTGCTCGCCGTGGTCCCGCTCGTCGCGCTGATCATCGCGATGGGCGTGTACCCCAAGCCGGTGCTCGACGTGATCAACCCGGCCGTCAAGGCCACCATGTCCCAGGTGGGCTCCGCTGACCCGGCGCCCGCCCATCCCGCAGCCGCTCAGAATGGAGCCCAGCCGTGAGCCTCGCCGTCGCTGCTGCCGCTGCTGCCACTCCCGGCGCCATCAGCGCGCCGCACATCGAGTACAGCCAGCTCGCGCCGATGCTGGTGGTCTTCGGCGCGGCCGTCATCGGCGTGCTCGTCGAGGCCTTCATGCCCCGGGAGCTGCGCCGCGCCGTCCACCTGCTGCTGACGTTCGGCGCCCTGCTGGCGGCGTTCGTCTGGACATGCGTGATCGCCGCGTCCTCGACGCTGTTCGCCAAGGACGCCGCCGGGCACGTGGCCGCGATGGGCGCGGTGGCGGTGGACCGGCCGACCCTGTTCATCCAGGGCACGATCCTGGTCCTCGCCGCCGTCTCCGTGCTGCTGATCGCCGACGCCTCGCACGACGTCTCGACGTTCGCCGGGCAGGCGGCGGCCGTTCCCGGGTCCACCGAGGAGCGCGAGAGCCTGCTGGCCGGCCTGGTGCACACCGAGATCTACCCGCTGACGCTGTTCGCGGTCGGCGGCATGCTGCTCTTCCCCGCGTCGAACGACCTGCTGACGATGTTCGTGGCGCTCGAGACGCTGTCGCTGCCGCTGTACCTGCTGTGCGGGCTCGCCCGGCGCCGCCGCCTGCTGTCGCACGAGGCGGCCATGAAGTACTTCCTGCTCGGCTCGTTCTCCTCGGCCTTCTTCCTGTTCGGCATCGCGATGCTGTACGGCTACTCGGGCTCAGTGTCCCTCGGTTCGATCGCGGCCGCGGCGTCGTCCGGCACCGGGTCGGACACGCTGCTGTTCGCGGGCATCGCGCTGACCGGGCTCGGGCTGCTGTTCAAGGTCGGCGCCGTGCCGTTCCACGCCTGGAAGCCCGATGTGTACCAGGGCGCGCCCACCCCGATCACCGCGCTGATGGCGTCCTGCACCGTGGTGTCGGCGTTCGGCGCGCTGCTGCGCGTGTTCTACGTGGCCTTCGGCAACCTGACCTGGGACTGGCGGCCCGCGCTGTGGGTGGTCACCATCCTCACCATGCTCATCGGCGCGATCATCGCGGTCACCCAGACCGACGTGAAGCGGCTGCTCGCCTACTCGTCGATCGCGCACGCCGGCTTCATCCTCACCGCGGTGATCGCCTCCTCGGTGCAGGGCCTGTCCTCGTCGCTGTTCTACCTGGCGACCTACGGCCTGACCACGATCGGTGCGTTCGCCGTGATCACCCTGGTGCGCGACTCCGGCGGCGAGGCAGACCACCTGTCCCGCTGGGCCGGCCTGGGCAAGCGGTCACCGCTTATCGCCGGCGTCTTCGCGCTGTTCCTGCTCACCTTCGCGGGCATCCCGCTGACCGCCGGCTTCACCGGGAAGTTCGCGGTGTTCTCGGCCGCGATCGCGGGCGGCGCGACGCCGCTCGTCATCATCGGCGTGGTGGCGTCGGCGATCGCCGCGTTCTTCTACGTCCGGATCATCGTGCTGATGTTCTTCAGCGACCCGGTGCCTGACGGGCCCGTGGTGGCCGTGCCCTCCGTGTTCACTGGCACCGCGGTGGCGGTAGGCGCGCTGTCGGCCGTGGTGTTCGGCATCGTGCCGCAGCCGCTGCTCTCGCTGGCCAACCACGCGGCGACGCAGCTGTTCGTCCGCTAGGTCGCTATGCCTGACGATGGCCGCCTGTCGCTCTCCCGCGTGATCGCGTCGTCGATCCCGGAGCGCCGGCGGCCATCGGCTACCCTGGGAGTTTGGGGATTTCCGACGACATGGAGTTCGTGTTGAGCATCGCTGTTCCAGTCGACCTCGCCGACGCGGCCCTGGCCGCGGAGATGGCCGAGGACCTCGCCGTCGTCGAAGCAGCCCTGCGGGATACCTCCTTCGGTGGCGACGAGATGTTCGCCGACGTCTCCAGGCACATGATGCAGGCCGGGGGCAAGCGCTTCCGGGCCATGCTCGTACTGCTCGCCGCCCGGTTCGGCGACTACCGGGACAAGCGGATCGTGCCCGCCGCGGTCGCGATCGAGCTGACCCACCTGGCCACGCTGTTCCACGACGACGTCATGGACGAGGCCTCGATGAGGCGCGGCCACGAGTCGGCCAACTCCCGGTTCGGCAACTCGGTCGCCATCCTGGCCGGCGACTACCTGTTCGCCCGCGCGTCCCGTATCCTCGCCGACCTCGGCCCGGACGCGATCAAGATCCAGGCGGAGACGTTCGGCCGCCTGGTTGACGGCCAGTTGCTCGAGACGGTGGGCGTGCGGCCGGGTGAGGACCCGCTGGACCACTACATGCACGTCATCACCGAGAAGACCGGGTCGCTGATCGCGACGTCCGGACGGTTCGGCGCGATGTTCGCCGGGCTGCCCGGCGAGACGGCCGACCTGATCTCCGAGGCGTGCCTGCGGATCGGGGTGGCCTGGCAGCTGTCGGACGACGTGCTCGACATCGCTTCAAGCTCCGCTGAGTCGGGCAAGGAGCAGGGCACCGACCTGCGTCAGGGCGTGCGGACGCTGCCGGTGCTCTATGCGCTGCGCGGTACCTCGGGCGACCCGGACGCCGTCCGGCTGCGCGATCTGCTGCGCGACGGCGAGCTCACCGATCCGGAGCTGCACGCGGAGGCCCTGCGGCTGCTGCGCGAGTCCTCGGCGATCGAGGAGGCGCGGCAGACGGTCCGCAGCTGGATCCGCGAGGCGCAGGACCTGCTCGCGCAGCTCCCCGACGTGCCGGCCCGCGCCGCCTTCGAGTCCCTCTGCGACTTCGTCAACACCCGCACCGCCTAAGAGCCCGCCCGGCCATGTAACGCGGAACATCCCTGCCCGTACTGTGGTTAAGGCGGACGGAAAGACGGCCAGAGGAGGCACGGTGAGCATTTTCGGGTTCCGCAAGACGACGATGATCAGCGCGGAGGACGCCCTGCCGGGCAGGTCAACGGCCATGCCGGTGCCGGCGCTGCATGAAGTGCTGCACACGCCGCTGCAGGGCCCGTACCCGGAGGGCACCGAGGTCGCGGAGTTCGCGCTCGGCTGCTTCTGGGGGGAAGAGCAGAATTTCTGGCGGGTGCCAGGCGTGTTCACGACCGCCGTGGGCTACGAGGGCGGCTTCACGCCCAACCCCACCTACGAGGAGGTCTGCACCGGGCAGACCGGGCACGCCGAGACCGTCCGCGTCGTGTTCGACCCGGCCAAGGTCTCCTACGCACAGCTGCTCAAGGTGTTCTGGGAGTCGCACGACCCGACCCAGGGCATGGCACAGGGCAATGACGTCGGGACGCAGTACCGCTCGGCGATCTTCTACCACAACGAGGCGCAGCGAGCGGCCGCCGAGCAGTCGAAGGCCGACTTCCAGCAGCGGCTGCGGCAGTACCGCTACGGTGACATCACCACGGAGATCGTCCCCGCGGGCGAGTTCTACTTCGCCGAGGACTACCACCAGCAGTACCTGCACAAGGTGCCCGGCGGCTACTGCCCCGACCACAGCACCGGCGTGAGCTGCCCGGTCGGGCTCATCAAGGCCGACTAACAACAGGCCAGCGTGGCCCGCCTCGATGCCAGCCGCCTGGCCAAGGTTCAGGCTCCGGCGTTCGAGCTGACCCCGCCTTGACCCGGTAAACGCAAGAGCGCCGCCCCGAAGAGGCCGGCGCTCTTGATCCGTCACAGGCTAGGGCCGGAAGCAGGCGATGTCGTACTCGGAAACGGATGCGGTGCTATTCGTGTGGGCCAATGACGCGGTGTCCGGATTCCCGGCGTAGACGTTCCCGGCCTGCCCGGTGGGGTCGAACGCAGAGCCCGGCGCGGTCGCTGAAGCGCCCGGGGCCATCGACCCGTCTGGCGCGCAAGTGTTGGGCGGATTGTGGTTCGCGCCCGGCTGGCCGGTTGTCGGCGTCGCAGCGAGTGCGGCCACCGGCGCGCCGATCATGAGCGTGACCGAGCAGGCGAGTGCTAGCAGGAACTTGCGCATCATGTCCTCCTGAGTGCGTCGGTTGAGGCGTAGACATCCCCTTACACATACGTGCCGCAACGAGATTGGGATTGGACACCTGGTCTGGTTCGCTGCCCGTGTCCCGTTGGGCCGCCTATAGGCGGCCCAACGGGACACGGGGACGGTGAAAGCAAGAGCGCCGGCCCCTCACGGCGAGGTGCTGGCGCTCTTGGGTGCCTGCTGGGGCCTCCGCTCAGGCGACTACCCAGGTGTCGTTGCCGGCGAGGAGGCGGCCCAGGTCGCCCTGGCCGTTGGCCTTGGCCGTTTCGATCTGGGCGGCCATGGCGTCGTCGTAGGAGCCGCGCTCGACGGAGCGGAAGACGCCGATGGGCATGTGGGTGAAGTCGTAGCTGTCCAGCCGGGACAGGGCGAACGCGTAGGACGGGTCGGCCCGCGTCGCGTCGTGCACGATCAGCTGCGCTTCCGGGACGGAGCTGGCGAGGACGGTCTCGATCTGGCCGTACGGGCCGTAGGTGAGGCCGAGGGAGCGGTCAGGGCCGAACCGGACCTGCTCGCCGTGGACCAGGCGGATCAGGCCGGGCGCGTTCGCCTCCTTGACCGGAGCGAACGCGTCGTCATTGAAGATCGGGCAGTTCTGGAAGATCTCGATGAACGCCGAGCCCTTGTGGTCGGCCGCTGCCCGCATCACCGACTGCAGGTGCTTGCGGTCGGAGTCGACCGAGCGGGCCACGAACGACGCCTCCGCGCCGAGGGCGAGCGAGACGGGGTTGAACGGGTGGTCGAGCGACCCGTAGGGGGTGGACTTGGTGACCTTGCCCTGCTCGCTGGTGGGTGAGTACTGGCCCTTGGTGAGCCCGTAGATCCGGTTGTTGAACAGCATGACGTTGATGTTCACGTTCCGGCGCAGCGCGTGGATGAGGTGGTTGCCGCCGATGGACAGCGCGTCGCCGTCGCCGGTGATCACCCAGACCGACAGGTCCTGCCGCGAGGACGCGAGCCCGCTGGCGATCGCCGGGGCGCGGCCGTGGATCGAGTGCATCCCGTAGGACGACACGTAGTACGGCAGCCGGGAGGAGCAGCCGATGCCGGAGATCACCACCACGTTCTCCCGCGGCACCTCAAGCTCGGGGAGGAAGGCCTGGAAGGCCGCGAGGATCGCGTAGTCACCGCAGCCAGGGCACCAGCGGACCTCCTGGTCGGACTTGAACTCCTTCGCCGCCAGGCCCGGCTTGTGCGGGACGAGCGTGAGGGAACGGAGGCGGCTGCCCTCGTTCGGGATGATCTCTGGGTTCTCACTCATGGGAGAGCACTTCCTCGATCGCGCCGGCGAGTTCGGCCGCGGTGAACGGCAGCCCGCGGACGCGGTTGTAGGAGATCACGTCGACCAGGAACTTGCCGCGCAGCAGCAGGGCGAGCTGGCCCAGGTTGATCTCGGGGACGAGCACCTTGTCGTAGGAGCGCAGCACCTCGCCGAGGTTGGCCGGGAACGGGTTCAGGTGCCGCAGGTGAGCCTGGGCGACCTGGTGACCTTCCCTGCGGACGCGGCGGACCGCGGCGCCGATGGAGCCGTAGGTGGACCCCCAGCCGAGGACAAGCAGCTTCGCCTCGCCCGAGGGGTCGTCGACCTCCAGCGGCGGGATCGTGGCGGCGATGCCGTCGACCTTGGCCTGACGGGTGCGGACCATCAGGTCGTGGTTGTGGGGGTCGTAGGAGATGTTGCCCGTCTTGTCGGCCTTCTCGATACCGCCGATGCGGTGCTCGAGGCCGGGGGTGCCGGGGATGGCCCACGGGCGGGCGAGGGTCTGCGGGTCGCGGTTGAACGGCTGGAAGTCCCCGCTCGCGGGCTTGTCCGCCTCGGTCGCGAACGCGAACCCGGCCGACAGGTCGGGCAGGTCCGCGACGTCCGGGATCCGCCACGGCTCGGAGCCGTTGCCCAGGTACCCGTCGGACAGCAGGATCACCGGCGTCCGGTAGGTCACCGCGATGCGCGCGGCCTCGATCGCCGCGAAGAAGCAGTCCGACGGGGACTGGGCGGCGATCACCGGGACCGGCGACTCGCCGTTGCGCCCGTACAGGGCCATCAGCAGGTCGGTCTGCTCGGTCTTGGTCGGCATCCCGGTGCTCGGCCCGGCCCGCTGCACGTCCACCACCAGCAGCGGCAGTTCCACCGACACGGCCAGGTTGACCGTCTCGGCCTTGAGCAGCATGCCGGGCCCGGAGGTCGTCGTGACGGCGAGGGAACCGCCGAAGGAGGCGCCCAGCGCGGCGCTGGCCGCGCTGATCTCGTCCTCGGCCTGGAAGGTGCGCACCCCGAACTTCTTGTGCTTGGACAGCTCGTGCAGGATGTCGCTGGCCGGCGTGATCGGGTAGGAGCCGAGGAACAGCGGGAGCTTCGACAGCTGCCCGGCCGCGATCAGCCCGTAGGCGAGGGCGAGGTTGCCGGTGATGTTCCGGTACCGGCCGGGCGCGATGGCCGCGGGCTTGACCTCGTAGCGGACGGCGAAGTCCTCGGTGGTCTCGCCGTAGTTCCACCCGGCGGTGAACGCGGTGACATTGGCCTTGTAGATCTCGGGCTTCTTGCCGAACTTCGCTTCCAGGAAGCTCAGCGTTCCCTCCGACGGGCGGCCGTAGAGCCAGGACAGCAGGCCGAGCGCGAACATGTTCTTGGCCCGCTCGGCGTCCTTGCGGGAGATGTCCTGGTGCTCGAGCGCCTTGACCGTCAGCGAGGTCAGCGGCACCGGGTGCAGCTTGTAGGCCTCCAGCGAGCCGTCCTCAAGCGGGTTGACGGCGTAGCCGACCTTGGTCAGGTTGCGCTTGGTGAACTCGTCGGTGTTGACGATCAGGTCCCCGCCGCGCGGCAGGTCCTTGAGGTTCGCCTTGAGCGCGGCCGGGTTCATCGCCACCAGCACGTCCGGCGCGTCGCCCGGCGTGAGGATGTCGTGGTCCGCGAAGTGCAGCTGGAAGCTGCTCACCCCGGGCAGTGTCCCGGCGGGGGCACGGATCTCGGCCGGGAAGTTGGGAAGAGTGGACAGGTCATTGCCGAAGACCGCGGTCTCCTGAGTGAACCGGTCACCCGTAAGCTGCATCCCGTCACCGGAGTCGCCAGCGAATCTGATGATTACGTGGTCAAGCTCCTGGACCTGTTTGGTCACAGCGCAAAGCCTCCTCCGCACAGCAGCTGGCACCTTTTAGCACCACCCCTACGGCCCCGGGGGCTGAGTGCAGGACACGTAGAGTTTACGCGGTCGACGGCGCCCCTTGGCTACGTGATGGGTCTCACCTCGACCTACTTTATGCCACTTTTCTGTTTCGACCAGCCTCTCTACTGTAGAGGAAGGTGTTATCCGCGGGCCGTTCGGCAGCTGATGACGTGCTGAAACCTCATGGCATGGTGAACCGTTGAACATGGGTGTACGGCCGCCGGGACTGGTCCGGTGCGGAGCGGCCGGTGTGACGTTAGTGTCATGTCAAGGAGGGGGTCATGATGCGCTGCTACGCACTGCGCGCGGCACTGTTCGCCGCCGCGCTGTGCGCGGCGGCGGTGTCGGGTGCCACGCTGTGGCTTGGGCTGGTCGGCGCCGCGGCCGTGAGCGCGCTGCTTGTCGCCCTCGGCTGGATCATCTACTTCCATTCAGAACGGACGGTGCTTACCGCACTCCGCGCGCGCCCCGTCAGCGAGGTGGAGCGGCCTGACCTGTACCTGCTCGTCAGGGACCTCGCCCGCGCGGCCCGGCTGCCAGTGCCCCGGCTGTTCGTGTCTCCTGCGGCGCAGCCGAACATCCTCACCGTCGGGTACAGCGCGCGCTCCGCGGCGGTCTGCTGCACCGAGGGGCTGCTCCGGCTGTTGCCGGCCGATGAGTTGCGCGCCGTGCTCGCGCACGAGTTCGCGCACGTCGCGCGGCGGGACGTCGCGGTGTCGTCGTGGTCCGCGGGCCTCGCGTCGCTCGTCGCATCCTGCCCGCTGATCGCGCTCATGCTGCACATCATCGCGCCGTCTGGCCGCGAGTACGGCGCGGACATCGACAGCGCACTGCTGACCGGAGACCCGATGGCGCTTGCCAGCGCGCTGCGCAAGATCGACATCGGCGCCGCCGCGCAGCCGCTGCGGCCGCATGGCACGCTGGCGGCAGCCAGCCACCTGATGATCGCGCACCCGTTCGCGCCCGACGGGCTCGGCGGGATGCTGAGCACCCACCCGCCGACAAGCGAGCGGGTCCGCCGCCTCGAGGCGCTGGCCGGCCGCCGTTCTTAACGGCGGCTGGCCGCCACGGCGGCTGGTCTTAGCGGCGGTTGGTGAACTGCAGGGCGAAGTCGAAGTCCTTGGACTTGAGCAGGCTCATCACTGCCTGCAGGTCGTCCTTGCTCTTGGACGAGACGCGCAGCTCTTCGCCCTGGACCTGAGCCTTGACGTTCTTGGGGCCCTCGTCCCTGATGATCTTGGACACCTTCTTGGCGTTCTCCTGCGAGATGCCTTCCTTCAAGGCGACCGCGATGCGGTACTCCTTGCCGGACACCTTGGGCTCCGCCGGGTCGAGGTGCTTGAGCGAGACGCCGCGCTTGACGAGTTTCTCCTTGAACACGTCGAGCACGGCGCTGGCGCGCTCCTCGCTGTTGGCCCGGATCTCCACGGCGTTCTCGCCGGACCAGGTGATGGACGCGCCGACGTTCTTGAAGTCGAACCGCTGGCTGATCTCCTTGGCGGCCTGGTTCAGCGCGTTGTCGGCTTCCTGCCGGTCGATCTTGGACACGATGTCGAAGCTGGACTCGCTAGGCATGACCCACAGCGTAGACGGGTAGGGTGCTGATCGTCACACCGCCGTTCCGATAAGCTTGGGACGGCTGGCGAAGGGCTCGCGTCGCATGCACTCGCGTTGTCCGCTATATTTCTCTCTGCTGCCGTTGTGCGGCGGCACCAGGCAGGTTGCCCGAGTGGCCAAAGGGAGCGGTCTGTAAAACCGTCGGCTCAGCCTACGTTGGTTCGAACCCAACACCTGCCACCACTGTGATGTCGCAAGACATCGAGGACACCGCGAACCCGCGTAAGGGTCGCGGTGTTTTCTTTGGCCAGCCTTTGGGGGCGGCCGGTGGGCTGGTAGGACTTGGCCGGGTTGAGGGTGAACTCGCGGATGAGTTCGCCGGTGTCGGCGTTGATGACGCGGATGTGCAGGCCCTGGCCGCTGGCCAGGGGGTAGTGGGTGAAGTCGGCCTGCCAGCACTCGTTGGGCAGCTCAGCGGCGAACCGGATGTAGGACGACTTCGGCCGCTTGGACGGGTCCGGGGCGACCAGGCCGCGCCGGGCCAGGGTCCGGCCGACGGTCGCCGGGACCGCGGCTCGAACGCCGCCTCTCCCTCGGACTTGTAACGGGCCAGTACGTGTAGCTCCACGAGCGGGCGACCCCGTAGGACTTCGCGACCTCGCTGACCGGGCGTTTCTTCTCTGTCCCAGCATGTGTCACCTTGTCGCGCTGCAGGCCGTTGCGCTGCGGGGTCCACGGACGCATAGCGGACGGCGTCCCGGGCGGCTAGGACGGCCGGTGTAACCGTCGGCTTTCCACGGACGGCGACGGACGGGCCGCGCTCGCGGCGTCGGCGATATCGGCTCGACCAAGGTGCCGGACGACGAACTCGCTGGTTTCGCCTTTGAGCCTCCCGGTGGTGCCTGCGAGCAGGTTCCCCGCTGGTGGGCGCGCACGATCACCACGATGGCGGGCAGCCGGCTGGCCGCGTCGTGGATGGGAGTGGGCGGGCGGTCCGCGGCCGCAGCCCAGCACGGGTCTGGTTGTCAGAACGGAACAGTGGTGGTGAGCAGGCCGGTTGGGTGCCCGCGGCCTGCGAGGGTGCGGCAGAATCCGACGGCGTCGAGCGATACGCGCTCGGTCTCGGGAAGATCCGGGGTGTGGCTGTAGGTCCTGCCGACGGGGCCGGTGAGATCGAGGACGAAGGGCTTGCCGTGGCGGCGTGCCCACTCAGCGACGATGTCGGCGATGATGCGGCCGTCGTGGTCAGGGGTGAGTTCGAGTGGCCGGTTCAGGGCGCTGGCTACGTCGACGCGGTGCATCCACAGGTCACGCAGATAGATGGTGTCGATGAGGTAGCCGAGTTTCCAGGTCTCAGCTACCGGTCCGTCGACTGCGAGCTTTGCGTGGTTGCGCAGGACCGCTGGCGTGCGGGTGCGGCCACGCACGGTCTTCGGCGCGATCGCCGTGAGCCGCCCGATGATCTGCGGGGGGCTGAGCTGGGCACGCTCGCGTACCTGCACCGCTGACAGCGCGGCTTCGAGCGGGCCGCCGTGCCGCCGGCGGTAGGCCCGGGCTTTGCGCAGCTGGTGAACGTTTTCGCGGATGGACGCGCCCGCTTCGCACGCGCCCAGGACATGCTGGGACATTGCGCGGATGTCCCAGGCCGGGCAGTCGGTTGGTGCCCTCCACGCTGTGTCGTCGAGTGACCTGAGTAGGGTGAGCGTGCGTTCCAGCTCATGTGCCTGGTGGCGCATCGCCTCGTTATGCGTCAGCGGTTCGATGGCCGTGACGTTGATTGTCGTCATGGGGGTCATGCTGGATCTCCCTTGCTGGGGCTGTGCGGGTCCTGGCCGTGCGCGGGGCGACTGTCCGGCTGGCAGTGGGCGAGGAACATGTCGATCGATTCGTCGATCAGGCGGATCCAGCGATCCCCGCCGGGATCATTGGAGACCTGCTGGTCGACCAGGCCGGTTACCAGCGCGGTCGCCATGTCGAGATGCCGCGGTTCGGTGATCCCGGCCAGGGCCAGCAGTTCCCGGGCGTGGGCCAAGGCGCGTACCGCTGGCGCATAGGACTGCGGCGACGGCTCGAATCCGGGCAGCGTGCGCTGGAATAGCAGCTGGTAGCGCGCCGGATCGCTGGTGCAGAACTCGGCGAACCGGTGGGCGCTGGCCACGAGAAGCTGGCGCGGGTTGTCGCTGGTGTACGGTTCGGCCATCTGCCTGGCGAACTGCGTGGCCGCCTTGCCGAACATGGCATCGTAGATCGCGTTCTTGGAGTCGAAATAGGCATACACGGTTGGCGTGCTGATCCCTGCCCGGCGGGCCAGGTCCCGCAGCGATAGCCCAGCCAGGCCCTCCTCGCCCACCAGCGCCCAGGCGGCCTCGATGATCGAATCGCGTGCCGAACGCCGCCTGGCTTCACGCCAGCTTGCCCTCTGAGGTTCTTTTACCGCCATTCGATATTCTTGCACGATGTATAAATTTCGTCAAGTCCCAGCAGGCCAGGGGAACGAACTTGGTTGTGCTCTCGGGGGCGCCTCTAAGTCGGCGTTCCGTGCTCGGCATCAGGTCGAGAATCCGGGTCTGCGGTCTCAGCGCGCCGTAGCCTGGCACGAACGTTCACCGAGTCGGCGATGCTGTAGCGGCACCAAGCCGGTCCGGTCGTGCCGAGGCTCGATGGCGATCTCCGGATTACCGGCGCGGCTGGCAATGGAGGTGGCTCAGCCGGGGAGCAGCAGACGGCGCCAGGTGTCGGCGAGGAAGCGCTCGTAGCGTTCGGGGGTCCAGCCGCGCTGGCCGATGAGGAGCTGGTAGAGCTCAGGGGCGTTGGTGGCCCACACGATGTCGGCGGCTTCGCCGGGCTCCACCCGCAAGGTGGCGGTGGTGGCGAGGTCGGCGACGAACCGGCGCATGTTCGCATGGCGGCGCTCGGCGATCTCCTGCCACAAGGCGGCCAGTTGCGGCTCCGCTGGCGCGGCCTGCTGGAGCATGGCCAGCAGAGGGGCCATGCGGGCGGCGATCACCCGGATCGCCGCGGCATAGATGGCGATCTTGGTTTCGGCGTCAGCGGCGGCCTGGATCGCCCGCACGTACTCGCGTTCTTCGGCCGGCATGGCTTCGCCGGTGCCGGAGATGGCTGTCTCGATCAGCAGGCGGGCCAGTTCGGGCTTGCGGCCTACTGAGGCGTAGACGGTGTCGAGCGCCACGCCCGCCCGCTCGGCGATCGCGGTCATCGGGGTCGCGATGTAGCCGTGATCGCTGAACAGCTGCCGGGCGGCCTCGAGGATCGCCGCTCTGGTGCGAGTGGCCGCCTCGCGCCGCTTGCGTCCGTCGTATTGCCTCTTGACAGGGGGCTGCACGCGGCACAGTATACCTATATCAATCCGAAGTGTCTTAGGATCAATATTGGGGGACAAGATGACCTTCGCGTTCACGTACGAGGTGCCGATCACCACCGAGATCTACGCCCGCATCAAGGAAGACATCGGCCCGCAGCGCCCGCCCGGCCTGATCGCGCACCTCGCCTACCGCACCGACGTCGGCCTGCGCTACGTCGAGGTATGGCACAGTGCAGACGACTGGAAGGCATTCGAACACGACCGCCTCCATCCAGCCGTCCACCCGCTACTGAAGGACATGCTCGGCTTCGTGCCCCCCGAGCCGCCTCGTACCATGCTGGACCTCATCGACGCCTGGACCGCCGAGCACGCCATGGCCTGAAGACACCATCCCCGCGGAGGCTGCGTGCTCAAGCCGGCTCATGCTGCGTCGGCCGGCGCGGTCGCCAACGCCATTGACAAACTCGTCAGCCTCGGCATCGCAGAACTGGCCACCGACAAGCCCCGCAGCTTCCGCTTCGCCCCTGAAGCCTGCCAGCCCGCCCCGGAGGCCGACGGCGACGGCGGCGCGGCGGCCACCGCCGCCTGACAGGGCGGCACTCACCGGCACGTGGCCGGGATGGCGGGGAACGCCGTCCCGGTCGCGTCCGTCCTGCCAAGGCGGGGCGGGTCAGCCTCCGGACGTGAGGGACTGGGCCTCGGCGACGGGGAAGGCGGTCGTCTGCGCCTCGGGACGCTGACTGGCTTCCCCCACGACGGTCTGCTTGCCGGCGGTCGTCGGCCCGTTCATCGCGTACGAGGCCTGGGTCACGCTAGATCGGGCATCCGGAGAAAGTCGGGGCGCTCGCGGCCGGCAAGCCACGTCTCGGCGTCCCGCATCCCTAGGTCGAGCACGCAGTACGTGAGCCAGTTGCGCGCCAGCCTGTCCAGCTTCTCGACGTCCGTTCCCTGAGTCCTGGCAGGCGGGAAGCACCCGCCCTGGGGCGTGTCAGTGCTGTCCCGGTCGAATTGGATGAGGCTCACGGCATCCAGGACCGACAACTCGCTAGCCGGCTGCGGCGACACCAGCGCCGGGGGTCGCTACCGGGTCCGGTGGGCCGTCGACGGCCGCGAGCGCTGTAAGTCCTTCAGAACAAGACCCTCGCCGAGGGCCATCGCCGGCCAGCTTCACGGCGACGGCCGCAACGGAGGGGAAGACCGCCTCGGCGTGGCTGGTGAACCCGGCGACGATGCCGCCCGGCGTAGAGTCGCCGGTCAGCTCCCAGGCGGTGTCCGAGACTTTCGCCAGCGCCGGGGACTCATCTGACGGGACGTACAATCTCTGGACTTCCCGCAGGTAGTCAGTGCTGATGACCGAGCGGATGCCGTTGCCGATGGCGTACTGCAGCGCTGTGATGGACTTTCCGACGCAGGCGATCCCGTAGAGCCTGGCCTCGAACCCGCGGTGGGTCCAGTAGCGGTGATTGCCCAGCGTCACGCCGAACATCGTGAACAGGTACAGCGCCGCCGCCAGCACCCACAGGCCGACGCTGGTGGGGTGGTGAAGGCGCGCCACAGCCCCCAGGCCGCGAAGCCCGGCAGCAGTATCCCCAGGGTCACGAGGCTGCCCCGCATCCCGGCCGTGACAAGCGCCTTCCGGCGCGCTGCCCGGCTGGCCGCCGTCGCCCGGGGTCTTGAGGCACGGCTTTCCCTGCCCGCAGGCATACCTTCAGCAGACCAGCGCAGCTGCCGCCCGCCAGAGCCGGACGTCCCCGCAACCCCAGCCTCCGTCCCTCTTCTGTGAGTCGTGCCTTCCGGGCCAGCGGAAGGGCCGGGAATGAACCGGGAACCGGGACGCCAGCAGTTCAGCGGGCGGGTTACGGCATGTAGGCCCGCCGCTCCGGTGGATCGTGCCTGCGGCGCGCTGCCAGGGTAGGCTCGTACCTGAGATAGCAGTGCGGGGACTGCGGGAAGAAGACCGGCATGTTCGAAGCTGCTGACATCCGGGAATGGCGTGGCCACGATGTTGTCGACGTCCAGGGCCGCAAGATCGGCGAGCTGGAAGCCGTCTACGTGGACACCGCCACCGACCTGCCGTCGTTCGGCACGGTCACGGTCGGGCTGCCGACCCGGCACCGGCTCGTGTTCGTGCCCTTGGACCACGCGACCGTGGGCCCCGGGTACGTCAAGGTCACCTACGACAAGAAGCAGGTGAAGGACGCCCCGTCGATCGGCACCGACGGGGAGCTGCCCGCGGGCGACGAAGAGGCGGTCTTCAAGCACTACGGCCTGGCGTACGAGCCGGGCGCTGGCGGTGAGCGGCGGCTCGCCCGCCGCTGAGCCGCCCGGCTGATCGGAGGGATCAGATGATTGCCCTGTTCCTGCTACTGGTAATCGTGGCGATCGCGCTGGGCATCGTGGGCGTCGTCGCGAAAGGCCTGCTGTACCTGCTGATTATCGGCATCGTGGTGTTCCTCGGTGCTCTCCTGCTTGGCGCCCTGCGGATGCGGCGGCGCCCCGGCAGGCGGCAGGCTAGGTAGCCCTGGGGTTGCCGTGCGCGGGCTCGGGGGAGTGAGGGGGTTCTTCCCGGTCGGGAAGGCTGTCGGCGGTGGTGAAGCGGGCGGCGCGCCCGTCCTTGGCGACGGCCTCGTTGCACAGCAGCCCCAGCAGCAGCAGCTCAGCTCCGCCGGCGGCGTCCCGGCGGGCACGGCCTCCGCGGATTTCTCCGCGGGCACCGATTCGCCGGCCGGCCCCGGCTCCTCGCACTCCAGCCCGCGGTTGCCAGCAGCCGGACGCCGGCCGGGACCACCTCGCCCAGCTGCAGGCCGGCCACAGCACCGGGGACCAGTTCGGTCACGTCGGCTGACCGCGGATGCCCGCTACGCAGGACGACACAGCGATGACGGACGCCCGAATGCAGCGCCTCGGCGGCCTTCTCGGCCCGGTACCCGTTGACGAAGCCCAGCCCCGCCGCAGCCAGCAGGATTACCCCGGTGATCACCGCGTCGCCGCGCTCACCGACGAAGAACGACGCGCAGGCCGTGACCACGAGCAGGACCAGCACCGGGGACCGGAGCTGCCGTCCCCGCACCGGGAACGCCCGCGCACGGTGCGAGCGCACCGCGTTCGCCCCGTGGGCCCGCAGCCGCCGGGCCGCCTCCGCCGCCGTCAGGCCCGCCCGGTCGCTGCCCAGCCGCGCCAGCACGCCGGGTACCGCCAGCGCGCCGGCCGCCGCCACCCCGAGCGGCGCAGCGGGCACCGCACTGGCCCGGCCGGCACGGTAGCCAACCGCCAAACGACACCCCGCATCACTGGACCCCTACACACCGGCACCCGCCGCCCGGCCGCCAACAGGGCCCAACGTCACAACACGCCGCCTGGCCCCGCGCATGACGCCATCAAAATGACGCCAGATCTGGACCTCGTTGCTCCTCGGCCCCTCTGTGCGCGCCAATAAGGGATACAGTGGGAGAGTAGCTCCGGACCTCGGCGGCTGCACCCGTGATACCGGCGGGGCAGCGGCAGGACCGGGGCTTTTTTAGTCGTACACGGGCCGGTGCCGGCAAGACGCCACGACCGAAGGACGGTGCGGACTCCAGGGAGAGCATCTTCTCCCAGCTGCGATCTACCCAGCATGACTGACCACCGCGTACGTCATGGTCACTGACTTAAGGAGTCAGTCATGGGCATCATCGCATGGATCGTCCTCGGACTGGGCGCAGGCCTGCTCGCCAATATTCTGATCCCCGGCAGAAGATCGCAGGGCCTCATCCTGACCTGCCTGATCGGCGTCGCCGGGGCACTCGGCGGCGGCTGGGCCGCCACCCGCCTGTTCCACGTCCACACCCTCAACGGGTTCTTCAACCTGTCCACCTGGCTCACCGCCATCGCCGGCGCGGCCGTCCTGCTGCTCATCTTCCACCTGATCAGCGCCCGGTCCGGCGGTTCCCGTCGGCCCA
This sequence comes from Trebonia sp., assembly GCA_036391275.1. Lineage (GTDB taxonomy): Bacteria > Actinomycetota > Actinomycetes > Streptosporangiales > Streptosporangiaceae > Trebonia. Next base: position 39,104 of record DASWAE010000011.1, read on the forward strand.
CCCGCTCCCGCCGGTACGCGCACCGCTGAGCACCGTCGGCACGGTACCCCGCACAAACGGCACGGACGGGCCGGCCCGCCCAGCCGCGCCGGATCCAGATCACCCGGAACCGGCGCGGCGGCGACCACGGCCTGCCAGCGCCCCTCAGCAACTCAGATCCCTGGAGTACGTCATGATCATCATCATCGGGCTCGTCATCCTGATCGCCGCGGTGGTCACCGGCGTGGCCGGCGTCCTGTCCAACAGCGGCAGCGGGCACGCGCTCACCCACCCGTTCGCGGTGTTCGGCTACCACGTGACCGGCTCCACCGGCACGCTGTTCCTCTACGGCATCGTGGTCGGGGCCCTGGCCCTGCTCGGGCTGAGCCTGCTGCTGGCCGGCGCCCGCCGCACCTCCCGCCGCGGCCGCGAGGCCCGCCGCGGGCTCGCCCGGTCCCGCCGCGAGACCGCCGCCGCCCGCCAGGACCGCGACGACCTGCTCGACCAGCGCGAGACCGCCCGCGCCCACGCCGCCAGCACGAACGGCAACGCCCCGGCCGCCGGCGGCCGCGATCCCGGCGCAGATTCCCGCGCCGGCCAGCACGGCAGGTGGCGCCTGTTCGGGTCCCGGTCCGCCTCTCCGCAGGCCGCCCCGCCCGTGCAAGCGGCGGCAAACGGGACTGCCCCCGCCAGCGATGTCCCTGCCGGCCCGTCGTGATCGGCGCCATCCTGGCCCTGCGGGTCGCTGTCGCGGTTGTGCGTGCCCCGGTCACCGGGATCACGCTCTTCGCTGAGCGCGAGTCCGCCCCAGCAACAGGCGTATCCGGGGAACCTGCTTTCTGGGCACGTTTGGGGCGAGCGTCGCAGGAGAGCAGAGGATCACGGCAATCTCCGGCCGTGCCGTTCCCGGACCCTGGCGGCTCTGCGGTCACCTGACCATGTCCAGCGCATTAAGGAGTCCCACGGTGCCAGTTCTCTCCGCATCTGAGGGCGAGCCCAGTGCGCCTTCCGGGCCGGCCGCCCGCGGAAGTGAGTACGCGATGTTGTCCCGGCAGGTCCGGCACGCTCACCTGCTGGCGACCCGGCCGCGCTTCTACGCGTGGCAGATCACGCTCACCGCCGCGGCGCTGGCGGTCGGCTGGTCCGTGTTCTTCCTGGCCGGCGATTCGTGGTGGCAGCTTGGGGTCGCCGTGTTCCTGGCGGTGGTCTTCGGCCAGATCGGCTTCCTCGGTCATGACGCCGGGCACGGGCAGGTATTCGCCACGCGCCGGGCCAACTACGTTCTCGGCGTCCTGTGCGGCAATCTCGGCACCGGGCTGAGTTACGGCTGGTGGACCAGCAAGCACAGCCGGCATCACGCTCATCCCAACACCGAGGGCGCTGATCCGGACGTAATGATCGGGCCGCTGGCCTTCTCCGGCACGCGCGCCCAGTCCGGCCGCGGCGTGCAGCGGCTGCTGTTTCGCTATCAGGCGTACCTGCTGGTTCCCATGCTGTTCCTCGAGGCGGCCAGCCTGCACGTGACCAGCGTTCGTGCGCTGCTCCGCGAGATGCTCCGGCCCGGGACGAGGCCGCGGGGAAGCTGGCGGCACCGCGCCTGGGAAGCCGGGCTGCTTGCCGTTCACGCCGGCGGTTACCTCTGCGCCGTGTTCCTGGTCTTGTCCCCGGTCCGGGCCGTGGTCTTCATCGCGGTGCAGCAGGGACTGTTCGGGTTTTACCTAGGCTGCTCGTTTGCGCCGAATCACAAGGGAATGCCGGTGCTCGCCGCCGGGGACAAGACCGACTTCCTGCGCCGGCAGGTGCTCACGTCCCGTAACGTCCACGGCGGCTGGCTCACCGACTTCCTTCTCGGCGGACTGAACTACCAGATCGAGCATCACCTGTTCCCGTCCATGCCCCGGCCGAGCCTGCGGCGCGCCCAGCCCCTCGTCGCGGCGTTCTGCGCTGAGCGCGGGCTTCCGTACTGCCAGGCCACCTTGCTCGGCTCGTACGCTCAGGCGCTCCGGCACCTCAACGAGGTCGGCAAGCTGACCAGGGGGACCACCAGCCCAGGTCCCCGTCCAGTCCTGACCGGCCCACAGTCGGCCGCGCACCCGTGACCGAGTCGCCGTGGAACGCGGCGTGCTTGGGCCTGCCAGATGGCGGGCCGCGCTCTCCCGGGATAGTGCAGTCAGCGGGCTGCCCCGCTGGTTGGCCGCACGGTACACGGGGCAGCGGCGCGGCATGGTGACCGGCATAGGCGAGGAACCGAGCGGCGGGCCTGGCGGCGCTGTCAAACCGGCGGAAGCCGTCCCTGGCGCGGTCCCTCCGGTCGACCGGGGAGCCGGCACGGGCCGGGTGCGCCGTCCCTCCGACCTGCTGCTCGCGGTTTTCGCGTTCGTGGTCGTGGCCGTGGTGCTCGCCGCCATCCGAGCCCTGCCCTTGGGCAGCACCGAGGTGGCCGACTACGTCTCGGGCTGGCTGCTGCACATCCCCCGCTGGCTGGCGTACGCGGCCGCCGTGGTCACCGGAGTGGCCGGCTTCGTCCTAGTGGTCGCGTCCCTCGTCGTGCTGGTGCGCAACCGGTGGCGGGACGCGCTGAACGCGGTCGCCGCCGGGCTGGCAGGCGCCGCGGCGGCGGCCATCGCCACGGTCGTCTGGCGGATCGAGGACGCGACGGTGCAGCGCGCGGTGCTGCACGGCGGTAATCCGTCAATCCTCGTGGTGGACACCGCGTTCGTCGCGTTCGTGGTGGGAACCGACCTGTCCCGGCTTTCCCGCTGGTCGCGCTGGTGGCCCCGGGCAGGTGCGGCGCTGCTGCTCAGCGGGCTGGCCGTCGGCACGCTGACGCCCTTCGCGGTGGTGATCGCGGCATCCGGCGGCCTCCTCGTCGGCTGGGTCGTGCGCTGGCTGCTCGGCGCGGCCTCGGTCCTGCCGGGCATTACCGAGCTCACTGACTGGTTGACCAAGCAGGGCGTTCAGGCAACGGACCTGTCTGCTGCCGGGCTTGACCGGGCGCGGCTCGAGGGGAACCTGGCCGACGGCCCCCGGATCCGCGTTCACCTGTCCGGCCGCGACACCCGCGGATCGGGCCTGACGCGACGCCTGTGGGCGCTGGCTCGCCTCCGGCCGGCGGTCGCGGGGCACATCTGGTTCGGTTCACGCGCTCAGGTCCAGCAGCTCGCCCTGGCCTGCTGCCTGGCGCAGCAAGCCGGCGTGCCCGGTCCCGCGGTCCGGATGCTCGGGGAGATGCCGGGTGAGACCCTGGTGCTCGTCACGACCATCCCGGACAGCGGGCCGGAAACCGGCGCGACGCAGCTTGCGGGCCCGACGTCACTGTTCGCTACATTGCGCCGCCTGCACGACGCCGGCGTCGCCCACCGTGACGTGCGGGCGGGCAACGTGTTCATGTCCGGGAACCGGGCCGGGTTCTGCTCGCTTGACGCGGCCGAGCCAGGCGCCAGCGAGCTCGCCCGCCGCCTCGACCTGGCGCAGGCCCTGGCGACGCTGGCGGTGACCTGCGGGCCGGCCGGCGCCGTCACGGCGCTGCGGGCCGGTTACGGGCCGGTGGATCCGGTCGCCGTCGCGGCCGTGGTGCAGCCGGTCGCCCTCACGCCGTGGGGCTGGCGGGCCGCGCGGGCCGCCAGCGGCTCGCTGAACGAGATCAGGCATCAGCTGCTCGGCGACAACGCCACCGTGCCGACCGCCCTGCGGCTGGAGCGCTTCCGCTGGCGTACCGTGGTAACCGCGGTCGCCCTCACCGTCGCCGCCTACCTGCTCATCGGCGAGATCTCCGGCGTGAACGTCCTCGGGACGCTGAGCCAGGCCAATCCGGGCTGGCTCGCCGTCGCGGTACTCGCATCGGTGGTGACCTACCTGGCGGCCGCCATCGGCATCGCCGCGTTCATCCCCAGGCGAGTGTCCATCTGGCGCGGCTTCTTCGTCCAGCTGGCCACCGCGTTCGTCGGCGTGGCCATGCCGCCGACCGTGGGCCATCTGGCCGTCAACGCCCGCTACCTGCACCGCCAGAAGGTGGACGAGGGGACGATCACCGCCTCGGTCACGGTGTCACAGCTGGTGAACATCGTCACCACGGTGCTGCTGCTGATCGTGCTCGGCGTGCTCACCGGCTCGGGGCTGAGCAAGTTCAAGATCGCGCCCGGCGGCGACGTGCTGATCGGCCTAGCGGTCATCGCCGTCGCTGTCATCGTCGTCCTGTCGGTGCCGCAGACCCGCAAGAAGGTGACCGGCACCGTGTGGCCGCACCTGCGCCAGATCTGGCCCCGTCTGCTTGACGCGGTCGCACATCCCCTCCGGCTGGCCATCGCCGCCGGCGCGAGCCTGCTGCTGTCCGCCGCCTACTCCATCGCCCTCCTCGCGGCCCTGTGGTCGGTGGGAGCCCATCCGGCCATCCTGGCCGCGGCGCTCGTCTTCCTGGCCGGCAACACGGTGGGGTCGGCTACGCCGACGCCCGGCGGGCTCGGCGGAGTCGAGGCCGTCATGGCCGCAGGCCTGACGGCCGTCGGCATACCGGCGCACCAGGCGATACCGGCGGTGCTCCTGTTCCGCATGGCGACGTTCTGGCTGCCCATCCCATTCGGCTGGATCTCGTACGTGGTGCTGCAGCGGCGCGGTGTCCTGTAGTCGCACTCAGCAACGCGGCGCCGTTGAGCAGGCTACGGGTCAGTTTCCTGGGTCGGTGCTGTAGCCGCTGTGGGGAGCACCGGGCAGGTCAGGCGACGCCGAGGCCGCTGAGGATGGTTTGCACGAGCACGGTCATCGACACGACCGCGACGGCGGCGACGCTGATGGTGGCGACGATCTTGAAGGCGCGCTCGTCCGCGGCGTCGCCGAGGATGCTGGCGCGGTTAGCGAGGACCAGGACGTAGGTGAGCAGGATGGGGGTGATGAGCCCGTTCAGGACCTGAGCCTCGACGAGGAGCCGGATGAGGTTGCCGGGGATCAGGGCGACGGCCGCGCCGGTGAATACCTGGCCGGCGGCGTGCCTACCCGCGGGGCGCGGACGGGAGGTCTGCGGCGGGGCTGTCGATGACGTGGCGGGCGACGTCGGTGAGCCGCTGGTTGGTGTTGCGGGCTTGGTCGCGCAGCAGCGCGAAGGCCTGGTCCATGTCCAGGCCGAGCCGCTCGGCGAGCCTGCCCTTGGCCTGCTCGATGACGACCCGGCTGTTCAGCGCGGCCTGGAGCTGCTCGGCGAGGGTCTCGGCGCGGCGCAC
>DASWAE010000012.1:0-37919 GCA_036391275.1 Trebonia sp.
CTAAGTCCTCTCCCGCGGGGCCGACCCTGGCCCTGAGCCGGTGCCGCGGGCTTGACTGCCCGCGTGCGCCGCAATGCTCGTGACGCTTGTTCAGCGGAACCTGCCTGCTCAAGTGGGTCTTGCGGCCAAACATATCCATAACTATAAATATGTACGGAGGTGAGTGTGATGAGCGCGAGGAAGCCGCCGGCCGTCAGTCAGCCGCGCGTCCAGCCATGCTGTGCGCCGATCGGCGAGCAGCGCCTGCCGGCAGGCGCTGCTGGGTTGCTTGCCCGCCAGTTCGCGGCGCTGGCTGACCCGGTGCGGCTGCGGATCCTGTCGGCGCTGGCCACGGCGCCCGCTGGCGCGATCTGCGCGTGCGACCTGGTCGAGCCGGTGGGCAAGAGCCAGCCGAACGTCTCCCATCACCTGAAGGTCCTGAAGACGGCCGGGCTGGTGACGGCGCAACGCGACGGCAAGAACATCTGGTACGCCGTGGTGCCAGCCGCCCTCGATGCCCTGCGAGAGGTTCTGTCCGTGTCCGCCGGGTGACGGCACGGTGCTGGAGGTGAGTGTGGTGGCTTGGATGACCGATCTGCTCGGCCGGGTCACCGGAGATGTCTGGTCGACGATGGCGGCCGACTGGCCCTACCTGCTGCTGTCCATCCTCGCCGCGGCCATGGTGCCGGTTTACATCGGAACCGGCCGGCTGAGCGGCTGGCTGTCGCGGCGGCGCTGGCTGGCCATCGGCGCCGCGGTCCTGCTCGCGACGCTGACCCCGTTCTGCTCGTGCGGGACGACGGCGATCGTGCTCGGCATGCTCGCCACCCGCACCCCGTGGGCGCCGATCGTGGCCTTCATGGTGGCTTCTCCGCTGACCAGCCCGGAGGAGCTGCTGCTCAGTGCCGGGTTGTTCGGCTGGCCGTTCGCGCTGACCTTCTTCACCGGCACCATCGCGCTCGGCCTGGCCGCCGGCGGGGTAACCAGCCTGCTCGAGCGCACCCGGTGGCTCTGCTGCCAGGCCCGGATGCTCCGCGACGCGCGCCCGCAAGGTACCTGCCCCGCTCCCGGTTGCGCCCCGGCTCCGGCCGCGGCGGCCGCGGCATGCAGCGCGGGGCCGGCCGCCCGCAGCGGGATCGCCGCTCGCCTGCGCCTGCCGGAGCTCGCCGGCCAGCTGCGCGGTGCTGGTCTCCGGCTGGCGCTGTACTTCCTCGGCTACACCGCCATCGGGTACCTGCTCATCGAACTGCTGCCGACCGGATTCCTCACCAGCCTGCTCAGCGGGCACTCGGCTGCCTCGATCGCGCTCGCGGCCCTCCTGGGCATCCCCGTCTACATCACCACCGAGGGCTCGCTGCCGATGGTCGCGGCGCTCATCCAGGGCGGCCTCGGCCTCGGCCCGGCGATGGCTTTCCTCGTCACCGGCGCCGGCACCAGCATCGGCGCGATCACCGGCGCCTTCGTCATCGCGCGCGCCCGCGTCATCGCCCTCGTTGTCGCGCTGCTGTTCGCCGGCGCCCTGGTCCTCGGCGGGCTGACCGGCGCTGTCCTCGGCTAACGGATGCCCGCGGCGGCGGCTGGCTGGCCGCGGGCAGCCACGGTGGCGTCACGCTGATGAGGACGGCGACCTGCCCGGCGGTGTGCTGGTGGGGGTGACGCTCGCCGGCGGCGTGGGCGTGGCGGTCGGGGACGCCGATGTCGGCGTGGCCGTCGGAGACGTCGTGCCTGACGGAGACGTGGTATCCGCCGGCGACGTCGTGTCGGTCGGGGTCACCGTTGGCGTCGTGCTGGCGGTCGGAGTCTCCGTCGGCGTCGTTGTCGGGGTGACGGACGGCGCCGGGGTGGTGACCGTCACCGACGGGGACTGGATGGGCCCGACGAGGCTGGGCCCGGGGATGAGGCGACCGGTGAGCATCAGCGCGATCGCCAGCGCCGCCACGAGGCCGACCGCGATGGCGCCGCCGGTCGAGATGCCCGCGGCGAAGGCGTGGCGCTCGCGCCGGTACTCGGTGTCGCGCCGCTCGCGCAGCCACCGGGGCAGCGCGGCGCGGCGGGCGGCCAGGCTGTTGAGCGGCGCGGCGGCCATGCCGAGGGTGGGCACGAACAGCAGGCCGGCCAGCAGCGGGCCGCTCAGCGTGTCCGTCCTGTTGACCAGCGCGCCAGCCATCCCGGCGGCGCCGAGCAGCGCGAGGACGGTTTCCGCCCAGTTGGCGCGCAGCGCGTGCCACCAGCTGGTCCGCTCGCTTGTCTTGGGCGTGCGCAGGAAGGCGGCCTTCCTCGCGAACAGCGCGAGCACCGAGGCGCGGGCGACCACCAGCGAGGTGGACTGCCAGATGAAGAACGCCCCGATCGCGTCCCGCCACGACGCGCCGGTGCTGCGCCGCAGCAGCGCGACCGCGCGCACCAGGCCGAGCAGGACGAGCACGGGGACGGCGGCGACGAGGAAGACCGTCAGCTTGCGGAAGAGCTGCCCGCCGCCGGTCGCCATGTTCGCCGCGCCGGCCAGCAGGAAGATGAAGAACAGCAGGCCGAGCAGGTCGCCGTACCACTGCAGCGCGCCGGACAGGTAGGCCCAGCGCTGGCCGGCCGACAGGTGGTTCTTCCTGGTCTCCCGGCCGGGGAGCAGGGACTTCCAGTGCTCCCGCAGCAGCTGGATGCCGCCGAAGCACCAGCGGTACCGCTGCCCCTTGAGCGCCTCGAACGTCAGCGGCATGATGCCGTGCCCGCCGGACTCGTCGACGTGCATGCCGGACCAGCCCGCCCGGAGCAGCCTGATCGAGACCTCCGCGTCCTCGGTGATGCACCATTCGTCCCAGCCGCCGAGCTCGTCGAGCGCGACCCGCCTGATCAGCCCCATGGTGCCGGCGAAGATCGCGCCGTCGTGCTCGTTGCGCGACGGCTGGGAGACGGCGAAGAAGTACTTGTAGGAGTAGTACAGGCGGCGGTAGTAGCGGGCGTGGCGCCAGTCACGGTAGTCCTGCGGCGCCTGCACGAAGCCGATCCACGGGTCGGCGAACAGCGGCACGCAGTCGCGCAGCCACTGCGGCTCGACCTGGTAGTCCGAGTCGACGACGCCGATGATCTCGGCATCGGGGTCGGTGAGGTGCTTCAGTGCGTAGTTGAGCGCGCCGGACTTGTAGCCTGGCCAGTTCTCCAGGTGCTTGAACGTGACTCCATGGCGCCTGCACCAGGACTCGACCGGCCGCCACAGCGACTCATCGTCGGTGTTGTCGTCGATGAGCACGACCTGCACGCGCGGGTAGTCCAGGCGCAGCAGCGCGCGGAGCGTCTCAATGACCATGCCCGGCGGCTCGTTGTGCGCCGGGACGTGCACGCTCACCAGCGGCGGGGCCGCTCCGGTCACGGTGTTACCCGGCACTGTCCCCACCGCCCGCAGCGCCGCGGTGGGTACCCGCAAGCGCGGGTCGAGCGGGGCGCGCCGGCGACGCCAGCGCTGGGTGCCAAGCGCGTCGCACAGCTCCCACAGGTACGCGCAGGACATCAGGGCGGCGATCACCTCCAGGCACCACAGCAGCACGCCGCCGGCCGTGCTCTCCGGGCCGAGGTGGCTGGCGAGGGTCCACTCAAGCGCGTACACCAGGTAAACGACGAAGAGGAACGTGGTCGACGACCAGCACAGGTGCGCCCGCGGCGACCAGTTCCTCGTGACCGGGAGCCAGAGCAGGCCGGCCAGCGCGACGCCCCCGCTCCCGATGACGAGGTTTTCCTCCGTGGCCTTCAGCAGGTACAGCACGCCGGCCGCCGCGGCGGCGAGGAACGCCGACCCGGCGACGGCCAGGATGAACCGCCGTATCGCGGCCCAGGCGCTCGCCGGCCGCCGGGGGCGCCTGCCCGGCAGGAAGAGCGCGGCGGAGCCGAGCGGCGCGGCGACCAGCCCGGCGATGACCAGTGCCTCAATCATGAGGAATCACCCGCGCCCAGGTACCTGCCTGCCGCCGCGGTGAACGCGGCGCAGGCGTGCGCGTCGTCTTCCAGGCGCCAGTCCTGGTGGTAGATCCCGGCGTGCTGCGCCTCGTCGAACCAGACCACCCCGGCGAGGCGCTGCGCGCGAACCCCGGCGAACAGCGCGTCGATCTGGCTCACCCGGTTCGCGGTGGTGCCCACGGCGGTCTCCGCGATCAGCAGCGGCGCGCCGCTGATCGCGCGGATGGCGGTGATGGTCGCGCCGAACACCGAGTCGAAGGTGTCCGTGGGCCGGAAGTAGTAGCCGTCGATGCCCGTCCAGTCGACCCATGCCGCGCCCGGCCACCACTGGCGCAGCGCGCTCGACGCGCCGTTGACCGAGTTGACCGCCCACAGCCAGGTGACGTTAGCCGCTCCCGCGTCACGGAAGACCCGCACGATGTGCCGCCACGCGGCCACGAACGTGGCGGGCGGCGTGCGGCCGTAGCCCCAGGAGTACCAGCTGCCGTTCATCTCGTGCCCGAAGGACAAGATCACCGGATGGCCGAACGCGACGACGGCGTCGGCGTAGGAGCGCAGGTAGCCATCCGATCCGCCCGCGGCGATGGAGGCGAGCGACACGCGGCTCGGCTCGAGCTGGACGAGCACGTAGGCACCATGACCCCACGCCGCCTGCGCGAACGAGGCGGCGAAGGGGTTATTCCACGGCGAGTAGTACACGACGATGGACGGCGCGACGCCGGTCGCGCTAGTGAACTCCGCGACGTTCGACCAGCCGCCGGGCGCTCCCGGCGCGTAGACGCCGACCAGCGGGCTCGCGGGGGCCGGGACGGGTGCTAGCGGCTGCTGCGCGGTCAGCGGGGTCATGCATCCGGCGGACGCGAGCAAGACGGCGACGAGCATTGCCGCCACGGTGACCACGCGCACAATGACGCCTCCGGGTGAAGCGAATACCCTGATAATTCGACGCTATGAACGGGGCCGTCACCGCGGCAGTGCCTTTCGTCCCGCGCCGGGTCATCTGTGTCATATGCGTGCGCGACGCGGCACCGCGAGCGCCTGGTGAGACGCGGCACCGCGAGCGCCAGGTGACTTGTGCCCGCCGGGCAGGGACCTTCGCCCCCTGCGGTGAGGCGGCAACGGCGTGAGCCTTGGAGAAGAGGGACGGGGGTTCCCTTAGCACCGAGGTGACGTCCGATGCCGTGGTACCTCAGGCAGTACCTGCCGCAACTGCGCGAGGCGGTAGACCGCGCGCCGTCCATCTTCAACCAGCGCCCCTGGGAGCTTGTCCCGACCACCGATGACGACCGGGTGGAGCTCTACTCGGTCCCGAACGACGCCCTCGCCGACGCCGGCCTGCTCCGGGAGGCGGTGATCAGCTGCGGCGCCGCCCTGTATAACCTGCGGCTGGCCATCCGGGTGGCCGGCCGTGAGCCGATAGTCTCGCTGCTCCCCGGCCTTAGCCTGGACTCGGGGCTGCTCGACGCGGTGACCGGGGACCGGACGCTGCTGGCGTCCGTCGAAGTGATGCCGCATCGCGCCACCAGGCCGACCACTGCCAACCAGGAGCTGTACGAGGCGCTCTGGCTGCGCCGCACGGACCGCGGGCCGTACCGGTACCTGCCAGTTCCGCCGCCGATCCTGGTTGAGATGGAGCAAGCCGCCGCGCGGGAGCACGGCTGGCTCCGTACCCTGACCCCGGGCGAGTGCAGGCGGGCAAGGCGTGCGGCCATCAGCGCCAGCAGGGAGCTTGACAGAAGGCTGGCGGCGCTGCTCCCGGCCGTGCCGACCGCGGCCTACGGCCCGGCGCCGGAGGATGAGAAGGAGCCCCTTACCCGGCCCGACTTCTGGCTGCCGCAGACGGTGGCGCGCTTCGAGCGGCACCCGGTCATGATGGCCCTGTCCACCGACGACGACCGGCCGCTCGACTGGCTGCGGGCCGGCCAGGCGCTGCAGCATGCCCTGCTGGCTGGCACGCGCTTCTCGATGTCGGCCCCTGGCGGCCGCAGCGCGCCCTACGGCGAGCAGCTCAGCTACGGCCCGCTAGACCCGCACCGCTTCCGGCCGCGCCCCGCGGTCCCGGCCGGGTACGCGGTCGAGGCGTCCTTCCTCACCCAGTCACTCGAGCTGGCCGACATGCGCCACCGGGTCCGGTCCTGGCCGTGGCGCACCAGCTACACCGAGGTACCGCAGATGGTTCTCCGCGTCGGCTACGCCCCGGTCGCGCGCCGGCCGGCAGTTGACGAGCCGCACACCCCGCCGGTACCGCGCCCGGTCGGCGACTAGCCGGCCCGCGCCGCTCAGCGGGCCTGCGCCGCGAAGAACGTCCAGATGACCCGCGTCGCGTTCAGCGCCGTGGACGGCGGATCGGTGCCAAGAAGCCGTTGCGCGACCGGGGTTCGCCGCGCTGCCTGGCTCAGCTGACGATGATGTCCCGGCGGCGTCCTGATTAGGTGTCCGACGGCACTATGAGGCCGTAGTGGCCGTCGTAACGGCGGTAGAGCACGTTCCCGCGGCCCGTGCCCGCGTCGGTGAAGAACAGGAACGGCTGACCCGAGGCGTCCAGCCAGCAGGTCGCCCCGCTCAGCGACAGTCGCGGTGCCCTCGTCTCGCTGACGGTGATCGACGGGTCGGCGACGCTGAGCTCCTCCTCCGGCGGGTCGGCCAGCTCCAGCCGGTACCCGTCCGCGGTCCGGCAGATCACGCTGTCCTGGCCGGTGGCCCGGTCGGTGAACAGGTGGAAGTCGTAGTCCATCATCTCGGCCTCGGCGGCGGCCGCTTCCGGGGTCTCCCGGGCCAGGGCGTAGGACTTACGCCGCACCACCGCCCGCCCCTCCGCGGGGCGCGGGTAGTAGGGCAGCCGCGGTGCCGGCACGCTCTGGTGCCGCCACTCGCCCGCCCCGGGTACGGGCCGGCCGCCGCGGATCGCTTCCCAGTTCCGGGTCGCGCGCACCAGCCGGGTCCGCAGCCGGTCACCGGCGTGCTCCACCGCCTCGCGCATTGTCCGTCCCGCGGCCTGAGCCCGCAGCGGCCGGCCGTTCAGGTCGAGGCTCACCTGGGCGACCGCTGGGCACCGGACGGCGGGATCCGCGATCATGGTCAGCTTGACCCGGGCGAACAGCACCGGTTCGGACGCCAGCTCAAGCAGCGAGCCGACCCGGTTGACCGCGAGGCGGACCAGGTGCCGCGGCACGTCACCACGGATCTCGGTCTGTACCTGCGCAAGCGACGTCTCGGTCATGATGACGATCCTCTCTTCATCGCGCGCGGCCCGGTAACGACGCGCGTCCTGGTGACGAAGTGCAGGCCCTCGCCGGCCGCAAGCGAGAACCCCTCGGGCGCGCCGGGCTCCAGGTCGATGACAAGCTGCCCGGGGTGCCATGCCCGGTACTGCCGCGCGTCCATGTAGCACGGGCAGCCGGCGATGGTGCCGAGCAGCAGGTCACCCGGCCCGGTGAGGTACTCCCCGGCGGGCAAGCACATGGGGGCGCTGCCGCCGCAGCACCCGGCGGACTGGACGAACATCAGCGGGCCGCGGGCGGCCCGGAGGCGGTTGACCGCCTGCCGGGCTGCCTTGGTCGCGATGACGCGCCGCATGTCCCCTCGCGGCTCAGAAGAATCCGAGCGGGTGCTGGTCGTAGCTGACGAGCAGGTTCTTCGTCTGGCTGTAGTGCTCGAGCATCATCTGGTGCGTCTCGCGCCCGATGCCCGACACCTTGTACCCGCCGAAGGCCGCGCCCGCCGGGTACTGGTGGTAGCAGTTCACCCAGACGCGCCCGGCCTGGATGCCGCGGCCGACCCGGAAGGCCCTGCTGCCGTCACGGGTCCACACGCCGCCGCCGAGCCCGTACAGCGTGTCGTTGGCGATCTCCAGCGCCTCGGCCTCGTCCTTGAAGGTGGTGACCGCGAGCACCGGCCCGAAGATCTCCTCCTGGAAGACGCGCATCTTGTTGTGCCCGCGCAGCACGGTCGGCTCGAAGAAGTATCCGTCGGCGAACTCGCCGCCGACGTTGGCGCGGTGGCCGCCGGCGAGCAGCGTCGCGCCCTCGGCGAGGCCGATGTCCACGTACGAGCTGATCTTGGCGAGCTGTTGCGCGGAGTTCTGCGGGCCCATCATCGTCTGGGTGTCCAGCGGGTCGCCGATCTTGATCTTGGCGATCCGCGCGAGCGCCCGCTCCATGAACGCCTCGTAGATGTCTTCCTGGACCAGCGCCCGCGACGGGCAGGTGCAGACTTCGCCCTTGTTGAAGGCGTACAGCACCAGGCCCTCCACCGCCTTGTCGAGGAAGGCGTCGTCTGCCGCCATGACGTCGGAGAAGAAGATGTTCGGCGACTTGCCGCCCAGCTCCAGGGTGACCGGGATGATGTTCTGCGCGGCGTACTGCATGATCAGCCGCCCGGTCACGGTCTCGCCGGTGAAAGCGACCTTCGCGATCCGCGGGTTAGCGGCCAGTGCCTTGCCGATCTCCCCGCCGGGACCGGTGACGATGTTGAGCACGCCGGGCGGGACGATGTGCCCGATGACCTCGGCGAGCTTGAGTATCGACCAGGGGGTGGCCGACGCGGGCTTGATGACGGTGCAGTTGCCTGCCGCCAGTGCGGGGGCGATCTTCCATGCCGCCATCAGGATCGGGAAGTTGAACGGGATGATCTGCCCGACCACGCCGAGCGGCTCGTGGAAGTGGTAGGCAATCGTGTTCTCGTCGATCTCGGTGATCTTGGTTTCCTGGGCCCTGACGGCCGCCGCGAAGTACCGGAAGTGGTCGGCCGCCAGCGGGATGTCCGCTGCCAGCGTCTCTCGCACCGGTTTGCCGTTCTCCCAGCTCTCGGCGACCGCGAGCATCTCCCGGTGCGAGTCGATCGCGTCCGCGATCTCATTGAGCACCCGGGCGCGCTCGGCCGGCGAGGTGCGCCCCCACTCGTCCTTGGCGTGGTGCGCCGCGTCGAGCGCCGTCTCCACGTCCTCCGGGGTGGACTTGGCCACCTCGCAGATGGGCTTGGCGGTGGCTGGCGCGAGGTTCACCATGTAGTGCCCCTTGGCCGGGGACACCCACTTGCCGTCGATGAAGTTCTCGTACCGTGCCGACAGGTGCACCACGGAGCCCGGCTGACCAGGCTGTGCATACCGCATCATGACCTCCCTGAACTGCTGTGGCTCCAGTGCTAGTCCCCTGGCGAGCGGCGAGGTAGAGCCGCAGGTCCGGCGGGGAAGGGGACCGAAGGCAGCAGTTTCACGACGGGGCCGGAGGTCGCCCGGCGCACCCGGCTTCGGCGAGCCGCGCTTACGTACCTGCCCGCAGCTCGCGCAGGATCTGCTCCGCCACGGTCCGCGCCGCGTCTTCCGCCGCGGCTGACAGCGGGGTGCCCAGCTCGTACGCGGCGCCCTCGATGCCGAATCCCGTCAGGCGGGCGGGCAGCTGGTGCAGCGCACGGGCCAGCTCGATGACTTCGGCGAGGCTGAACAGGTGCGTGCCGCGACCGGAGAAGTGCCCGCCAAGCGGGGTGGCGGCGTCGAAGCGGAACACTCTGCCCGGCTCGGCGCCGGAGCAGGTCGCGTCCACCACGTACACGTCACTGTCGCTCCCCCACGCGTCGAGCAGCGCGATCTGGTCGCCGTCCAGCTCCATGACGGTGACCCCGGCCGGCGCGGCGGCGCGGACCTGCCGGGCGACCGCGAGGCCGACCGCGTCGTCGCCGCGGTCCGGGTTGCCGATGCCGATGACGAGGGTCATGACCGCTGTTCCTCCGCCTGGTCAGGTCCGCCTCGCGCGCGGACTCTTCAGTGAAGACCATCGCAGCCCCCTCGCGTCAAGCTTCCCGGCCAGGTAAATCACCACGGACTAAGGGGCCAAGCCGGCCGACTTTCGACCCTGGTCGGGGGTGTGACGGCAGTTCATGCTGTTTCCTGTCAGGCACCGTAAGGAGGCGCGTCATGAAAGCACAAGTCGGAGACGAGCTGACGGTCAGAGGCCGTCACCAGGGCGACGAGGACCGTCACGGCACGATCCTCCAGGTCGACGGGGAAGACGGGGCGCCGCCGTACCTGGTGCGCTGGCGCGACGGGCACGAGACCGTGTACTTCCCCGCCGCCGACGCCGAAGTGCGGCATCAGGCCGCCAAGCCGACCGCGGGCTAGTGCGGAGGCCTTGCCTGCCGACACCCGCGGCCGCCGCTCGCTGCCGCGCCGCGAAGCGGACATGACCTCCTAACGGGATGACGGCGGCGCCGGCGCCATGCGAAGCCGCGGCGCCGGCGCCGGTCTCAGCCGCCGCGGGCGGCAGCCGGCGGCGGGCAAGCACGCGAACGTCAGGCTGCGCGCCGCAGGCCCGGTGTCTGCTCCTCGACGACCTTGGCCTCATCGGTGTACTTCCGGTACAGGCCGCCGAACAAGCCAGGGATCTCCCCCTTCTTCCCGAGATCCGCTGACACTTCCAAGGCTTCTGCCAGGCCCGGTCTGGCGCCAGGGCCGAAGGAATCCAACAGGGGTGACGAACGGCAGCCGACGGCACGGACCTTGCTTGCCAGGGGCATTCCGATACTGGAACGATGACCTCGTGAAAATGGGCATCCTGTGCGGCGGCGGTCCTGCGCCCGGAATGAACTCCGTCATCTCCGCGGCCACGATCGAGGCCCGTAAGTCCGGGTGGGACGTCGTCGGCATCATGGACGGTTTCGAGCACCTCATCGAGGGCCGGACCGACGGGGTGCGGTCCCTGTCCATCACGGACGTGTCGAGGATTCACGTCCAGGGCGGATCGGTCCTGCGGACCTCGCGGGCAAACCCGACGGTGCGCGACCCCGGTGCGGCCGACCCGGACTGGCGGCTGCACGCCTGCCTTGAGTCGCTGCGCAAGCTGGAGGTCGGCGCGCTGGTGACAATCGGCGGGGACGACACCGCGTTCTCGGCGTCCCGGCTGGCCGAGGCGGCGGGGGGCGCCCTGCGGGTGGCGCACGTGCCCAAGACCATCGACAACGACCTGCCGCTGCCGGGCGGCACGCCGACGTTCGGCTTCGAGACGGCAAGGAGCGTGGGCGTTCAGGTGGTCAACAACCTGATGACCGACGCGATGACCACCCGGCGGTGGTACCTGGTGGTGGCCATGGGCCGCTCGGCCGGGCACCTCGCCCTCGGCATCGGCAAGGCGGCCGGGGCCACCCTCACGCTGATCGCCGAGGAGTTCCCCCGCGACGAGCCGATCCGGCTGTCGCGCCTGGTGGATGTCCTGGAGACCGCCATGCTGAAGCGGGCCGCCCACGGCCGGCCGTTCGGCGTGGCGGTGCTCGCCGAGGGCATCGGCCTGCGCCTGCCCCAGGACGAATTGCGCGAGGCCATGCCGGACGTCGAGCACGACGAGCACGGTCACATCCGGCTGGCCGAGCTCGAACTCGACCGCCTGCTGGCGAAGCAGGTGAAGGACCGCTTCCGGGAGCGCGGGGACAAGGTCACGGTCGAGGGCAAGAACATCGGCTACGAGCTCCGGTGCGCGCCCCCGATCCCGTTCGACATCGAGTACACCCGCGACCTCGGCTACAGCGCCGTCGCCTACCTCAAGCAGGCACTTGAGGCGGGCGAGCCCGGTGGCATGATCACCATCCAGGACGGCAACCTGGTGCCGCTGCCCTTCGGGTCGTTCAGCGACCCGGAGACCGGGCGGGTGCGGATCCGGCAGGTCAACGTGGAGTCCAGTTCCTACCGGGTGGCGCGCGAGTACATGATCCGGCTGGACCGTTCGGATCTCGCGGACCCGGAGCGGCTCGGCCCGATCGCGCAGGCCTCCGGGCTCACCCCGGAGGCCTTTGCCCGCAGGTACGGGTACCTCGCCGAGGGCTGAGCCCCCGGTCACCTCACCTGGTGTCGCTGCCGCCGCTCGTAACCGCCGCGCGCCCCGCCTCAAGGCGGGCGACCGGGACGCGGAACGGCGAGCAGGACACGTTGTCCAGGCCTACCTCGTGGAAGAAGTGCACCGAGTCCGGGTCACCGCCGTGCTCGCCGCACACGCCGATCACCAGGCCAGGCCTGGCTGCCCGGCCTGCCCTGACCGCGAGCTCGACGAGCTGGCCGACACCCTCGCGGTCGATCGTCTCGAACGGGGAGACGCCGAAGATGCCGAGCTGCAGGTACTTGCCGAAGAACGCGGCCTCGACGTCATCCCGGGAGAAGCCCCAGGTCATCTGCGTCAGGTCATTCGTGCCGAAGGAGAAGAACTCGGCGCTGCGGGCGATCGCGCCCGCGGTCAGCGCTCCCCTGGGCACCTCGATCATGGTGCCGATCGGGATGCGCAGCTCGGTGCCCGTCTCCGCCTCGACCTCCCGCAGGACCTGCTCCGTCAGCCCGCGGGCGGTCTCCATCTCCTGGACGGCGGCCACGAGCGGGGTCTCGATCTCCGGGCGCGGGTCCTTGCCCGCCCGCTTGAGCTGCGCGGCGGCGTGCGCGATCGCACGGACCTGCATGCTGAACAGGCCAGGGATGACCAGGTCGAGCCGGACGCCGCGCAGGCCGAGCATCGGGTTCTGCTCGTGCATCCGGCGGACCTCGGCGAGGACCCGCTTTTCCTTGGCGGTGGCCTTGTCGCCCTCAAGGGCGACCTTCACTGACAGGTCCGTGAGGTCGGGCAGGAACTCGTGCAGCGGCGGGTCGATCGTGCGGATCGTCACCGGCAGGCCGTCCATCGCCGTGAGGATCTCCACGAAGTCGCCGGTCTGCAGCGTCTCGAGGGCGGCCAGGGCACGCTGGCGGTCGTCGTCGGTCTCGGCGAGGATGAGGTCCTCGACCAGCTGGCGGCGCTCGCCGAGGAACATGTGCTCGGTACGGACCAGGCCAATTCCCTCGGCGCCGAAGCGGCGGGCCCGGGCGGCGTCGGGGCCGTTGTCCGCGTTCGCGAGCACGCCAAGCCGGCGCCTGGTGTCGGCGTGCGTCATGATCCGGTGCACCGCGGCGACGAGCTCGCCTGCCTCGCCGGCGTCCAGGCTCAGCTCGCCCTCGAAGTAGCGCACGACCGGGGAAGGCACCACCGGCACCTGGCCGAGGTATACCTCGCCGCTGGTGCCGTCGATGGAGATCACGTCGCCCTCGGCGACCGTGAGGCCGGCGGGCGTGGTGAACTTCCTGGCCGCGGTGTCCACGTCGAGCTGCTCGGCACCGCAGACGCACGTCTTGCCCATGCCGCGGGCGACGACGGCCGCGTGGCTGGTCTTGCCGCCGCGGCTGGTCAGCACGCCCTTAGCGGCGATCATCCCGTTCAGGTCGTCGGGGTTGGTCTCGCGGCGGACCAGGATCAACGACTCCCCCGCGTCCGCGAGCTCGACGGCGCGGGCGGAGTCGAAGACGGCCCGGCCGACAGCGGCGCCGGGCGACGCGCTCACTCCGGTGGCGATCCTGGTGACGTTCGCGCTTGTGTCGAACGTCGGGAACATCAACCGGGCGAGTTCGGCACCGGAGACGCGGGTGAGCGCCTCGTCCATGCCGATGAGGCCCTCGTCCACCAGCTCGGCCGCGATCCGGAACGCCGCCGCCGCCGTCCGCTTGCCGACCCGCGTCTGCAGCATCCAGAGCTTGCCGCGCTCGATCGTGAACTCGATGTCGCACAGGTCGCGGTAGTGGCGTTCCAGCGTGGCCATGATCGACATCAGCTCGTCGTAGGACGCCTTGTCGATCCGCTCCAGGTCTTGCAGCGGGACGGTGTTGCGGATGCCCGCCACCACGTCCTCGCCCTGCGCGTTCTGCAGGTAGTCGCCGTAGACGCCGCGCGCGCCGGTCGCCGGGTCCCGGGTGAACCCCACGCCGGTGCCTGAGTCGGCGCCCAGGTTGCCGAAGACCATCGCGACCACGTTCACCGCCGTGCCAAGGTCAGCGGGGATGCGCTCCTGCCGCCGGTACAGCACGGCCCGGTCGGCGTTCCACGAGCCGAAGACGGCCCGGATCGCCAGGTCTAGCTGCTCGCGCGGGTCCTGCGGGAACTCGCGGCCGGCCTGCTCGCGCACGATCTGCTGGTAGGCGTGCGTCAGCTCCCGCAGGTCCTCGGCGTCCAGGTCGGTATCCGAGGCGGCGCCGCGAGCCTGCTTCGCGCTGTCGAGCGCGGCCTCGAACCGCTCGCCGTCGATCCCCAGGACCGTCTTGCCGAACATCTGGATCAGCCGCCGGTAAGCGTCCCACGCGAACCGCTCGTCGCCGGCCTGCTTGGCGAGCCCGCCCACCGAGTCCTCGGACAGGCCGATGTTCAAGACGGTGTCCATCATGCCGGGCATGGAGAACTTCGATCCGGACCGTACGCTGACAAGCAACGGGTCGGCCGGGTCGCCCAGCGTGCGGCCCATCGCCTTCTCGATGGCGGCGAGGTGGCTGGTGACCTCCGCGTCGAGCCCGTCCGGGGTAGAGCCGTGCCGCAGGTAGTGACGGCAGGCGTCGGTGGTGATGGTGAAGCCGGGCGGTACGGGAAGCCCGATATTCGTCATCTCGGCGAGGTTGGCGCCCTTGCCGCCAAGAAGGTCCTTCATGTCCTTGTTGCCCTCGGTGAGGTCATACACGAACTTCGGCATTGAATGCTCCCTACTGGGTTGACGTAACGGCGGGCCCCGGGGTGCCGGCCAGGTTAGAACAGGGCATCTGCGCTCGCTTCTCTCCCGTGCGCTGCTAGCGCCGGGTCGCCCAGCGCGGTCCGGCCCGCCATTCGGCGTCCCAGGCGGCCAGCCTGCGCTTGTCCAGCCACCAGCGGGCCATGGCGACGGACATGGCGAGCACCGCTATCGCGGCGAGTACGCCGACTACCCCGCCGAAGACGACGTTGGCCGCCACCTGCGTATCGGTCATGGGCGGCGAGCTGAGCCGCCCGTCGCGGGTCGTCCATATCTGCGCCTTGGCGCTGACCTCGGTGCTGGCGGAGACGGGGATCTCGCCCGTCACCGCCCTGCCGTCCGGTGCCGTCCAGCGAGCCTGAGCTTGCGGTACGTGCTGCCCCGCGCCCGCCTCCGGCGTGGCTGGCGACGTGAGGACCACGGCCGTGACCTGGTACTCGGACGCCCGCCCGGCGAGCTCGGCCCGCTGGGCCGACGCGCGCGCCCACGCGCCCGAGAAGACCGCGGCGAATGGCGCGCCGGCCAGGAACGCCATGACGAGCAGGGCCAAGACAATGGTCTCAACGCGGTCAGCAGCGCGCCGCAGGGGGTTGCGGTCAAGCCGCCACCGGCGGACAAGCCTGCCCGCGCGTGTCGTCCTGGGCGTTCGCTGCCGGCGGCCCATCGTTCTCACCTCACCTGTCCGGTATGGCCTCCCCAGTCCAGGTTGCCGCCGCCGGGGCGGCCGCGGGAGGGTCGTAGCTCCCGGCTCAGCCGGGACCTTTAGCCCGGGCGGGCCGCGCCGTGAACCCCGTGCGGCGCGACCGCCCTGCGGCCGCCATCAAGGTAGGCAGCGACCGAGTAGTCAGGACCTACGCCCCTGCACAGCGCGGGTCGGGGGCTGCAACGCTGAAAGGTGGACGGCGGAACATGCGCGCCGGCGGCCGCAGGTGGCGCCCGGCGCACGGCCGCCGGAAGGAGGTGCGAGCGCCGTGAAGCTAATCACCGCGATCGTCAGGGCAGACAAGGCAGACGATGTTGCGCGCGACCTGATCAACGCGGGGGCGCGCGGCGTGACCGTGACCGAGGTCCTAGGGTTCGGGCAACAGCACGGCCATGTGCCGGGAGCCGTCAACGCTGAGCGCGGGGTCATCCTGCTCCCCAAGCTCCGCCTCGACGTCGTCGTCCGCGACCAGGAGGCGACGGCGGTGGCGGATGCCATCGCGAAGTCCGCCTGGACCGGCGCCATCGGCGACGGAAAGATCTGGGTGTGCCCGGTAGAGCACGCGCTGCGGGTCCGGACAGGCGAGCGGGACGACGACGCCATCTGAGGCCCGTGGCGCGTTATCACTAGACGTTCATTGGCCGGCCCCGGGGGGAGGCCGGCCAATGTCTAGGGCGCGGTCACTTCTTGCCGACGGTGACCGGGATCGTCTTGACGGCCTCGTGCCGCTCGCCCTTGATGGCGACCTTGATCGTCAGGATGCCGTGGGTGTAGTCGGCGGTCACGTCGTCAGGGTCCGCGCCGGGCGGGAGCTCAAGGGTGCGGCCGAACGACCCGTAGCGGAACTCCGAGCGGTGCTTGCCCTCGACCTTGCTCGACCGGGCCGCGCGGATCGACAGGTAGCCGCCGTCGACGGAGACCTCAAGGTCCTTTTCCGGGTCGATCCCGGCGATCTCGGCCCGGACCACGTAGTGCCCGTCCTCGGTGTAGTCCTCGATCCTGATCGGCTGGGCCAGGTACGGCCTGAGCGTCAGGAAGGGCTCCTCGAACCAGTCGATGAAGTCCGGGATCACGGTCTTCGGGTCCCGTCGCAGGATGGTGCTCATCGTTCTTGCCTTTCCGTGAGAGTGAGGGGCTGGGACTGGCCAAGCCGGTCGTAGATGTCGACGACGCCGTCGACGTCCCACATCAGCCGGATCGCGACCGGGATCAGGTCACCGTGGGCCCCGGTGGTGGGGTCAAGCGTGCCGGTGAGGGTCACGATCCCGTCCCGCACGGCAACGTCCGCCTCGCCGGGCTCGGCGAGCAGGATCTCGCGCAGCACCGCGCGGACGTCGGCGGCGATGTCCTCGTCCGGGCGCAGGAACACGGACAGCAGGTCGCGGCGGCTGACCACGCCGATCAAGACGTTGTGCTCGTTGACGACCGGCAGCAGCCTGACGCGGCGGTCGCTCATCACGCGGCCGGCCGCGTGCACGGTCACGTGCGGGCCCACGGTGATGGCCGGCGAGGTCATCAGCTCGCCGGCGGTGAGCGCGGGGTGCCGCTCCGCGCGGGACCGCAGGAGGCTCAGACGATGGGCAGACCGCAGCCGGCTCGCCGTCTTGGTCTCCGCGGCGAGCAGGTCGGCCTCGGTCACGACGCCGACCACCTCGCGGCCCATCTTGAGCACCGGCATGCCGCTGATCTGGTGCTCCGCAAGCAGCTGGGCGATCTCCTTGTACGGGGTGGCCCGGTCAACGGTCACCACCGAGGTCGCCATCACGTCGGCAACCCGGCGGGACCAGCCGTGGAGGCCGCCGTCAGGGCCGGCGTCACGTGCGTGCGGCACCATGGCGGCATTCGCCGCATCCGATGCCGTGCGCATGACCGCCTCGTTCAAGTGCGCCGCCACGTTGTCCACGGCCCGGTTCACGTCGGCCTGAGTTGCCCGGCCCTTGAGCGAGTCGTAGTACGCGGCGCCCAGGTGGCGGAGCATCCCGTCCAGGTGAGCTTCAGTGCGGGACATGGTGGTCACTTCCTCTCCCTAGGTTTCCAGTTTCCCGCGCGGCTGGCCGGCTCGTTACGGCCAGACGTCCCCGTCCGGCGGGGCGTCGGTCACGAAAGCCGCGAACCGGGCCCTCACGCGCGGGTCGTCCAGCGCGGGCCGGTTGTCTGCCAGTCGGCGTCCCAGCCGGCCAGCCTGCGCCTGTTCAGCGACCAGCGGGCGATAACGCCGGCCAGGGTGAGCACCATCGCCACGCCGGTTACCCCCGCCACCTTGGCGAGGACCGTCAGGGCGGCCACCTGCGAGGCGTTCAGCGGCTCCGAGCTGGGCTGACCGTCACGGGTCGTCCACACGGGCACCCTCGCGCCGACGCTGGTGCGGACGGGTACTGTTTCCATGGCCGTCACCACCGTGCCGTCCGGCGCGGTCCAGCGTGCCTCCGCCGTGGACACGAAGGCCCCTTGCGCTACCACCGGCGCCGTCGGTGTCGACACGACGACGGCGGTGACCTGGACCCGGGACGCCTGCTGGGCGAGCTCGGCCCGCTGCGCCGTCGCGCGCGCCCACCCGCCCGCCGCCGGCCCGGCGAGCGGCGCGGCCACCAGGAACATGGTCACCAGCAGCATCAGCACGAGGGTCTCGACCCGGTCAGACGGGCGCCGCAGCGGGTTGCGGTCGAGCCGCCACAAGCGGACGAACCGGCCCGCCTGCGTGGACCACGGCTTTCGCTGCCTGCCGCGCATCGGTCTCACCTCGTCCCGCCATACCGCCAGTCACCTTCACGGTCCCGCGGCCACCGGAGCGGCGACAGGGGCGTTTGCCCGGCTTTGCCGGGACCTTCGGCCCCATTCGGGCCTTAAGTCCCAGCGACTGACGACCAATGCCGCTAGCCGCCGGCCCGCACCGGAACGAGGCTGCAAGAGAGGAACAGGGAGGAAAGATGGCAACCAGAGTCGGGATCAACGGCTTCGGACGCATCGGGCGGGCATTCACCCGTCTGGCGGCGGAGCGCACGGACCTGGAAGTGGTGGGGGTCAACGACATCACCGATGCCAGGACGATGGCGCACCTGCTGGAATTCGATTCCACCTACGGACGGCTCGGCCAGAAGGTGGAATTCGACGATCACGCGCTGATCGTCGGCGGGCGGCCGATCGCCGTGCTGTCGGAGCGCGACCCGGCGGCCATCGACTGGGGCGCCCTCGGCGCGGACGTCGTCGTGGAGTCCACCGGCAAGTTCCGCAGCCGCGAGGCAGCGGCCGCGCACCTCAAGGGCGGGGCGCGGAAGGTGCTGATCTCCGCGCCCGGCAAGGGCGTCGACCTCACGGTCGTGCTCGGCGTCAATAGCGGTGCCTACGACCCGCTGCGCCACGACGTGATCTCCAACGCGTCCTGCACCACGAACTGCGTGGCGCCGATGGTCAAGGTGCTGCACGAGGCGTTCGGCGTGGAGCGCGGGTTCATGACCACCGTGCACGCCTACACCGGTGACCAGATGCTGCTCGACGGGCCGCACAAGGACCTGCGGCGCGCCAGGTCGGCGGCGCTGAGCATCGTGCCGACCACGACCGGGGCGGCCCGCGCGACCGGGGAGGTCATCCCCGCGATGGCCGGGAGGCTGGACGGGGTGGCGGTCCGGGTGCCGGTGGAGGACGGGTCGCTCACCGACCTGGCGGTCGTGGTGGCTGCCGAGGTGACCGCCCGCGCGGTGAACGAGGCGTTCGCCGCGGCGGCGGCCGGGCCCCTCGCGGGCATCCTGCGGTACAGCACCGACCCGATCGTGTCCCGTGACATCATCGGCGACCCGGCGTCCTGCGTGTTCGACTCGCCGTTGACCCAGGCCTCAGGGACGCTGGTCAAGGTGTTCGGCTGGTACGACAACGAGTGGGGATACACCTGCCGCCTCGCCGACCTCGCCGCCCTCGTGGGCAGCCAGCTCTAGGCGAGACCGCCGGCAAGCCAAGGAGGTAACCATGGCTACGAGGCCCGTCGTGGCGGGCGTGGACGGCTCGGAGGAATCGCTGCGCGCGGTCGAATGGGCCGCGCTGGCGGCACACCGGCACCACGCCCCGTTGCGGATCGTCTCAGCGCCCGTCCTGCCGCCCCGCATGCACGCACGCAATGCGGACCCGCAGACGGTGGCCGACCTGTTGACCGCTGTCTCCGCCCGGGCGCTGGGCACGGCCGTCACCCGGTCGGAGGAAGTCTGCCCCAGGCTGCTCATCGACACCAGCCTGCTAGCAGGCGCGCCCGCGCTCGCGGTCACCGCCAGCGGCTCGGGGGCGCTCATGCTGGTGGTGGGCGCCCGCGGCGCCGGGGGGTTCGCGCAGATGCTGCTCGGCTCGGTGAGCAGGTACGCGGCCATGCACGCCGCCTGCCCGGTGATCGTGGTCCGGGAGGAGACAAGTGCGGTGCACCGTGAGGTGGTCGTGGGGGTCCGCGACCCGCTGGACGCCACGGCGGCCCTGGACTTCGCGTTTGACGAGGCCGCGCTGCGTAACGCGACCCTGGTCGTCGTCCACTCCTGGAACTCGCTCCCCGCCCCGAGCTGGCGGCCCGCCGACGCCGAGCGGCTCGCGGCGGAGACGGACAGGAGCCTCGCCGAGGCGCTGGAGCCATGGCGGGCCAAGTACCCCGGCGTGCCCGTCCGGCGCGACGTGGTGCACGGCCATCCCGCCCGGGTGCTCTCCGCCTACGCGGGCCGCGCTGACCTGGTGGTGATCGGCAGGCACAGCCACGGCCTCGCGATCGGCGGGATCCAGCATGCCGTGCTCAGCCACGCCCATGGCCCCGTCGCCATCGTCCCGGAGACCGTGGGTGTCTCGGACACCACGGACGTCCCTGACACCATGGCAGCCTCCGCCACGGGCTGAGCAGGGCACCCATCCCCGGCGGCAGCGGCAGCCGGTACGCTCTTGATGACCGCGTTTCTGAAGGAGCAGTGGGTGGAGTCTGATGCCGCGAGCCGTCCGGAGTTCCTTCCGCAACTGCAACTGGATGAGCTGCTGTTGGAGCTGCAGAGCAGGCTGCAAGTGGTGCTGGCCGCAAGGGACCAGATGCGCGGCCTGCTCGAGGCCGTCATCGCCATCAGCTCCGGCCTTGACCTGGAATCGACGCTGCGGCGGATCGTGGAGACCGCGGCCCGGCTGGTGGACGCGACCTACGGCGCGCTCGGCGTCGTCGCCGGCGGCAGGCTCACCGAGTTCATCCCGGTCGGCCTGACCGAGGAGCAGATCCGCCAGATCGATCACTGGCCGGAAGGACATGGCCTGCTCGGCCAGCTGATCAAGGACCCGCGGCCGCTGCGGCTTACCCGCATCTCCGGTCACGCTGAGTCGTCGGGGTTTCCCGAGGGGCATCCTGCCATGCGGTCGTTCCTCGGTGTCCCCGTCCGGGTGCGGGACGACGTATTCGGCAACCTCTACCTCACCGACAAGCGCGGCGGCGGGGAGTTCACCGAGGACGACGAGGCAGTCCTGCTCGCGCTCGGCGCCGCGGCGGGCATCGCGATAGAGAACGCGCGGCTGTACGAGGCCGCCCGGCGCAGCCAGCGCTGGATCCAGGCGAGCGCCGAGTTCACCACCGCGCTGCTGTCCGGCGCCGAAGCGGACCAGGTCCTTGAGCGCATCACCAGCCAGGCGCGAGAGCTGTCGGACGCCGATCTCGTGGTGCTCGCCCTGCCGGATGAGGAGGGGCAGCGGCTGACGGTCGCCTGCGCCGACGGTGACGGGGCCGAGGCCGTCCGCGGGCTTGTCCTCCCGGCGGGCCAGTCCCTGTCCGGGCGGGTACTGGCCACCGGCGAGCCAGTGACGAGCGCCGACTTCGCCGCCGACGAGCGCGCCTCCGCCGCGGCCCGGGAAGGGATGAGCCACATCGGGCACGCGGTGATCCTCCCGCTCGGCGCTCCGGGCAGCCGCCGCGGCGTGTTCACCATCGGCCGCCGCCACGGCCGGAGGCCCTTCCCCCAGGCGGAGGCGGCCTTCGCGGCCTCCTTCGCCGCGCAGGCGGGCGTCGCGCTCGAGCTGGCGGCCAGCCGGGCGGAGGCCGAGCGCCTGTCGGTCTACGAGGACAGGGACCGGATCGCCCGTGACCTGCACGACCTGGTCATCCAGCGGCTGTACGCGACCGGGATGTCGCTGCAGGGAACCATGCCGTTGATCGGCCGGTCCGAGGTCGCGGACCGGGTCACCCGCGCGGTGGACGCCATGGACGAGACCATCAGGGAGATCCGCGGCGCCATCTTCGCGCTCCAGGCGCGGGACGCCGATGTATCGCCGGACCCGCGCGCCGGCATCGTCCAGCTTGTGGAGGAGATGACGGAAATGCTCGGCTTCGCTCCGTCGCTGCGGCTCGGCCCGGGGCTGCGCGCGCTCGGTAAGGAGGAGCTGGCCGAGCAGGCACCGATCGTGCTCCGCGAGGCGCTGTCGAACGTGGCCAGGCACGCGGCCGCCACCCGGGCAGACGTGACGGTGGACATCGGTGACGACGGGTTCCTGACCGTGACGGTGACCGACGACGGGACGGGCATCCCCGCGGGCCCCCGTCGCAGCGGCCTGCGCAACCTCACGGAGCGCGCCGTGGCGCTCGGCGGCGAGATGCGGCTGAACGCGGTCGAGCCCGGCGCCGCACGGCCGGGCACCCGGCTGGAGTGGCGGGTACCGGCGATCGCGGCTGAGCAGGACGGTTAACCGCTCAACGAGCGCAGGCCGAGGGATACCGCCGCCTCCCTGAGCTCTTCCCGCACCGCGGGGTGCGCGACCTGGCCGATGATCTGCTCCGCCTGGGCGGACGCGTCGTGGCCCCAGATCACCGCGGTGCCCTGCTCGCTGACGATGTAGCTGTGCTGGAAGGACGTCACCGGCCCGTCCAGCCTCGGCACCACGGTGGACTTGTCCGCCTTGGGGTGCCACGACGGCAGCGCGATGATCGCCTGGCCGCCCGGGGAGTGCAGTGCCCCGACCACGAAGTCGGTCTGCCCGCCGAACCCGGAGTGGACCCGGCCGTTGACCCAGGTGGCGTTGGCCTGGGCGAGCAGGTCCACCTCAAGCGCGCTGTTGACCGAGGCCATCTGGCGGCACCGGGCGATACGCGCCGGGTCATTCACCGTCTCGGTGCGCAGCATCCGCACGTCCGGGTTGCGGTCCAGCCAGGCGTACAGGTCCGGGCTGCCGAACGCGAACGAAGCGGTGACGGGCTGGCCCGGGTCAAGGGCGCCCGCCTTGGCGAGGCCGAGCACCCCGTCGCTGAACATCTCCGACCACACGGCTAGCCCGCGCCTGCGGTGCAGCCCGGCCAGCACGGCGTCGGGGACAGCGCCGATGCCCGCCTGCAGCGTCGCGCCGTCGCCGATGAGCGTGGCGACCCGGTCACCGATCAGGGCGGATGTTTCCGTCGCGGGCCGCTCCGGCGGTCCCGCCAGCGGCGCCTCCGCCTCGATCGCGTAGTCGATAGCGTCGCAGGGCAGGACCGCGTCACCGTAGGTGTACGGGACCCGGGGGTTGAGCTGCGCTATCACCAGCCCGCCGCGAGCCCGGGCGGCCTCAATCGCCGCGGGAAGGATGTTCACCTCGGTGCCGAGCGAGACGCTGCCGTCCGACGGTACCGACGTCTGCACCAGCACGATGTCCGGCGGCAGGGCGCTGGCAAGCAGCGCGGGCAGCAGCGACAGCCGGCAGGGGAAGTACCTCAGCCGCCCGCGGCCGCGCATGCCGGGCCCTACGAACGGCGACTCAAGCGTCACCCCTTCCCGGTCCGGCATGCCCGGCTGCGCGTTCAGCACGAAAAGCCGGTACCGGTCGATCGTGCCGTCGAGCACGGCCAGCGCCCGCCACGGGGTGGCGAAGTTGCCGCCGGCCACGACCCGCGGCGTGCCAGCCCGCCCGCCCAGCACGATCGCCAGCTGCCGTTCAGAAAGAACCCGCATCTCCGTCTCCTGTCGGCGCACTGGCGGCGATCCGCCGTCCGTTCACGATCTCCGGGGAGATCCGGATGAAGTGGTCGTGCTTCCCTGGCGCCCACGGGACGAGGCCGCACTGCTCCAGGTGGCGGATGTCCGCGCCGTCGGTCACCGCCCGGGAGTACCCGACGATGGTCACGCTCCAGCCCGCATGGGTGACGTCGTCCACGTTGTCCGCCTCGAAGGCCACGACCGCGCCGCGGGTCGCGGCGGCGAGCTTTCCGCTCGAGTCGGTCCTGATGACGATGTCGCCGTGGTCAAGCGCGAAGTTCACCAGTTCGACCGCGGGCATCGCCTGGCGCGTGTAGACGATCCTGCCAAGCGGCACCTGTCTCACCAGTCGCAGGCACTCGTCCCGCGACAGCTGCTCCAGCGTCGTGCCTTCGAAGTCCATAGCATGCAGGATGCCCGCACCCGGGGGCGCCGGCGGAGGGAATAAAGTCCCTAACTGGCAGGTCCTCGGCCATGACCGTGCCCGTCACCGGACTCGCCGAAGACGCGGACCGCGTAGGCCGCCGCCTGCGTGCGGCGTTCCATGCCGAGCTTGGCGAACAGCGCGGACACGTAGTTCTTCACGGTCTTCTCCGCGAGGAACAGGTGCTCGCCTATCTGCCGGTTCGTCAGGCCCTCACCGATCAGTTCCAGGATCCTGCGCTCCTGCGGCGTGAGGCTGGCCAGCGGGTCACGCTTGTCCCGCTGGCCGCGCAGCTTGGCCATGACCTGGGCAGCGGCGCCCGGGTCGAGCATCGACTGGCCGGCGGCCACCGTGCGGACCGCGCCGATCAGGTCGGTGCCCCTGATCTGCTTGAGCACGAACCCGGCCGCTCCCGCCATGATGGCGTCGAACAGGGCGTCGTCGTCGCTGAACGAGGTCAGCATCAGGCACGCCACCTCGGGCATCCGCGAGCGGATCTCCCGGCACACCGTCACGCCGTCGCCGTCCGGCAGCCGGACGTCGAGCACGGCCACATCGGGCCGCAGCGCGGGGATGCGGGCAAGCGCGGAGGACGCGGTGCCCGCCTCGCCGACGACCTTGATGTCCGGCTCCGCCTCGAGCATGTCGCGCACGCCCCGGCGGACCACCTCATGGTCATCAAGCAGGAACACGGCGATCTGCCGCGCCGTCGTGCCGCCGTCGCCGTCCGCCTGGCTTGTCATCGCGCTCACCCTCGCCCGTCGTGTCCGGCCCGAACTTCGGCGCCGGACGGGTCACCTTAGTTCCAGCCTAGGGGTATTCACGGTACGGCAAGGACGTTCGTCCCGGCCAGGGCCGGCCCGACGGCCCTAGACAGCGGGATGTGCGCCCCTGACCACGCGTGGTCACGAAACCTAGCGTTGATCGTGAGGATAATGGCCAGCGTAGGGAGAACAAGATGCCAGGGATCATCGTCGGTGTCGACGGCTCACGCCATTCCCGCCGGGCACTGGAGTGGGCCGTCAGCGAGGCCGCGACGCGGCGCGTGCCGCTCACCGTGCTCACCGTCCACCAGGCAGTAGCGGGCTACTGGGGCGGGCCTGTCCTGTACTCAGGGGACCCGGCCCTCACCGAACAAGCTCGTAAGGAAGTGCAGAAGGAGACGGACGAGGTCCTCGGCGAGTTCGCCGCGGGATCGCGGCCGCCGTCGGTCACGGTCCGCGCGGTGACCGGCCTGCCGGCCGAGGAACTGCTCAATGCCTCCGAAGATGCGGACCTGCTCGTCGTGGGGGCTCGCGGCGCCGGCGGGTTCAAGCGGCTGCTGCTCGGCTCGGTCAGCACCCACGTCACCCACCACGCGCACTGCCCCGTCGTGGTCGTCCCGGCCGACATGGCCTGACGCGGCAAGCGGGGACAGGAGGCAAAGCAATGAGCTCCACCGTCAAGGACGTCATGAGCACCCACGTGATGGCCGTCCGGCCGACCGCGGGCTACAAGGAGATGGCGGCCATGCTGCACGAGCAGCGGGTCAGCGCGTTCCCTGTCATCGACGAGGACGACAAGGTCGTCGGGATCGTCTCGGAGAGCGACCTGCTGGTCAAGGAGGCGCTCGAGGGGACCGTGCCGGGAGTGCTGCGGGGCCTGGCCCAGCGGCACGTGCGCGCGCAGGTGACCGGGCTCACCGCGGCGGACCTGATGAGCAGGCCGGCCGTGACCATAGGCCCGGACGAGCCGGTCAGCCACGCGGCCCGGCTGATGTACAACAAGCGGGTCAAGCGGCTTCCCGTGGTCAGTGAGGACGGGACCCTCATCGGCATCGTGACCCGCTCCGACGTGCTGAGCGTGTACCGCCGGCCAGACCTGGCGATTGAGCGTGAGATTACCGAGGAGCTGATCCTCGGCACGTTCGCGTGCGATCCCAGCCGGTTCGACGTTACCGTCAAGGACGGGATCGTCACCATCGGAGGCTCGCCCGAGACCGCCGTGACGGGCCACGACATCATCGAGGCGGCCCGGCACATGGAGGGTGTCGTCGCGGTCCGCGACCGGCTCAGCTACCCGGTGCTCGTCACCGCCCACTCGGACCCGCCGCTCGACTAGGCGGCGGTGGCCGGAACACGGTGGAACAAGCATCCGTTCTGCATATGTGGCTCGATCTTGACCGTTCAGGCGAGCGCACTGAGGAGAATGGACGTTATGTACTCGGATATCGCTTACCGAGGGTATGCGGCACCGGGGCGGACGGCGACGCTGTTCGGCCAGGCCATGGGCCTTGTCGCGCTGACGGCCGGGTTCTTCGCCGCCGGAGCCTACGCGGGGCGGAACCTGTCGCAGGGGGCGGTGATCGTCTCGTGGATCGCCGCCTTCGTGGTGCTGATGATCATGAACTTCGCGGCGCGGCGGTCCGCGGGGGCCGCCACGGTGCTGCTGGTGATCTTCGGCGTGCTGATGGGAGTGGCGTCGGCGCCGACACTGGTCTGGTACGCCACCACCGACCCGGCGATCCTGTGGCAGGCCGGCGGGGCGACGGCGCTGTTCGTCGGCGCGTTCGGCGCCTTCGGTTACCTGACGCAGCGGGACCTGTCGGCGTGGCGGCGGATGTCGTTCATCGGGCTGATCGTGCTGCTGCTCGCCGGGATCGTGCTGATCTTCGTGCACATTCCGCACGCTTCGCTGATCTGGGCGGTGCTCGGCCTCGTCGTGTTCGCCGGGCTGACGGCCGCCGACTTCCAGCGGCTGCGCCGCTCCCAGGGGCTCGACTCGGCGCCGCTGATCGCCGCGTCGATCTTCCTGGACATCCTGAACGTGTTCTGGTTCTTCCTGCGGATCTTCTCCGGCTCGCGGGACTAGCCTTTGCCCTCATCCGCCGGCCGCGTCTTTATGGAACCGTTACCAGTGGATCGGCCCGCTGTGTTAACTGCCTGTTAAGGCGCATATGCCGGCCTCATACACTGCTTCGGTGACTGCTGGCGAGATCATCACCGACGACCCGCGCAGGCCCGAGGTCCGGGCCGTCCTCGAGCGCCACCTGGCGTTCTGCCTGAGCGAGACGCCGCCCGAGCACAGCTTCGCGCTCGATGTGGACGGGCTGCTCCACCCGCAGGTGACGTTCGTCAGCTACCGGGACGGCGGCACGGTGCTCGGCGTGGCGGCGATCAAGGAACTCGACGTGGCGCACGCGGAGGTCAAGTCGATGCACACCACGGCCGAGGCGCGGGGGCGCGGCGTGGGCCGGGCGCTGCTCAGCCACCTTCTCGATACCGCGCGGGCGCGCGGTTACCGGCGGGTGCTGCTCGAGACCGGGACCACCCCAGGGTTCGCCGCGGCGCGGGCGCTGTACGAGTCGGCCGGATTCGTCCCCACCGGGCCGTTCGCCGATTACCCGGAGACCGGCGACAACTGCTTCTACGCGCGGGCACTGTAAGTGGAGGTCCTGCACAGCCAGACGATGCCCTTCCCGCTAAGTGTTCGCGACGCCTGCCAGGAATGAAACGGGTTATTCCGCAAGTGGCTCGACACTTCCCCCAGCTGGTGCTTAGGTGGCACTACCGGGGTGAAGGGGAGGGACCAGATGGGCGTGACGCGGCGTGCTTTCCTCGGCGGAGTGGTCGGCGCGGCGGGAACGGCCGCGCTGGCAGGCCTCGATCCGTTTACAGCCCGCCCCGCCCTTGCGCTCCCGGCGCCTTCGGTGGCCGGGACGACGCTGGAGCAGGTCGTCGTGCGGGGCACGGCGGGCGCTGGCGGCTATGCGAGGCTCGCGGCCGGGCCAGGCGAGCCGTACCTTCGCCGGACCGACCTGGGCGGGCTCCCGGCCGGCGGTGATTCGCGGGTTCTGGCGTGTTTCGCGCAGCTCACCGATATCCACGTCATGGACGTGCAGTCGCCCGCTCGCTTTGAGTTCTTCGACAGCTACGGCAGCATTCCCGGCCTGTCCGATCTGATAAGCGCGTACCGTCCCCAGGAACTGCTCAGCGCGCAGGTAGGCGACGCCATGGTGGCGCGGCTGCGGCAGGTGCGGCGCGGCCCGGCCACTGGCCGCCCCCTGCAGTTCACGATCGTCACTGGCGACAACACCGACAACTGCCAGTTCAACGAGCTGCGCTGGTACATCGACCTGCTCGACGGGCAGATGATCCGCCCGGACTCGGGAGATCCCGCCCGGTACGAGGGCGTGATGGACGACGTCGCGCCTGACCCGTACTTCTGGCATCCGGAAAGCGGCTTCGGCACCCCGTCGTCAGCCTTCGGCTTCCCGGCCGTTCCCGGGCTGCTGGACGCGGCGCGGGCGCCGTTCCAGGCGATCGGCCTGGGCATGCCCTGGTATGCCGCCTATGGCAACCACGACGGGCTGGTGCAGGGCAACGTGCCCAGGACCGCGCTGCTGGAGCAGCTGGCCACGGGGCCGCTGAAGCTGACCGGCCTTCCGGCGTCGGTCCTGGCCCAGCCGGTCAGCGCACAGGTCGCGTTCATCGTCGGGCTGCTGCACGAGGACGCGGCCGCGGTCAACCTGGAGCTGTCCCAGGGCGGCCGGCGGATCGTCACGCCCGATGCGGCCCGCAGGATCATCGACCGCACAACCACCGTCACCGAGCATTTCAACACGACGGGGACCCCGGTCGGGCACGGGTTCACCGCCGCCAACATCAGCCAGGGGACCGCGTACTACACGTTCGACGTCGGTCTGATCCACGGGATCGTGCTCGACACCGTGGTCAGCTCAGGCGGCCCGGACGGGTCGCTCGATCCCGGCCAGCTGGCCTGGCTGGAGGCCCAGCTGCAGGCCGTGAGCAGCCGGTGGCTCTCGCCGGGCGGTGACATCGTCACCCGCCCGGGACGCCATGACAAACTCGCGGTCATCTTCAGCCACCACACCATCGGCACGATGGGCAACGTGCCCGCAGGCAGCGGCCGCATCGGCGGTGAGCAGGTCGCCGCGCTGCTGTTGCGTTACCCGAACGCGGTGTTGTGGGTGAACGGGCACACCCACCGCAACCAGGTCATCCCGCATGCTCGTGCGGCCGGGGCCGCCGTCGGCGGCGGGTTCTGGGAGCTCAACACCGCCGCCCACATCGACTGGCCCGAGCAGTCCAGGATTGTCGAGATCGTCGACAACCTGGACGGGACGCTGTCGGTGTTCGGCACGATCCTCGATCACGCGGGCCCGGTCACCCCCGGCGGCTTGTCGACCACCACTGCGCTGGCGGCCCTGTCCCGCGAGCTGGCCGCCAACGACTGGCAGGACCGGACCGACGTCCGGCGTGGCAGCATCGAGGACCGCAACGTCGAGCTCGTCGTCCCCGCGCCGTTCGTGTCCTCCGGCCAGGTCCAGGCCGGGCCGGCGGTGCGGGTCGGGCGTGGCTGGTACTAACTCAGGGGACGTGCTCGGTGGTCGCTGCCAGGACCTCGGCCGGGGGCTGGAGGGCGAAGTGGCAGGCGGCCAGGTGGTTGGGCAGGCCGTAGGGCTTCAGCTCCGGCTCCACGGTGGCGCAGATCTCCTGGGCCAGCGGGCACCGGGTGCGGAACCGGCACCCGGACGGCGGGTGCAGCGCGCTGGGCAGCTCGCCAGAGATGCCCTCGTGGGTCTTGGCCCGCTCGGCTTCCGGGTCCGCGGTGGGCGCGGACTCGATCAGGCCCTTGGTGTAGGGGTGCGCGGGCCGCAGGTATACCTCGTCCGCGGTGCCGATTTCGACCAGCTTGCCGAGGTACATCACGCCGATGTGATTGGACAGGTACCGCACCACCGACAGGTCGTGCGAAATGAAAAGGTACGTCAGGCGCAGCTGCTGCTGCAGGTCCCGCATCATGTTCAGCACCTGCGCCTGGATGGACACGTCGAGCGCGGACACCGGCTCGTCGGCCACGATCAGCTGCGGGTCGAGCATGAGCGCGCGGGCGAAGCCGAGCCGCTGCCGCTGCCCGCCGGAGAACTCGTGCGGGTACCGGTCCATGGCAGACTCCGGCAGCCCGACGCGGCCGAGCATCTCCTTGACCTTGGCCAGCTGCTGCTTGCGGGAGCCCACCCGCTGCACGATCATCGGCTCGCGCAGGATGGACCCGGCCCGCATCCTCGGGTCCAGGGAGGCGTAGGAGTCCTGGAACATGTACTGGATCTCGCGGCGCTCCCGCCGGTACTGCCGGCCGCTGCTCTTGGCCATGTCCTTGCCGCTGAACCGGATGACCCCGGCGGTCGGCTTCTCCAGCCCGACGAGCATCCGGCCGACGGTGGTCTTGCCGCAGCCGGATTCCCCGACCAAGCCCAGCGTCTCGCCGCGGCGGATGTCGAACGACATGCCCGCGACCGCGCTCACCATGCCGACCTTGCGCTGCAGCACCGCGCCCCTGGTCACCGGGAACTCCTTGACTAGGTCTCTGGCGGACAGCACCACCTCGCCGACCGGCGGGAGGGTAACGGCCTGCGGCTCTTGTTCCTGCTCGGTGCCGGCCACCACGAGCCTGTCGGCCTCCGTCTTCTCCCCGGCGCTGACCGGGAAGAAGCAC
The DNA here is from genome assembly GCA_036391275.1 of Trebonia sp. Taxonomy (GTDB): domain Bacteria; phylum Actinomycetota; class Actinomycetes; order Streptosporangiales; family Streptosporangiaceae; genus Trebonia. Next base: position 30,035 of record DASWAE010000012.1, read on the forward strand.
GCGTAGGTGTGCGCGGTGCTCTCCCCGGACAGCACCGGGTCCTCCGCCCGGCACCGATCGGCGGCGTACCGGCAGCGCGGTGCGAAGCGGCATCCGTCGGGCGGATGGACCAGGTCCGGCGGCGCGCCGAGGATGGAGTACAGCCGCTCCCTGGTCTCCGCCGCGTTCTCCGGCAGCGCCTGGAACAGCGCCTCGGTGTACGGATGCCGGGGGTTGTCGTACAGCGCGCCGGTCGGGCTGGTCTCCACTATCCTGCCCGCGTACATGACGGCGACCCGGTCCGCGCGCCCGGCGATCACGCCCAGGTCGTGGGTGACCAGGATGACCGCCATGCCCAGGCGGCGCCGCAGGTCGTCAATGAGCTCGAGGATCTGCTTCTGGATGGTCACGTCCAGCGCGGTGGTCGGCTCGTCGGCGATTAGCAGCTTGGGCTGGCAGGCCAGAGCCATCGCGATCATCACGCGCTGCCGCATGCCGCCGGAGAACTGGTGCGGGTACTCGTGGATCCGTTCCCGCGCTCGCGGCAGCCCGACCAGTTCCAGCACCTCGACGGCCCGGCTGGTCGCCTCCTTCCGGGTCACGCCACGGTGCAGCAGCACCGTCTCGGCGATCTGCGCGCCCACCGTGTGGCTGGGGTTCAGCGAGGTCAGCGGGTCCTGGAAGATCATGCCGATCTCGTTGCCGCGGACGTCGCGCATGGCTTCGTCGTCCAGATCGCTGATCGTCCGCCCGCCGAGCGTGATGGACCCGCCGACGATACGCCCGCCGACCGGGAGCAGGTTCATGATCGACAACGCGGTCATCGTCTTGCCGCAGCCGGACTCGCCCACGACGCCAAGTGTCTCGCCCTGGTCGACGTGCAGCGTCACGCCGTCCACTGCGTGGACCACGCCCTCCTTGAGCTGGATGTGGGTGCGCAGGTCCTCGACCTGTAGTAGCGCCGTCACGGAGCCCCTCCTACCGGCGCTGCAGCCGGGTCTCGAACGCGTCGCGGAGCGCGTCGCCGATGAAGTTGAACGAGATGCAGGTCAAGATGATGCAGATGCCGGGCGGGTAGATCAGCCACGAGTAGTTGCCGCTCTGGATGTAGTTCAGCCCGCCGGAAAGCATCGAACCCCAGTCGGTCGCGGGCGGGGACACTCCGAGCCCGAGGAAGCCGAGCCCGGACAGGATGAGGATCGAGTCCGCGACGGCGAACGTGGCCTGCACGATGATCACGCCGATGGCGTTCGGCAGGATGTGCCTGGTCACCGACCGCAGCTGGCCCCCGCCGAGCACCTTAACCGCCTGCACGTACTCCCTGGTGCGCAGGGTTAGCGTCTCGCCGCGCACCAGCCGGGCCGGGCCGAACCAGTAGAACACCGCGATGATGAAGACCATGGTGGCGGGGTTCGGGTGGAAGATCACCGACAGGATGATGATCACCATGAGGTAGGGCAGCGAGAGCCCGGCGTCGACGACGCGCATCAGGACGGCATCCACGGCCCCTCCGGCGAAGCCGGAGAGCGCCCCGTACAGCGCGCCGAAGAGGACCGCCATCAGCGCGGCGGCGACCCCGACCTCCAGCGAGGTCTGCCCGCCGACCATCAGCCTGCCCAGCTGGTCATACCCCAGGTCGTTGCAGCCGAGCAGGTGCTCGCCCGACGGTCGGCACAGGTACTGGGACAGGTCGGTGTTCACCTGATTGGTGCGGTAAAACAGCGGGCCGACGAAGCAGAACAGCACGATGAAGATCAAGAAGGCCAGGCCGGCAAGGGCGAGCTTGTTCTCCGTGAACACTTCCCAGGCGCGGCGGGCCAGGCCGCGCGGCTTGCCGGGCGGCGCCAGCCCGAGCTCGGCGGCCCGCTCGGGCGCTAGCATGCCCGCGGGGTGGGACGGTTCCTTCGGCGCGGCGGTGGCATGGGGAAATTCCGGCGGCGGGGTGATCATGGACATCTAGCTGTACCTCACCCTCGGGTCAAGGATCGCATAGCCGATGTCAGCCAGCGTGTTCCCGATGACCACCGCCAGCGTGGCTAGCACGGTGAACCCGAGCAGCACCTGGTAGTCCACGTTCAGCGCCGCGGTGTAGAAGGCCAGGCCCATGCCCGGGTAGTTGAAAACGACCTCCGTGAAGATCGCGCCGGCCACCAGGGTGGGCAGCAGCAGGCCGAGCAGCGTGACGATGCTGACCAGCGAGTTGCGGAAGACGTGCCCCCAGATCACCCGGCGCTCGCTGGCGCCCTTGGCGCGGGCGGTGCGCACGTAGTCCTGTACCAGGTTGTCCATCACCGACGAGCGCATGTACCGAGACCAGAGCGCGTAGAGCAGGAACGCGTAGGTGAACACGGGCAGGACCAGCGCACGCGGGTTGGCCAGGATGCCCGCGACCGTGCTGGCCTGCGGGGCGAACGGCGGGAAGATGCGCGTCTGGACGGCGAACCAGTCGACAAGCAGCAAGCCGACGAAGAACGTGGGGGTCGCGTAGCCGAGGAACGAGATGCCGGTCAGCACGTAGTCGCCCAAGGTGTACCGGCGCACCGCCTGGTAGACCCCGAGCGGGATGCCGAAGGTCAGCGAGATGACGGTGCCGAGGCCTACCAAGATCACGGTCTTGGGCAGGTCCTGGGCGATCAGGCTGGCGACCGACTGGTTGAGCTTGTCCGAGAAGCCGAAGTTCCCGTGCAGCAGCTGGCCGATCCACTTGATGTACTGCTCGTAGAACGGCTTGTCGAAGCCGTAGAGCTGGTTGTAGTAGGCGATCTGCTGCGGGGTGGCCCGCGGGCCGAGCAGCGCATGGACCGGGCCGCCGGGGAACAGGTGGACCAGAGCCAGCGTGCTGACGGTCACGATGAACAGGACGATGATCGCCTGCCCGGTCCGCCTGATCAGGTAACCGACCACGGCTATGGTGTCCTTTCTCGCGCCGGCCGCGGCACCGCCGCGCTGAGGCGGTGCCGCGGCCGGGGCTGCCCGCTCTGGTTACTTGGTCCAGTACCAGTACTCGGGCAGGATGGTGTACAGCGGGTTCGTGAAGACGGCGTTTTGCAGCTTGCTGTTGACCGCGTAGATCCGGATGCTCACCGGCGTGTAGATGTTCGGCAGCTGCTGGGCGGCGTAGGTGGCGTAGTCGTGGAACACCGCCATGCTGCTGCTGGTGTGGGTGGCGTTGATCAGCTGGTCCATCTTCGAGTCCGAGTAGCTGCCGGAGTTGGAGCCGGCGCCGGTCTGGAACAGCGGCTCGCCGGTCGGCTCGAAGCCGGGCCCGTTGTAGCCCCAGCTCCCCCACCACAGCACGTCCCAGGTGCACTTCGGCCCGGGCTTGCACGGCGTGGACTCGCCGACGACCGCGTTGAACGTCCCGGCGGTGATGTTGACCTTGATCCCGGCCTGCGCGGCGTCGGACTTGTAGTTCGCCACTGTGTTGTTGAACTCGGTCTGGCCGGTCGCGTAGAAGATGGTGAACGCCAGCTGCTGGCCCTGCGCGATCCCGGCACCGCACTTGGCCGGGTCAGTGCAGGTCATCACGCCGTTGGTCAACGTCCAGCCATGGCTGGTCAGCAGGTTCTTGGCGTTCGTGATGCTGAACGGGTACGGCCCCTGGTTTTGGTTGGCCTGCTGGACCTGCGGGGTCCACTGGTTCACGGGCGTGCCGGGGACCGCGCCGCCATTCGGGACCGCATAACCCCGCCAGATCGCCGTGCTGTCGCCGGGCTGGTCCATCACCATCTGCAGCGCCTGCCGGATGTAGAGCTGCTTGAACATCGGGCCGGTCTTCTGGTTGTTCATGTTTGGGACGTAGTAGCTGTAGCCGAAGGGGATCTGCGCCGACAGGGTGTAGCCGCTGCCCAGCGGGTTGACCGACGGTACGTTCTGGCTGAGCGGCTTCTGCGGCAGGTCCGCCGTCGGCACCCGGCCGATGTCTAGCTGGCCGGTTTTAAGCGCGGTGTAGGTGGCCGAGAGGTCGGTGAACGGCACGAACTTGATCGACGCCAGGCTCGGCTTCGGCGAGCCGGAGTACGCCGGGTTGGGCACCATTGTGATGTTGCCGTTGGTGTTGTAGGCGCTGGTCTTCCACGGGCCGTCGACCACCCCCCAGATCGCGCTGGTCGCGTAGCTGCTGGTTGCCTTGGTCTGGGCGGCGAGGAAGCTGTAGACCGCGACGCACTTGGCCCACTTGTCCGCGGCGGTGTCGGTGGTGCAGCCGCCGCTGCCCGCCTTGGCGCTCAGCGAGGTGACGTCCCAGGCCATCGGCATGGGAGTGAACTCGGCCAGCTGGTTGTAGGTGAACCAGATGCTGGAATAGGCCTGGTTGAGATGCATCACCACGGTGTTCGGCCCGCTCGCCGAGTAGGAGAGGATGTTGTCCGGCGCCAGACCGGGCGAGTAGCCGTAGAAGTTGGCCTTCTCCGCCTTGAACATGTTGAGCCAGAAGATGAGGTCGCTGGCGTTGACGGTCTCGCCGTTGCTCCACTTCCAGCCCTTCATGGTGATCGTCACGGTCTTGCCGCCGTCGGAGTACACCGGCGCCTGGGCGGGCGAGAGCGGGTAGTTGACCGCCACCGACTGGCCGTTGTCCCCGAACATGTACAGCGGCCGGTACATCAGCCACTGCCACTGGATCGTGTCGTAGGTGCTGCTTTGGTCCAGCGGGATGAATGGCCAGATGAAGGTGTCCGTCACCGAGGGCGGCAGCGCGATGGTCACGGTCCCGCCCGGGACCCTCGTCCCGGGCGGGGACCCCGAAGCCGAGGCACCCGGCGAGCTGCCTCCGCTGCTGCTGCAGGCAGCAAGGGCGAGCGCGCCAGCCGCGCCGAGGACGGCCATGCTGACCCTCATGCGTCTTCTCATTGTCTGTGCTGCCTCCTCATCTGGTACTGCTGAAGTGCGTGCTACTGGGACCCGGGAACGTGTAGCCCGGCATCGCCGACGGCAGCAGACTCCATGGGGCAGTGGTAACAGCCCGACGTTTGGCACCCGTCGAATATCGGTGCGTGCCCACGGTCGACCCCTGCGCTGCTGTTGTTATCAATTCACTGGTAAATCGTTGTCGTCCCGTAACCGGAGTATTTCTTGGCCTTGCGGGCGCTTCCGATGGACTCTGGGTATAAGCGAAATCTGTTTGTGTGCGCTGGACAATCAATTCGGGCTCGACCGAAGCATTGCCCGGCGACGGAAAGAAGAACGGCTCCTTGGTACGCGTCAACTTCACCGCCGACGATTTGGTCCGCACCCGGTTCAGCCCGGCCCCGTCCCCGCTGATGGAGACAGGGCTCGCCATGATCGAGCTACGCCGCGCGGCCGTCGCCCGCGGCCGGGTCCGCACCCGCCCCTGGCTGCACGAGGCGTGGCGGGCGTTCCCGTCGACCGCGCGCCCGTTGCTCGACCTGTTCGGGCCGCGCGGACCATGGCCGAGCTTCATGGATTCGGCCGCCACCGACCTCGCCGAGGGCCTCGAGATCGTGCGCTCCACGCCCCCCGAGCACATGCGTTCGGAGCTGACGGACCAGTGGGGGGACCGCCCCGGCAGGCCCCCCGCCTGGGTGCGGGCCCTCGCCGACGGCGACCGGGAGGCACTGGAGGTCGTGGTGCGCGCGCTCCGCGATCTGCATGACGCGGTGGTTGCGCCGCGCTGGGACGACGTGGTCAGGTCGTTCCACGCCGACGTCGCCAGGCGGATGCCCGTGCTCGCCGTGGGCGGCCTTCAGACACTGTTCGGCACGCTCCACCAGCAGCTGCAGTGGCGGAACGAGGGGCTGCAGCGGCCAGGTCACGACAGAGAGTTCGAGCTCAACGGCGGCGGCCTGGTGCTGATTCCGTCGGCGTTCTGGACCAGTTCGCCGCTGTTCTCGATCGACTGCCGGGAACACCGCGGCGGCAGCGCGCTGCTCTACGCCGCCCAGCCCAGCGGTTATCCGTCCCAGCCGGGACAGCTGGCAGGCCTGGACGGTGACCCGCTAGCGGGCACGGGCCGCGGGGCGGGGAGCGATAGCCTGGCCGCCCTGCTCGGCCCCACCCGCGCCGCCGTGCTTCGTACGCTGCGCGAACCGCACGGCACGGCGGCCCTGGCCGGCGCGGTCGGCATTAGCCCCGCCTCGGCCTCGGAGCACGCGAAGGTGCTACGCGACGCGAACCTGATCGAGACGGGCCGCGAGGGGCGCTCGGTGCGGCATTCGCTGACGCCGCTCGGCCGCACCATGCTCGGCCACCTGCGAGGCGCGGCGGAAGAGCCCGGCACCCAGGCCGGCTGACCCCCGCCTACGGTGCGGCATGACTCGTGACGAGACCTGGATGACCGGATATGGGCGCTCGGGCGAATCGGGGCGGGTCGAGGAAGCCGTCACCCCGTTCCGGCAGCTCCTCGACGACCGGACCGGGGTCCTCGGCCCCGACCACCCCAGCACTCTCAGGACACGGGACAACCTTGCACACTGGCTCGGTCAATCGGGAACACCGGTTGCCTTTGAGGGCTACCTGTGTAGAAGCCGGCGGTCTTGCAGACCGCCCCCTTTCTAGCCTCAGAGGTGGACGATTCTGGTATCCGGAGCGTCCCGGTTCACGTACGGCAGCACGCCGAACTGGGCGATCTGTAAGTGCGGGGCTGCCGTGAGTGCAGTCGCACTAGCCGCGCCTATTCGGCGACATCGGGCGTCTGTCTTGGTGAAGGTGGCGGTGATGGCCGGAACTCATGATGATGACGCGAGTGTCTGGTAACGGCCTCCTTGCGGGCGCCCGGCGACCGCGATGATGTCGGCGAGCACGCCTTGCCCCGCGAGCTGGGTCCCGGCGCCGGGGCCAGAGATGCCATCCAGGCCGACCACCATCTTCGCGTCCTGTTCCTTGAATTCCGGAGTGTAATGCTTTCCTTTCGCCATTTCCCCCGTCCCCTTTCAGGGAAGATCTTATTGATCTCCCCGTCCGGGAACTCGGGGGCACCTCAACTATTAATCTGGCTGTGGCGGGCGGAGTCCATATCGGCCGCGCTGACGGCTTGCGGCGGAGGGCATTGCGCCTGCAACAGCGGGTCGGGTATCCGGTTGCCGAGTCGCAGCAAGCCGGCCCCGGTCAGTGCTACCGTCAAGGCGCCGCCCCACCAGACGGCGTCGGGTGACGTTGCGAGCAGCGCGCCGCCGACTGCGGGGCCGAGGGCCACGCCTGCCGTGAAGCTAAGGCCGTAGAGCGACATGTAGCGGCCGAGCAGATGCGGCGGTGCGAGGTCGGCGATGATCGGGCCGAGCACGATGAACTGCGCGCACTCACCGATCGCGATCACGATCGCGACCCCGGCCAAGACGGTGGTGGCGGTGAGCGCCGAGTTCGTTAGCGTTGCGAGCAGGACCGCGAGCAGGCCGATCGCAAATAGCGCGCTGGTCGCGGCAAGAGCGTGCGTGCGGCGCATCCGCGTCACGACTCGTGTGGCTGGAATCTGCGCGACGGCGATGAAGAAGGTGTTGATGAAGATGACGACGCCGATCTCGCCCGGCCCGACAGGCGTGTGCGCCTTCGCGAACGGCGCGAGGATGTTGGAGAACAGCGCGCCGCCGGTCATCACGAGCACGATGTTGGCGGCGATCAGGGTGAGGAAGAGCCGGTCGTGAGCAACTGCTCGGAAGCCTGTTCCCCTGTCGCTCGCCGACGCGGCATCCGCGAGGCGAGGATTCGGGATTCCCGCGAGCACAACCAGTGCGAAGACAGCGAAGGTGAGGCCGTCGAAGAGGTAGAGCGCCTGGAACGCGCGCAGGTCATGGGCGGCAGCGACGATGAAGCCCGCAACCGTCGCGCCGCTGCCGAGACCGAAGTTGCCTGCGACCCGGCGGAGCGCGATCGAGGAGGCGCGCTGCTCCGCTGAGACCAGGGTCAGGCTCAGAACCTGGTTCGCGGTGTTCGCGACTCCGAACCCGGCGCC
>DASWAE010000013.1:0-10397 GCA_036391275.1 Trebonia sp.
TCGCCGCCGTGACCGCGCTGGGCATATGCGTCGCGATGCCGGGCTGCGCCAGCGGTGCCAGCCCGGCCAGCGCGCCTGCCCGCCCCAACCCGCTCACCGGGATCGGAACGGCCGGGCAGGTACTGGCGGTGAAGATCGACAACGTCGGCGCCGCCCAGTCGCAGCAGCGCGGCCTGAACGGCGCGGACGTGGTCTACGTGGAGCAGGTCGAAGGCGGGCTGAGCCGCTACCTGGCGGTGTTCGACAGCAGCCACCCGCCTGGCCAGGTGGGCCCGGTGCGCAGCGCCCGGCAGACCGACATCCCGATCCTCGCCGCCTACGGCCGGGCCGGCTTCGCCTACAGCGGCGCCATTCCCGGCCTGCTGCCGGTCCTGCACCGGGCCAACCTGCGCAACGTCACCCCCGCCACCGCCCGCGACCTGTTCAGCCACGGGGGCTCCTCGCCGACGTACATCGTCCCCGGCCAGGTCTTCTCCCGCTACCACGACCTGGCTCAGGCGCAGGACGTCGGGTTCCGCTTCGGCCCGGGCATGCCGGGTGGCACTCCGGTCAGCAGTGCCCGCGCCGCGATGCCGGCGGCCTCGTTCACCTTCACCCCCGACGGCGCACGCTGGCGCATCGCCGTGGACGGCCACCTGACGTCGCTCGCCACGACCAACATCATCATCCAGCACGTCAAGGTGGTGCCCGGCAAGTACACCGACCACAACGCCGGGCACCCGGACAACGAGGTCTTCTCCGTCACCACCGGCAGCGGCACCGCCGACTTCTACCGCGACGGCAGGGCCTGGCACGGCCGGTGGTCCAAGCCCACGGACACGTCCCCGACGCGGTACACCGTCAACGGCGGCCCGATGCTGCTCGCGGCGGGCGAGACCTGGGTGATCCTTGTTCGCTGACCCGGGGCGGTGTCACGCGGTGACGAGCAGGCACACGTTCAGCGCCACGATCACGACGGTCACCGCCAGCGCCGCGACGCTCGTCAGCCAGCGGTTGACCAGGGCGCCCATGATCGTGCGGCGGGCGGTGAAAACCACCAGCGGGATCAGCGCGAAGGGGATGCCGAACGACAGGAAGACCTGGCTGAGCACCAGGGCGCGGGTCGGGCTGAAGCCGAGGCCGAGGACCACCAGGGCGGGGAGCATGGTCACCGCCCGGCGCAGGAACACCGGGATCCGGCGGCGCAGGAAGCCCTCCATCACCACCTGGCCCGACATGGTGCCGACGCAGGACGAGGCGACGCCGGAGACGAGCAGCGCGACGCCGAAGACAGTGCCGGCGTGCGCGCCCGCGTAGTCGTTGAGGCCGGCGACCACGCGGCGGAGGTCGCCGCCCGCGCCCGGGTCGCCGCGGGTGAAGAAGACGGCCGCGGCGGTGGCGAGCATCGCCAGGTTGATGAGGCCTGCCAGGCCCATCGCGCACAGCACGTCGACGATCTCGAAGCGGAACAGGCGGCGCCTGGCGGCTGTCTCGCTGATGTTGACCGCCACCCGGCCGCGCACCAGCGCCGAGTGCAGGTAGATGACGTGCGGCATCACCGTCGCGCCGACGATCGACACGGCGAGCAGCGCCGCGCCGCCGGGCAGCCGCGGCTGGAAGACACCGCCGGCCACGGCCCCGGCGGGCGGGCGGGCGAACAGCAGCTCCAGGCAGAACGCCACCACGACCACGCCGACGAGCGCGGTGATGGCCGCCTCGATCCGCCGGAAGCCGCCGACCTCCAGGGCGAGCACGGCGAACGCCGCCAGGGCGGCGAGCAGGGCGGAGGTCCACAGCGGCAGGCCGAAGACCAGGTTCAGGCCGAGCGCCGCGCCGGTGAACTCGGCCAGGTCGGTGGCCATCGCGACCGCCTCGGCCTGCAGCCAGAGGAACACCACCACCCGGCGGTCAAGGCGGTCACGGCACACCTCGGGCAGCGACTTGCCGGTGGCGATGCCGAGCTTGGCGGACAGGGCCTGCACCAGCATCGCCATCAGGTTCGCGCCGAGCACCACCCAGCCGAGCGCGTAGCCGAACTGCGCGCCGCCCGCCATGTTGGTGGCGAAGTTGCCCGGGTCGACGTACGCGACGGCGGCGATGAACGCCGGGCCGAGAAAGGGCGTCACCGCCCGCAGGCCCCGCCGTTGTCCGGCCAGGGCCTGCTGAGCGGCTATCGCGGTGTCAACCAACCGACGGGCCGAGGCCGAGCGACTGCGGTGTCGAGGAGTCCGGCGACGGCTGGTGCAGGCCCTCGTCGAGCGACCCGTACTCGGTCATCAGCGCGGGCGAGCCGCCCCACGGCGTCTGCTCCTCGGCGACCAGCGTGTTGGTGGTGAGCAGCAGGCCGGCCACGGACGCGCCGTTGGCGAGCGCGGACCGCACCACGCGCAGCGGGTCCACGATGCCCATGTCGATCATGTTGCCATGCCGGCCGGACAGGGCGTCAAACCCTTCGTCGGGGCCGAGCGTCCGCGACTGGGCCACCACCGCCTCGGCGTCGTAGCCGGCGTTCGACGCGATCAGCGTGGCCGGCTCGGACAGCGCCCGGCGGACGATCTCGACACCGATCGCGTAGTCGCCGGTGACGTCCAGGTCGCTGGCGACCCCGTCGAGGGCGCCGACCGAGTGCAGCAAGGCCGACCCGCCGCCGGCGACGATGCCCTCGGCCATGGCCGCCCGTGTCGCGGACAGCGCGTCCTCCACCCGGTGCCGCAGCTCCTTGAGCTCAGCCGAGGTGGGCGCGCCGACCCGGATGACGGCGACCCGCCCGGACAGTGCCCCGATCCGCTCGGTCAGCACGTCCTCGTCGACGCCGAAGGTGGCCCGCTCGAGCTCGGCCCGCATCTGCCCGAGGCGGAACTCGACCGCCTCCGACGACCCGCCGCCGCCGATGATGGCGGTGTTGTCGGCGGTGACCCGCACCTGGCGGGCGCGGCCGAGGTGCTCGGTGGTCATTGTCTCGAGCGAGAACCCGGAGTGCTTGCTGTAGACGGAGCCACCGGTGAGCGCGGCGATGTCTTCCAGCTTGTGCAGCCGCCGGTCGCCGAAGCCGGGCGCACGGACCGCCACGCACTGGAAGATGCCGTTGACGTGGTTGTGCACCAGCATCTGGAGGGCAGTGCCCTCGACGTTCTCGGCCACGATGACAAGCGGCCGCGGGTTGCGCATGACCTTGTCCAGCACCGGCATGAGCTGCTGCACCTTGGTGATCTTCTCGCTGCAGAGCAGGATGTACGGGTCCTCCAGAACGGCCTCGAGCGACGCCGGGTTGGTCACCAGGTACGGCGACAGGTAGCCGTTGTCGAACTGGAAGCCCTCGACGAAGTCGACCCCCATGCCCGCGACCGGTGAGTCCTCGACGGTCACGATGCCGCCGTCACCCACCGTGTGCAGCGCCTGGGCGATCACCGAGCCGACCGTGTAGTCGTCGTTGGCGGAGATCGCGGCCACCCGCGCGTAGTCCGCTTCGGTCTCGACCGGGTGCGCGACCGACTGCAGGTACTCATCGAGCCGCCCCACGGCCAGGTCGATGCCCCGCTTGACCAGGACCGGGTTGGCGCCGCGGTCGATCGCCCGCATGCCCTCGCGGATGATCGCCTGGGCCAGCACGGTGGCGGTGGTGGTGCCGTCGCCGACCACGTCGTTGGTCTTGATCGCCGCCTCCTTGACCAGCTGCGCCCCCATGTTCTCGAACTGGTTCTTCAGGTGGATCTCGCGGGCGATCGTCACGCCGTCGTTGGTCACCACCGGCGACCCGGTGATCTTCTCCAGGATCACGTTGCGCCCCTTGGGGCCGAGCGTTGACTTGACCGCCTCCGCGAGCTGGTCGACCCCGGCGAGCAGCAGGGCGCGCGCCTCGGCACCGAAGCGCAGTTCCTTGGCCATCGGTGCTCCTTTCTTTGATCAGTCAGAACGGGGGCTGGTTACTCGGGAATGAGGATCGCGCGGCCGCGGACCCGGCCGGCGTCCAGGTCGGCGAGCGCGTCGGGGGCGGCCGCCAGCGGGTACGCCTTGGTGTGCAGGGTGACTTTGCCCGCCTGGGCCAGCGCCATCAGCTCGGCGAGGTCGTTATAGGTCCCGACGATGTTCCCGATGATGTTCCGCTCGGTGGAGATGATGTCCAGCGTCGGGATGGTGACCGTGCCGCCGTAGCCGATCACGAAGTAGGAGCCGCCCGGCCGGGTCATGTGCCAGCCGTCCATCTCGGCCCCTCGCTCGGCCACGAAGTCGAGCACGACGTGCGCACCCGCGCCGTTGGTCAGGTCCTTCACCGCGTCGACGTGCGTGCCGTCGACAACGACCGTGTGCGCGGCACCGAGCCGCCCGGCGAGGTTGAGCGCCTCGGGGTTGTTGTCCACCACGATGATGTCCGTCGCGGTGAGCGCGGCCAGGCACTGGATCCCGATGTGCCCGAGCCCGCCGGCGCCGATGACCACGGCGGTGGTGCCGGGATAGAGCAGCGGGATCGCCTTGCGAACCGCGTGATACGCCGTGATGCCGGCGTCGGCGAGGGCGGCCACGTCCTTGGGCTGCGTGCTCGGGTCCAGCTTCACGCACGCGCGGGCGGACGTCAGCAGGTACTCGGCCATCCCGCCGTCCTTGGACAGCCCGGGAAAGACCGAGTTCTCGCAGTGCATGTCATCGCCCGCCCGGCAGGCGCGGCACAGGCCGCACGTCGGCGTCGGGTGCAGGATCACCGTGTCGCCGACGGCGACGTTGGTGACGGCCGAGCCGACCTCGTGCACCCAGCCCGCGTTCTCGTGGCCGAGGATGTACGGGAGCGGTGTGTGCTGCCGCGAGTCCCACTGGCCCTCGATGATGTGCAGGTCGGTGCGGCACACGCCGGCGCCGCCGATCTTCACGATGACGTCGAGCGGGCCGGTGATCTCCGGCTCCGGCACGTCATCGATGACGGGCGTGCTGTGAAATTTGTGGAGTCGTACTGCCTTCACTGGTGTTCCTCCCGATCGTGGAACCTCGTGGGTGGCTAGTGGGGAGGGATGGGCTGAGGGGAGATTCTCCGCGGCCTTCCGAAGGACGAGCCGCGGAAATCTTCCCTCTCGGCCCAGCCCTGCCCCGGTTCTCGGCGGGATAGTGGATGTTTGGGCACACCCGGATGTGCCCAAACATCCACTGTCATTTGGGTCTGTGACGTTTGGGGCCGGCGTTACGGCGGGGCTACGGGCTAGGGGGTCCAGCCGTCCGGGTAGCGGACCTTGAACATGCCGGAGCAGATGGATGTGTTCGCTTCTATGCTGGCCCGGGTGACGCGGGCCTTGCGGAGGTGGAGCGGGACCGCTTGCTCCTCGACCGGTGCCCCGGTGTGCGGGTCGATCAGCAGCGGTGAATCGTCGCCGGCGGGGAGGCCGAGTTCGGCGCGGCGTTCGCGTAGCCGGCTCAGCTCCGGGGAAGCCGGGACGGCGCCCAGGGTCAGCGCTACCAGCTCGACCGGCGTGACGCCGGCGGCGGCGAGCGGGCGGCACACCTGGTCGGTGCCGGCCATCACCGCCTTGCGCAGGAACTGGGCGCGGAGGTCGCCTAGTTCGGCGACCGCTTCGCCGTCGAAGGACTTCACGAAGCCGGCCTGGGCGGCCACGCCCTGGTTGATCTGGTCGGCGGCGAAGTGGTCTTCGAGGATTACCTCGGCCGCGGTGACGCCCGGGACGGCGGTTACCGCGTCGTAGGCGTCGGCGACCATGAGGTAGGCGAAGTTGGGGGCGCAGAAGTAGGTGGGCAGGCGGAGGCGGACCACCGCGCGGCCCTCGCCCGACACCTTGCAGGAGGCGACGAAGCCGAGGGCGGTGATCGGCGTGTCGAGTTCCGGGTCGCGCACGGTGGCGAGGGCGGCGAGAGCTGCGCTGACCACGCTCTCGGGGGGCGCAGGGCGCCCGCCCCCCGAGAGGCGGTCAGCGGTGGTTACCGTCATGACCCCGAGACTAGGGCGGCGTCGTCCTGGGCGGCGGGGGTGCCGGCGTCGGCCGGGAGCTGGCACTCCTTGGGGACCTCGATGCCGTAGAGCTTGGCGGCGTTGAGGCCGAGGATCTTCTTCTTGGTGGCGGTGGTCAGCTTCTGGTAGTCGGAGAGCTCGTCGTCGTCCGGCATCTGCCAGTCGACGAAGCCCTCGACCTGCCACTTGGGCTCCCAGATGCCGTAGTCGCTGCCGAAGGTCATCTTGTCCTCGCCGACCCAGAACAGCAGCTCGCCCATGACCTTGGCGAAGAACTTGGGCCGCGCGTGCAAGAGGCCGCCGATGACCACCGACAGGCCGGCGTAGACGTTGGGCTCCTGCGTCGCCATGAAGCAGAAGTCCTCGATCCGCGGCAGGCCCACGTGCTCGACGATGAAGTTGAGCTCGGGGAAGTCGGTCGCGCAGTGGTCGATGTCGGACACGTCGAAGGAGTCCTTGTCGAGCGGCCAGATCGTCGGGCCCTTGTGCACGTGGATGTTCTTGATGCCGAACTCCTGGGCCTTCTCCAGGTAGCGGTAGGCGCCCGGGTCGCTCAGCTTGTAGCCGCGCGAGCCGTTGTTCCACTCGGCGGTGTACAGCTTGACGCCCACCGATCCGTACCGCTCGACGTTGCGGCGCAGCTCCTCGATGCCGTTGTCGCCGTCGCGCGGGTCGAACCTGGTGTTCGCGATGAACTTGCCCGGGTGCTTCTCCCCCAGCGCCGCGTTCCGCTCGGTGGTGTTGAACCCGTCGGCGTACCACTCCTTCAGGTACGTCGGCTGGAAGACCGCGACGTCCACGTAACCGTCGTCGAAGACGTCCTTCATCAGGTCGTCCTCGGTGTAGGACATGAACTTCTCGATCGGCCAGTGGGTCTCCTTGGGTCCGAGGCCCTGGTAGGCGTGGAAGCACTCGATCCAGCCCTTGGCGTAGTGCTCCGCGCCCTTGACCCAGTTGTCTGGTCCCGCGGACCAGTAGTGCATGTGCGAGTCGACGATGAAGTACTTCTCGCCATCCTTGGTGTACAAGGCTCAGCGCCTCCTTTGCGGGTTCCCGATCTTTGTGTTGCGTGGGGCTAGCGAGCGGTCAGGTCGAAGCCGATGTAGTCGGCGGCGTCCTCCGGGTTGGCGAACATGATGGTCCGGTCGTCCTCGTGGATCATCCGGCCGTAGTGGGTGGACATGTTCTCCTCGAACTCGGCCGCGTCGAAGAAGCCGGGCTCCTCCCCCAGCGCCTCGGAGACCTCGTCGTAGTCGACGTCCATCCGGCCGGTCGCGTCCACCCGGATCATCGACGGCAGGTACCGCACGGTGACGTTCGGCTTGGTCGCCATGACCTTGGCGATGACCGCGCCGACCTGGTTGTTCATCAGCGTGAAGCCGCACTGGTTGGACGCGGTGTTGTCCGACTTGAACGGCGATTCCGCGGTCTTGAACCTCGGGGTTGTCATTTGGCCAGCTCCTTCGGAATGTCCAGGTGCAGGTCGGTCACGATGCCGGAGAACCGGCTCTTGGCGGCGTCCAGGCTGTCCTCGAACCGCGGCGGCTTGACGTCGGTCTGCGACCACAGCGGCTGCAGCTTCCGCGCGGCCTCGACGGCACGGGGCACCCAGTCGGTCAGCCAGCCCCGCATGATGTCCTTGTTGTGCCCGGCGAACTCACGGTCGGTGCTGAGCAGGCCGAACATCGCCGTGGTGTAGCGCAGGTCGCGCTCGGCGAAGTCGTACTCGGCGGCGCCGACGACCGTGGGCGTCACGAAGTCGCCGTTGCGCGGCGCGATCTGCTGCACCAGGTGGCTGCGGAACAGCTCGCCCACCAGGGGCTCGAACACGACGTTGGCGGCGAAGATGGCCTCGGCCCAGTCCCAGATCCCGGTGAGCGCCTCCGCGGTTTCCCGCACGCCCTGCCAGGCCGGGTCGTGGTTCCACGCGTCCAGGTGCGCGGCGCCGTCGAAGCCCGGTACCTCCTCGGTCAGCGTGAGGTTGTACAGCGCGAGGTCCTGCGCGGCGCGGATGCGGTGCATCGAGTTGACCGAGATGGCGTTGTTGTGCATGTTGGTGGGGGCCCGGCGCTGCGCGTTCGCGTACAGGTAGAGGCCGAGGCCGTGGTCGACGTGCATCCACGCGCCGACGTTGCGCGCGACGAAGTTCACCCAGTTCGGGTTCCACTGCGCGAACGCCTTGGCCTGGCGGGCGTTCTCGACGTTCTGGTTGACCTGCCGGACGACGTTGGAGTTGTAGCGGTAGAGGGTGAGCTCCCACTCCTCGTTCGGGTCGCGGAACTCGTGCCAGCCGTGCGCGGGCCACTCGTAGCCCTGGCCGCCCGAGCCGGGGTAGCGCTCCGGCTCGGGGCGGTCGGAGCCCCACGCCTTGAGCACGGTCCAGTTGAGCGGGTAGCCGCCGACGCCGTCCGCGAACCCGTACAGCCAGCCCTGTGACAGGTAGTGCCGCGGGTCCGGCTGGACCTCGACGGTCACGTCCTCGTAGTGCGTCTGCTTGCGCTTGGCGGGCTTGAAGTAGTTGTAGTTGCGGTTGTTCGAGTCGGGGAACTCCTTCGCGCCGGCTTCCGCGTCGGTGAAGACCGGCTTGGGTACGGAGCGTTCTGTCGTCTCTGTCATCGAGTTCTCCTTTTTTGATGTCTGCGGTGAGAGCCTCTGGCGTGTCGGTCGAAAAAGGAGAACTCGCTAGGGCTCTCCGGTTGTCGTGAACTTGTCGTAATAGACCCGCTTGTCCTCGACGCCGAGCGTCTCTAGCAGCGGGATCGCGGCCTCCACCATGGGCGGCGGGCCGCAGACGTAGGCGTGCGCGCCGGCGAGTCCCCCCGCCAGGCGCTTGACCACGTCGGTGATGAGGCCGGTCTCGCCGTCCCAGTCCCCGGCGCCGGGGTCGTGGTGGGACAGGGCCGGGATGTAGCTGAAGTTGGGCAGCTTCTCCGCGATCAGCCGCAGTTCGTCGGCGAAGCACAGGTCATCGCGGGTCCTGGCGCCGTAGAAGAAGGTGGCCTGGCGGTGGATGCCCCGGTCGGCCATGGAGCGGAGCAGGGACAGGATCGGGGCCATCCCCGCTCCGCCGCCCACGAAGACCAGCTCCGCGTCGGACTCGCGCAAGGTGAAGACGCCGAACGGGCCGGTCAGCTCCAGGCGGTCGCCGACCTGGAGCTCCTTGTCAAGGAACTGGGAGAACAGCCCGTCCGGGTACACCTTGATGACGAACTCGAGCAGGCCGTCCCTGCTCGAGGTGTTCGCCATGGAGAACGACCGGACCTGGCCGGTGCCGGGTACCACGATGTCCATGTACTGGCCCGGGAAGAACTTGACCTCTCCCGGCTCGATCAGCCGCAGGACGAGGTGGCGCATGTCGTGCGTCACCGGGTCCTTGGACACCACCTCGGCGACGGCCTGCTGAATCGGCAGGCCGGAGCGGATCATGTCCTCGTCGTAGTTGAGCAGCTCGATCGTGACGTCCTCGTACGCGTGCGCCCGGCACAGCAGCGTGTAGCCCTCCTCCTTCTCGTAGTCGGGCAGCGCGAACGTGGAGTAACGGTCGTGCTCGATGTCTTCGCCCTCGAGGATGAACGACTTGCACGCGGCGCACTGGCCTTCCTTGCAGCCGTGCATGAGCATGATCCCCTGCTCGGCCGCGGCCCGCAGGATGGTCTGGTCCTCGCCGGCCTCGATCTCGATGCCGACGGGCTCGAAGCGCACCTTGTGCTTTTCGCTCACTGCCTGTTCCCTTGTTAAGCTCCACTTGCCGGCCCCGCGCAATTGAGGAGCGCGGGGCCGGTGTCAGGTGGAACACGCTTCCGTTCGGGCTAATTGATCGTGATCAGCTAGCTCGCGGACTGTGTCAGCTGACCGGGGCGGGGCGGCCCGCGGGACCCTGCCGGTTGTAGTCGGCCTTGAAGGCCGCGCGCTCGGCGTCGGTCATCTGGTTGAGCAGGACGTTGGGCGACTGCACCTCGGGCATGCGGCGCAGGTGGTCGAGCGTCCACATCTTCTTCGGGTCGCCGAGGTCGAGGTGCGGCTGCGCGACCATCGTCTTGCCGTCGTCGCGCACGTAGCCCATGTCGGAGACGACATCGGCCCAGTTCCAGCCGTGGTACAGCGTCTCCCACTCGCGCTTGCCGATGAGCTGGCCCATGTTCGGGGTCTCGCGGCCCTGGTAGGTGGGCCGGAAGGCCACCGCGTCGGTCCAGCGGCACTCCTCGTGGCAGTAGGTGCGCCACTGGCCGTCCACCTGGTCCATGACCATGTCCTCGCGGACCAGGCACGGGACCATGCAGGTCCAGCAGCGGTGCGGGTACACGTAGTCGACGTTCTCCGCGACGATCGGGTGGTGCCCGTTCGGCTTAGAGAGGCGGTTGTAGTTCTCCCACCACTTGCCGTACCGGTCGTACCAGCCCGGGTACTTGTACTCGAACCACTCGAAGTCCTTGTCGGTCATCGGGTCGATCCGCCAGTAGTTGGCGAGCCA
>DASWAE010000014.1:0-24307 GCA_036391275.1 Trebonia sp.
GCTGTACGCGAACGCGGAGGACTACGCGGCCCGGGCCCGTACCGACAGCGCCCACGTGCTCGACCGGTACATCCTCGCCAAGACCAAGACCGCGGTCGAGGAGATGGGGCGGCAACTCGACGAATACGGCGTCGCCAGTGCCTGCCAGACGCTCCGCGACTACCTGGAACTGCTGACCAACTGGTACATCCGCCGGTCAAGGTCGCGGTTCTGGGAGGGCAACCCGGACGCGCTCGACACGCTGTGGACGGTGCTCGAGACGGTGACGCGGGCCACCGCGCCGCTGCTGCCGATGGCCGCGGAGACGATCTGGCGCGGCCTGACCGGCGGGGCGAGCGTGCACCTGGAGGACTGGCCGTCCGTCGCCGGATGGCCGTCCGACGACGCCCTCGCGGACACCATGGACCTGACGAAGAACGTGTGCAGCGCCGCGCTGAGCCTGCGCAAGGCCCGCCAGTTGCGGGTGCGGCTGCCGCTGGCGTCGCTGACGGTGGCGCACCCGGCGGGACCGCGGCTCATCGAGTTCGCGGACATCATCAAGGACGAGGTCAACGTCAAGGACCTGGTGCTCAACGATGACCCGGCGACCCTCGGCGAGTTCCAGCTGACGGTCAACCCGCGCGCCCTCGGCCCGCGCCTCGGCAAGCGGGTACAGGACGTCATCAGGGCGGTCAAGGCCGGGCAGTGGACCCAGGCCGGCGACGTCGTCACGGCGGCCGGCGTCGAGCTGCAGCCCGGGGAGTACGAGCTCAGGCTGACCGCCGCCGACCCGGACTCGACGACGGCGCTGCCCGGCAGCGGCGGCCTCATCGCGCTTGACGCGACGGTAACGCCCGAGCTCGTCGCCGAGGGTACCGCCCGCGACGTGGTCCGTGTCATCCAGCAGGCGCGCAAGGACGCAGGGCTGGACGTCTCCGACCGGATCACCCTGCTGGTGGGCGCCGACGGGCCGGCGGCCGATGCGGTCCGCGCCCACGCGGCCTTCATCGCCGGGGAGACGCTGGCCACCGAGCTGACGGTCGTCCCTGCCGCGGAGTTCACGGCGGAGTCCGTCCCGCAGCCCGTCGG
Organism: Trebonia sp.; assembly: GCA_036391275.1. Lineage (GTDB taxonomy): Bacteria > Actinomycetota > Actinomycetes > Streptosporangiales > Streptosporangiaceae > Trebonia. Next base: position 1,069 of record DASWAE010000014.1, read on the forward strand.
CGACGGCGGCGAGGTCCGCGTCGCGGTCGCCAAGGCATAGCCCGAACGGCGAACCCTCTTTTCCTGCCTTCGCCGTAAGAATCAGCATGGCGGTCAAGCAGGAAAAGAGGGTTTGATGCGGCTGATCCCGGCCGGCCCTGCCGTCTCCGCACGGCGGGGCCAGCCGGGACGCTCGCTTTCCGGGTAACCGCGGCGGTCAGCCCGCGCTGCGCCTGGCGGCCAGCTCCTTGATGTCGTCCGGCATCGCGTCGGCGGCGAGCAGCCTGGAGAGCAGTTCCGGTTCCGTGGTCAGCGCACGGAAGGTGACCTCGACGGTGACGTCATGCGCGGGCCGGTACTCGATCGCCACCGGGTCGCCCGCGCTGATCAGCCCGGGCGAGATCACCCTGAGGTACGCGCCGGGCCGGGCGGCCTTGGTGAATTGCCTGATCCAGCCGCCCCGCTCCATCCAGCCCCGGAAGGTGCCGCACGGTATGCGCGGGCAGCAGGCCTCAAGGACCACGTCGTCACCGATCCGCCAGCGCTCACCGATCAGCGCCTCGTTGACCGCGACGCCCGCGGTGGTGAGGTTCTCACCGAAGGTGCCGTTCTCCAGGGTCCTGCCAAGCTCCGCCGCCCACTCGTCCAGGTCTTCCCTGGCGTAGGCGTAGATGGCCTGGTCGGTCCCGCCGTGATGCTTCACGTCATAGACCCGGTCGCCTGCCAGCCCGACGTCGCCGTTGCCCTTGGGACCCGGCGCGGTGACCATGACCGGGCCGCTCACCGGCCGCTTGTCGATGCCGGTCTGCGCGACCGGCTTCCACGGGTTGGGCCGTGGCTTGCCGATATTCACCGAGAGCAGCCGCATGCGGCAACCATAGGCAGCGCGGTCCCGCGGCGGCGAACGGTTTTCTCGCCGACTCAGCTAGGCGGCGTCCTGCTCGTCGCCGACGAGGACCGCGGCCACGTCGTCGATCTCCGACAGCGCGGCGGCCAGCTCGCCTACTGGAGGACGGCCGCGCACGCGCAGCCGCACCTCGACCAGCTGCTCTTCGTCCTCGCCGCCGGAACCGAAAAGCGCTTGGCGGGTCAGCGGCTCGGCCGACAGCTCGTCGATGATGAACCCCTTACCGAATCTTGCCGATCTCTCGGCGGCATTAGGTCCGGGGGCCGGGCGGCCGCAGGCGGCTGGCACGTGCTTGGCGGGGTGCCTGCCGACGGCCGGCTGAGCCGGCCGCCGTTTCCAGAGGGGAAAGCCAGGCCAGCGAGAGTCATGGGCCGCTTGCTATCGCCGCGACCGCCCCACCATGACGCTTTCATGAAGGTTTTTGGTATTAGGAAGGCTTTTTAGCGTTCTAGTACTAATAACGGTACATGATCACGGGCTCGTTTTGCGGCGATGGTATCCATGAGGCCAGTGATGACAGTGATGCCCGTTGCGTTTGCGTTTCCGGCGCTCGCGCCTCGCCGACCGCGGCGGCTCTTGGAAATACTGGCCTCACCCGGCCGGGAACAGGCCCGTCCGGTCGCGGTCGGGTTAGCCCTGCCTGGCGCGCACCCCGGCGATCTCGTACAGGGCGATGGAGGCGGCGATGCCCGCGTTCAGCGACTCGTTGCCCGATGCCATCGGGATGGATACCAGCATGTCGCACGCCGCGGCGACGACCCGGGAGAGCCCGCGCCCTTCCGAGCCCACGACCAGGACCATCGGGCCGTCCGCGATCGACATGTCGCGCACGCCCGTGGTTCCCGCCGCGTCGAGCCCGGCGACGAAGAAGCCCGCCTTCTTGTACCCCTCGAGCGCCCGCGTCAGGTTGACCGCCTGCGCGACCGGCAGCCGGGCAAGCGCCCCGGCCGACGCCTTCCACGCGCCGGCGGTCACGCCCGCGGACCGGCGGGACGGCACCACCACCCCGGTCGCGCCGAACGCCGCGGCCGAACGCACCACCGCGCCCAGGTTCCGCGGGTCGGTCACGCCGTCAAGCGCCACGATGAGCGGCGGGACCGGCCCGGTTCGCACCGCGAGGTCATCCGGGTGCGCGTACTCATAGGGGCGCACCCGCAGCGCCACGCCCTGGTGGATCGCCCCGCCGGTCAGCCGGTCAAGCTCGCCAAGGCCCGCCTCGAGTACCGCGATGCCGCCCTCCGCCGCCAGCTGCACGGACTCCGCCACCCGCTCGTCCTCCTGCGCGCGGCCGGCGACATACAGCGCCATCGCGGGGATCCCGGCCCGCAGCGACTCCACCACGGAGTTCCGGCCGGCCACCATCTCCGGCCCCTCGCCGCTGCCCCGTGGCGCCGGGTTCTCCCCCGGCGAATCAGAACGGGTGCGGCCGCCTCCGGCCCGCCCGGTGCCCCGCTGCCCAGGCCGGCCCTCGGCCGCCGCGGCCGCCCGGGCCGCCGCCCGCTGCGCGGGGTGACCGGGCCGCATGTACGCCGGCGGCGTCGGCCCCTTGCCCGCGAGCTTGTCGCGACGGTGCCCGCCGGTGCCCGGACGGGGCTTGCCCCGCTTGCTGTAGCCGCCACCGCCCGGCGCCCGGCCGTCCTCGCCGCCTTTTTTCGTCATCGCCGTCTCTCATCGCGTTCGTCGCACCTGGCGCGCTCACCGCGCCACTTCCCACCGGGGTCCTGCCGGCGTGTCCTCCACTACCACCCCGATGTCCTCCAGGGTGTCCCTGATGGAGTCCGCCGAAGCATAGTCGCCTCGCGCCCGCGCCGCCTCGCGCTGGCTGAGCGCCAGCCCGACCAGCGCGTCCACCACCTCGCGCAGGCGTCCGTCCGGATCGCCCGCCCGCAAGTCCGGCGCGAGCGGGTCGAGGCCGGGCACCGCGAGCATGGCCCGCACCTGTGCGAGGCAGGTCACCGCGTTATCCAGGTTCCCCGTGCTTAGAGCGTAGTTGCCGTCGCGCACTGTGGCGTGCAGCGCGGCGAGCGCGGCGGGCACGCCGAGGTCGTCATTCATCGCGGCGGTGAAGGAGACGGGCAGCGCTGACGGCGGCGGTGCTGCCGGCGAGGAGGCCGGCTGCGACGATGCGGCGCGCCCGGCAACGTGCTGCGCCCGGGCGACGAACCGTGCGATCCGCCCTGAACCCCGTATCGAACAGGCGGAGCGTCACCTTGGTTAGCGTACGGTATCCGGCCAGCCGTCGCCCGACACACGTCCCGGAGGGCGGAAATCGTTCCATTCCCGTACCAACACCGATACCGTGGGCAGCGCGTATCAGGGGAAATCACTCATGAACGCCCCGACAGGGACCCTCCAGGCAAGTGGAACGACACCTCCCGATGAACAGTCAGCTCCGGGCCGCCGCGCCGGCTCCGCGCCGTAACCTGGTTCGCCGCCTGGTGAACCTGCTTGTCGCAGTCGTGGTCGTCGCCGTGGCCGCGGCGACCTTCGTCTTCTCCTATGACGGGGTGCACGCGTTCGCCCTGCTCGGCGGCATGTCCGCCCGGCTCGCGCGGTACTACCCGGGGCTGTTCGACGCCGTGCTCGTGATCGCCTGCGTCGCCGTGATCGTGCTCCGCGACGGCCGCTGGTGGGCGCGCGCGTGGGCCTGGGTGGTGCTCGCCGTCGCACTCGCCGCGATCGGCGCGACCGACGTGCTGCACGGGATGAGCTACACGTTGCGGCAGCGGACGACCGAGGGCATCGTCGCGGCGGCACCGGTGGTGGCCGTGCTGCTCGCGTTCAGCCTGCTGCTCACGCTGCTCCGCCACTCGAGGTCGCAGATCGCCGGCAGCGCGGCCGACGGCGAGCCCGCCGACTGGGTCGCACGGCGCCCGGTGCCGGCCCCCCTCGACCTCCCCGCTCTCCCGGCGGCGCCCTCATCCGACGCGGACAGCAGCGCCGACACGGACACCAGGGCCGACGCGGACACCAGGGCCGACGCGGACACCAGGGCAGACATCGCCACCAGCGCAGACATCGCCACCAGCGCAGAGACGGCCGCCAGCGCACACGCAGCCACCGTGGCGGACGCGCCCACCGTCGAGACACGCGTGATGACCGCGGGCATGGCGCTCCGGCCGCCCGCGCAGCCCATCGCGCTGCCGGCCGGCCCGCGGACGGCGCCGCCGACACCGCCGGACGGGCTGCCGGTGATGACCCGCCCCGCCACCGAACCTAACGAGACGCTCCCGCCGGCCGCGCCGCCCCTGGCGAGCCAGCGAGCACCGGAAGGCGAGCCGGCGCCGCCGACGGTCTCGTTGCCCGCACAACCATCGGAGCCGTCGGAGCCGGCCGACCCGGCCGACCCGGCCGAGCCCGCGGCGCGGCACGGCATCAGGTACGCGGGCAGCGGCCAGGGACGGGCCGCCGCCGAGCCAACGGCGGCCGGCCCCGCCGCGGAGCCAACGGCGGCCGGCCCCGCCTCGGAGCCCGGCCCCGCGGCCGCCCAGCCGGACGGCGCTCATGAGGACTACTGGGACGGCGATGATGCCGGACACTTCGCTGGCCTGGTCTACCCGGCCCCCGGGGGGACCCAGAGCGCTGCGGCTGCCGGCCGCGGAGACTCCGGTGACGGCACTCACCCGGGAGAGGACGCCGATGACAGCCAGGCCGGTGTCCCCGCTCCCGTGCGGGCACCCGCGGAGATCGACGAGGACGCACCGCCGTTCGCCACGGCGCCGTTCGCGACAGTCCCCCGGCTTAACCGGGTCCGCTCGATGCCCGTACCGCCGAAAGACGACGAGCCGGAAGAGGCCCGCTAGGCTCCCGGCTCAGCGCTTGACGACCAGCGCGGTCGCCATGGCCGCGATGCCCTCACCGCGCCCGGTGAGCCCGAGCCCGTCGGTCGTGGTCGCCGAGAGGGACACCGGCGCGCCGGACAGGGCCTGGCTGAGCACGGCGATCGCCTCGCTCCGCCGTGATCCGATCTTTGGCCTGTTCCCGATCACGTAGATGGCGACGTTCCCGATGAGATACCCAGCCTCGCCGACCAGACGGGCAGTCTCACGAAGCAGTTCCACCCCGCGAGCCCCGGCCCACTCGGGCCGCGATGTACCGAAGTGCGCGCCAAGATCCCCGAGTCCCGCGGCCGAGAGCAGCGCGTCACAAGCCGCGTGAGCGGCCGCGTCCCCGTCGGAATGGCCGGCCAGCCCGGTCTCCCCCGGCCACTCAAGCCCGGCGAGATAGAGTACCCGCCCATCCTCGAAGGGGTGCACGTCCACCCCAAGCCCGACCCGCGGCAAGTTCTCCACCGCAGCAGGCTACTAGTCGCCCGCTAGGACGAAGCTGGGGGCCGCCGGAGATTTCCTCGCGGCCTTCCGCAGGAGTGCCGCGAGAAATCTTCCGGTAGCCCCCAGCTACCACCCAAGGATCTTGGCCTGAGCTAGAACCCTCAGTTGGTGAGAACCTCGTCGAGGAGAGCCTCGGCCTTGTCCTCGTTCGTCTTCTCAGCGAGAGCGAGCTCGCTGACGAGAATCTGCCTGGCCTTGGCCAGCATCCGCTTCTCGCCGGCGGAGAGCCCGCGCTCCTTGTCCCTGCGCCAGAGGTCCCTGACTACCTCGGCGACCTTGTTCACGTCGCCGGACGCAAGCTTCTCCAGGTTGGCCTTGTACCGGCGTGACCAGTTCGTCGGCTCCTCGGTGTGCGGCGCGCGTAGCACCTCGAACACTCGTTCAAGCCCTTCAGCGCCAACCACGTCCCGTACCCCGACGAGCTCCGCGTTGTCCGCGGGAACGCGTACGGTAAGGTCTCCCTTGTCGACCTTGAGTACTAGATAGGTCTTTTCCTCGCCCTTGATCGTGCGAGTCTCAACGGCTTCGATGCGAGCAGCCCCATGGTGGGGGTAAACGACGGTATCGCCGACCTTAAAAGACATCTGGCAAGTACCCCTTCCGCTGAAGGCTATCTTACCACGGCCTAGACCACCGATAAAATGCCCTTGCCCGCAAATATGCAGGTCAATACCCTAATTTCGAGCATACGGCAGTGTGCTAAGCATGTACCTACGGCGGTGAGCGCGGCCGGTGCCGCTGTCCGCCTCGGGGGTGCCCTAGGTCACGGTCTAGTACGTTGCCGCAGACGCTAGACACCTAGTCTACCCGAGAGTTCTACCTCACCTCCGGAAATCACCCCGCGCGAGTCGGCATGCGCGCCTGGGCTGGCCCATACTTGAAGGAACAGGTCGGCCGCCGCCGCAGCCAGAAGAGGTGCCAGTGAGCTTCGCCAGCGAGCCGGGGCGGGACGATGGCAACCTGCCCCCGGTGAACATCGTGATCCCTGACGACGCCAGGGAGCTCGATCGCGACGTGCTCGCATACCGCCGCGAAATGCGCGCCAGGCGACGGCGGCAGCGGCTCATGCGGTTCTTCCAGCCGTTCCGTACGCCGGAGTTCGGCGGGCACGCGGCTGTCATCCCGCTGATCGCCATCTGCCTCGCCATTTGCCTGGTCGGCGGCGCGCTGCTCTCGGTCGCGACGATGAGCCCGGCGTCGGCGCCGACGCTCAACGGCGCGCAGGGCACCGCGCGGGCAGTGCCGACCGGGGAGCTCACCGAGCTGCCGGGCGGCTCCGTCCAGGTAGCCGGGCGCGCGGTGCCGGTACGGTCGCTGACGTCTTCGGTGATCGCCCTGGTCCCGGCTAACTGCGATTGCGGGCTCGGGCTGCAGCGCCTCGCCGGGCAGGCGACCGGGGCGCACGCGAAGCTCTACTTCGCGGCGGACGGCCAGGCACTAGCCCAGCTTGCGGGGCTGACCACCCGCTACGGTGACGGCACGGCCGTCGCCGCGGCGGACTCCGATGGCGTGCTCACCGGCGCGTACCGTCCGTCCGGGCTCACCGTCCTGCTTGTCTTCAAGGACGCCACCGCCAAAGTGCTGCGGAACTTGACGGTGGACTTCCAGCTCACGCCGGTGATGCGCGAGCTCGGGCAGGCGGGGGCCGTTGCCGCCGCGGGCCCGTCCGCCGTGCCCTGACCGGGACAGCGAAATCCCCCTCCCCGCCGCATCGGCGATTCGCCGGGCCGGTAGCATTTCTACGCCATGTAGTGGACCGCCAGTCCACGGGGCCGTGACGGGAGCTGATCCGCCTCCCGCACCCTTGAACGAGGAGGCACTCGCCGTGATCCGCGCAAGCTCCGGGAAGACCGCCGCTGGACGCCTGCTGCTCGGTGCCGGCGTCCTTGGCATGCTGATTCCGGCCATCGCCGGGTGCGAAGCAGGAGACAACGCGCCAACGCTCCAGTTCCACCCCGCGTCCTCCGGCGCTCAGGCCACGGTCAACGACCTCAGGCTCACCAACGTCTTCGTGCTCGGTGCGCCAGCCGGCTCAGTGGTAGCGCCCGGCTCATCGGCCGGCCTGTTCCTGTCCATCTACAACAGCGGCACCAGTTCGGACACGCTGGAGAAGGTCACGGCACCGGGGCTGGCCTCGAGCATCACCCTGTCCGGCGGACCGGTCGCGCTCCCGGCGAACGCCGCGCCGGTCAACCTGACCGGGCCGACGCCCGAGGTGGTGCTCGAGAACCTGGCCAAGCCGCTGCGCGGTGGGTCGTTCATCACGCTGACGCTGCAGTTCGCGCACTCCGGCGCGGTGACCCTGCAGGTGCCGGTGGAGCCGCAGTCCTTCCAGTGGGCGACCTTCTCGCCGCCAGCCGCCGCGCCCGCGACCCCCACGTCGCCGGCGAGCCCCGCATCCACCGCGACCCCCACCGCCCCGGCGACACCGGGCGCAACGGCAACCGCGAACCCCACCACGTCGCCTTCATAGCCCCCGCGGGCCACCCTCATAAGACCCGCCAGGGCTGCCTCATAACCCGCCAGGGCTGCCTCATAACCCCCGCCAGGGCTGCCTCATAACCCCGCGCAGGCCACATACATAAGCCCCGGACGCGGGCCAGGCCAGTAATTCCAGGCGGCGCGGGCGGGTGCGGGTGATAAGGCAAAGGGGACGGGACAAGGACGTCCAGCAGCGTCGAGTACGCGGCAACCTTAATACCGTCGGCCTCACAGGTACCAGCGCGGCATCCCACGGCGATGATCATGAAGGATTGTCCGTGTTACCGCACCAATAACCCTTCCCGACACCAATACCCTTCCGCGAGACATCCTGCTACGGCAGATGCGCAGTACCAGTGGTCCTGCAAGCGGCCCGTCAGGCTCGCCCGGCTGGCGTGACGGGCCGCGACGTTCCTCAGCCAGCCGACTCGAACTTGTAGCCGAGCCCCCGGACCGTCACGATGTGCTGCGGCTTGGCGGGGTCGGTCTCGATCTTGGCGCGCAGCCGCTTGATGTGCACGTCGAGGGTCTTGGTGTCGCCCACGTAGTCAGCGCCCCATACCCGGTCGATGAGCTGCATCCGGGTGAGCACCCGGTCGGCGTTACGGAGCAGCACCTGAAGCAGCTCGAACTCCTTGAGCGGGAGCTGCACCTGGTCGCCGCGGACGCTGACCACGTGCCGTTCCACGTCCATCCGGACTGGTCCGGCCTCGAGGGTCGCGTCGGCCGCCTCCTCCACGTCACCGCGCCTGCGGAGCACGGCCCGCATCCGCGCCACCAGTTCCCGCGAGGAGAACGGCTTGGTCACGTAGTCGTCGGCGCCGAGCTCAAGGCCGACCACCTTGTCGATCTCGCTGTCCTTGGCGGTCAGCATGATGACCGGCACGCTTGACCGCTCGCGCAGCGAGCGGCAGACCTCGCTGCCAGGCAGCCCCGGCAGCATCAGGTCAAGCAGGACCAGGTCGGCGCCGGTGCGGTCGAAGGTGTCGAGCGCGTCCGGGCCGGTCGCGCAGACGGCCACCTCGAACCCCTCCTTGCGGAGCATGTAGGAGATCGCGTCGCTGAACGATTCTTCGTCCTCGACCACGAGCACGCGTGTCACTGAAGTTCCCCTCCTGACGGGGTTGGGCGGGCGGGGTGGGATCGGGCGGGGAAGGAGCGGGGCCGGCAGACCGAGTGGGGCGAGCGGGGAGGCGGGATGCGGCGGGGAGGCGGGATGCGGCGGGCGGCCGGGGTGCGGCGGGCGGCCGGGGTGCGGCGGGCGGACCGGATTCGGCCGGAAGGGAAGGTACTAGGCACGCGCACGATCGGCACTTGGGCCGTCATTGTCGCTCCGGAGTGGTAGCCAGAGGGTGAAGGTCGAGCCGGCGCCCTCCACGCTCCGCACGGTGACCCGGCCGCCGTGCGCGGCCGTCACGTGCTTCACGATGGCGAGCCCGAGCCCAGTGCCGCCGGTGGCCCGCGAGCGGGCCGGGTCGACTCGGTAGAAGCGCTCGAAGATCCGCTCTAGGTCACGCTCGGGGATTCCGATGCCCTGGTCGGTGACGCTGATTTCAACTCCGCCGTCCCCCGGCTTCTTTATGCACACCACCACCCTGGTGCGTTCCGGGCTGTACACGACGGCGTTCTCAAGCAGGTTCCGCACCGCGGTTACCAGCAGGTCTTCCTCGCCAACCACGCTGAGCCCGCGGACGCCGATCGACGCGAGCGTGATGCCGCGCGCGTTCGCCTTCTCCCGGCACCGGTCGAGCGCCTCGGCCACCACGGCATCGACGAGCACGGGCGCCGGGTCGGGCACCGGCTCGGCCGCCTGGATCCGGGAAAGCGTGATGAGGTCCTGGACGAGGAACGTCAGCCTGGCCGCCTCCTGCCGCATCCGGCCGGCGAACCTGCGCACCGCCTCCGCGTCGTCGGCCGCGTCCTCGATGGTCTCCGCCAGCAGGGCGAGCGCGCCCACCGGCGTCTTGAGCTCGTGGCTGACGTTGGCGACGAAGTCCCTGCGCACCTCTTCCACCCGGTGCCGGTCGGTCTGGTCCTCCGCGAGCACGAGGACGAGCCCCCCGCCGCCCACGGTGCCGGAGAGCGGCGCCACCCGGACCGCGAAGGTGGTGCTCCGTCCGCCGAAGCGCGGCACCGGCACCTCGAACTCGGCCTCGCGGATCTCCCCGTCCCTGCGCACCTGGCGGGCCAGGGCGGCCAGCTCGCTGACCATGAGCCGGTCGCCCTTGACGATCCCGAAGGCGCGGGCCGCGGCGCTGGCGCGCAGCACGCGGTCCTCGCTGTCCACGACCACGGCGGATGACGAGAGTACGGAAAGGACCGACGCTATTCCCGGCGGCAGTTTCGTGGCCTGCTGCGCGCCGCGCAACCGCGCGTTCCTTGGCTGCCGCGCCCCGCTCCCCGTACGGGTCCTTATCGCCATGCCTTGTCCAGGACCAGGGAAGATGCGCGCCGCCCGGGCGGCGCGCACGGGCGTGACCAGATCGTACTCACGTATCTGATGGTATGCGGACCTTCCTGGGCGCCCACAATCGGGAGATTGAGGTAAATGCCACTCTTTTCCCGATGTTCACCTTGCCGCAAATTCGCGGACACTTGCCAGGCATGGTCCATTTACCATCAGCTCGCTCTTAACGGCCCTGGTTCTTCACGGCCTCGGCCGCGGCCTTCGCCGCTTCCGGGTCCAGGTACCGTCCGCCGGGCACGACCGGCGCGTAGCTGTCGTCGAGGTCATAGCACAGCGGTATGCCCGTCGGAATGTTGAGCTCGGCGATCGCCGCGTCGGAGATCCCGTCCAGGTGCTTGACGAGCGCGCGCAGCGAGTTGCCGTGCGCCACCACGAGCACCGTCAGGCCCGCCGCGAGGTCGGGGACGATCGCGTCGTGCCAGTAAGGCAGCATCCGCGCGACCACGTCGCGCAGGCACTCGGTGCGCGGCCGCAGCTCGGGCGGCAGCAGCGCGTAGCGCGGGTCGCCCGCCTGGGACAGCGGGTCGTCGTCGGGCAGCGGCGGCGGCGGCACGTCGTAGGAGCGGCGCCAGATCATGAACTGCTCGTCGCCGAACTCCTCGCGCGTCTGGGCCTTGTCCTTGCCCTGGAGCGCGCCGTAGTGGCGCTCGTTCAGCCGCCACGAGCGGTGCACCGGCAGCCAGCTGAGCCCCGCGGCCTCAAGCGCCACGTTGGCAGTGGTGATGGCACGGGTAAGCACCGAGGTGTACACGACATCTGGGCGAAGCCCGGCGTCCACCAGCAACTGGCCGGCCGCGGCCGCCTCCTGGCGGCCCTTCTCGGCGAGCCCGACGTCCACCCAGCCGGTGAAGAGGCCCTTGGCGTTCCAGTCGCTTTCACCATGACGCAGCAGTATGAGGGTTCCCATGTGGTTCAGGGTAGCCGCCAGCGCCGCTCGCGCCGGCCGGCAGGGGCACCAGCTCAGGGACATGATGGAAGATTTCGGCCACGGGCGGGGTTGGTTACATCTGTGTCCCGCCTGCCCAACGGCCTTCCGCGACGGATCGCCACGCTCAGTGTCCACACGTCACCGCTCGATCAGCCGGGGACTGGCGACGCCGGCGGCCTGAACGTTTACGTTGTCCAGGTAGCCAAGCGGCTCGCCGCGCGCGGCACCGAGGTCGAGATCTTCACGAGGGCGGTCTGCCGGGACACGCCTGCGCTGACCGAGCTCGCCCCGGGCGTGCTGGTGCGCAGCGTGCCGGCCGGCCCGTACGAGGAGCTTGACAAGCACGACCTGCCCGCGCAGGTATGCCAGTTCACTCTTGAGGTGCTCCGTGCCGAGGCCGCGTCCGAACCTGGCCGGTACGACCTGGTGCACGCCCACTACTGGCTGTCCGGGAAGGTCGGCGCGGCCGCCAAGGAGCGCTGGGGCGTCCCGCTCGTCCAGTCGATGCACACCCTGGGCAAGGTGAAGAACGCGGCGCTCGCCGCCGGTGACGCGGTCGAGCCGGATGAGCGGATCCGCGGCGAGCTTGAGGTGGTGGCCGCGGCGGACCGGCTCATCGCCAACACCGCCGAGGAGGCGCACCAGCTGACGGCGCTGTACGGCGCGGACCCGGCCAAGGTGCAGACCGTCAACCCGGGCGCGGACCTGAGTGTCTTCCGGCCAGCCGGCCCGCAGGGCAGGGCGGAGGCACGGCGCAGCCTCGGGGTCGCGCAGGACGCGGTGGTGCTGCTCTTCGTGGGCCGGGTGCAGCCGCTCAAGGGACCGGACGTGGTGCTCAAGGCCGCCGCGAGGCTGCTCGCGGACAATCCTGAGCTGCGCGGGAAACTCCAGGTGGTCCTCGTCGGCGGCCCGAGCGGGCGGCAGGAACGCGCCGACCCGGACCGGATGCGCGAGCTTGCCGCGCAACTGGGCATCTCCGACGCCGTCAGGTTCGAGCCCCCTTGCCCGCAGGACGAGCTCGCGCAGTGGTACCGGGCGGCGACGCTGATGCTCACCCCCTCGCACTCGGAATCGTTCGGGCTCGTCGCGCTCGAGGCGCAGGCCTGCGGCACCCCGGTGGCGGCGGCCAGCGTCGGCGGGCTGCGGACGGTCGTCAGGGACGGCGTCTCGGGTGTGCTGGTGGACGGCCACGACCCCGTTGACTGGGCCCGCGCCATCCGGCGCCTGGTCAGGGCACCGGGCCTGCTGCGTGAACTATCGGCGGGCGCGATCCGACACGCGTCCGCTTTCGGCTGGTCCGCGACGGTGGACCGGCTGGCCAGGGTGTATACCGGGGCCATGGACGAGGCAGCAGCCTCCCGGGCGGGCGACCCCCCACTCCGCTCCCCCGGGCATGTCCGGTGGAGAGGCGATGGCATCGGGCACGTGGCCCAGGTCGGGGCGTGAGCCTCATGACGCCGGACAACGCTGCTGCCTGCGCTGCCATCCAGTCGGCCCTCGAGGGCCTTGGCCTGGCCTACGAGCGCCCGGAGCCGCGCGCTTACCTGGTCCGCCTTGCGGGGGAGCACAAGCTCGCCACGATGACCTGGCTCATCGCCGGGGACCACAGCCTCCAGGTCGAGGCCTTCTTCTGCCGCCAGCCGGACGAGAACCACGCGGCCTTCTACCGCTTCCTGCTTGAGCGAAGCGCCCGGATGTACGGGGTGCACTTCGCGCTCGACCGGGCCGGCGACGTTTACCTGACCGGGCGGCTGCCGCTTGCCGCGATCTCTGCGGCGGAAATCGACACGCTCCTCGGCTGTGTCCTGACTTATTCTGACGAGATGTTCAATGAGGCGATAAAGATTGGCTTCGCCTCAGCCATCCGGCGAGAATGGGCGTGGCGGGAAAAGCGGGGAGAGAGCCTAGCCAACCTGCGCCCGTTCGCAGACCTTGTCACCGGCCAGGACGGGGAGAAGAAGAGCCAGGCGTGAGCACACTGGATGAGGCCAGTATCCAAGTGCACCTGCATACCATCGGGGTGCATACGCTGCTGTGCGTCCTGTTCGCGCTGCTCACCGCGGGGAGCAACGCCTGCGCCGCGGTCCTCCAGCGCAAGGCGGCGGCCCAGGTGGCGCCCGAGCGGGCCATGCGCCTATCGCTCGTCGCCGACCTGGTCAGGCGCCGCGTCTGGCTGGCTGGCATCGGCATGGTCATGGTCGCGGCGGTGGCACAGGCCGCCGCCCTGGCGACCGGCCCGATCGCCCTGGTGCAGCCGATCTTCATCATCGAGCTGCCAGTCACCCTGGTGCTCGCCGCGATCGCCAACCACAACCGCGCCGCGCTGCGGGGGCTGCCCTGGGGTGCCATCATCGTCACCACGGCCGCGCTCGGCGCCGGGCTCGCGATCGCCCAGCCGAGCGGCGCGATCACCGCTGCGCAGGACACCAGCTGGGTCATCGCCCTCATCGCCACCGCCGCCTTCCTCGCAGTGCTTATCGGCACGGCCATGGGCACCAGGGGCGAGCCGCGGGCGGCCCTGCTCGGGCTCGCCGCGGCCTGCGGCTACGCGCTGACCGCGGCGCTCATGAAGAACGCGATGTCCGACCTCGGCGAGGGGGCGGTGCAGTTCTTCACCAGCTGGCACATCTACGCCACCGCCGCGGCGGGCGTGGGCGCGCTGTTCCTGCTGCAGAACGCGCTCCAGGCCGGCAGCCTCGTGGCATCGCAGCCGATGCTCACCGTCGGGGACGCGCTGATCAGCATCAGCTACGGCGTGACGCTGTTCAGCGAGCAGCTGCGCGTCGGCTGGTGGCTTGTCCCGGAGATCATCGTGCTCGCCGCGATCATCGTGGGTTGCGTGCAGGTAGCTAAGTCCCCACTGGCCTCAGAAACCTCAGGGCTGGTCACGGAAACCCCCTCGACGGTACTCTTATCACCGTGAACAGGCTGGGCGACCTCGAACGTGCCATCATGGAAGTCCTCTGGAGAACCGATTCGGCGCTGACAGTCAGGCAAGTCAGCAACGGGCTGCCGCAGAGCCTGGCTCACACGACAGTGATGACGGTGCTTGACCGGCTGGCGAAGAAGGGGTTCGCGCGCAGGGAACGGGACGGCCGCGCCTGGCGGTACCGGCCCGCCGCGACCCGCGAGGCGTACGTGGCCGAGCTCATGCTGACCGCGCTGGCGCAAACCGGCGACCGGGATGCGGCTCTCGCCAGGTTTGCGCAGAGCGTTTCCGGTGCAGAGGCAGAGGTGCTCCGCGAGGCCTTGTCTGCGCTCGAGCGGGAGCACCAGGAGGACGAGATCGAAGGAGACAGCGGGGTCGGATTATGGGGGCACTGGCCGACGCGGTACTTCTCGCCGCGGTCGCCGTGGGGAGCGTGCGCTGTGCACGCGCGATGCTGCGCGCGTCCTGGCCGCACAGGTCCCCGGCGGCCGCGATTTTGCTGTGGCAGGCGGTTGGCCTGGCCGGCGGCCTCGCCGCCGTCGGCGCGCTGCTTGCCGTCGGCGTCAGCGGCGAGGGACCGCGCACGGGCGTGCTCGGCGGGCTGACCACGCTCACCAGGCGGCTGGCCGACGGCCAGCCCTTCGCGCCGCATCAGCCGCTGGTGCTGACGAGCATCCGGCTGATCGCGCTTGTCGCAGGATTCGCGCTGTTCACGGCGCTCTGCGGGGTGCTCGTGATGGCGTTCGCGGACGCCGTGGCCGCACGGCGCAGGCAGCGCGAGCTGCTCGCCCTGCTGGCGCACGGCGATCCCAAGGTTCCCGGGGCGCTGGTGGTGGACTACCCGGCCGCCGCGGCCTACTGCCTGCCGGGCATCCGCTCCCAGATCGTGGTGAGCGTCGGCACGCTCGACCTGCTCGCCCCGGCGGAGCTCACCGCCGTGCTCGCCCACGAGCGCGCCCACCTGCGGGCCAGGCACGACCTCGTGCTGATCCCGTTCACCTCGCTGCGCCGCGCGGTGCCCAGGTCCGGGCTCATCGCACAGGCCTACCGCACGGTCGCGCTGCTCGTCGAGATGATGGCCGACGACCGCGCGCTGCGGGTCCGCGGCTTGGTCGCGAGGGAACTGGCTACCGCGTTGCTCCGGTTCGGCACCGCGGCGGCCGGCGACGCGCCGGCGGGCGCGCTTGCCGCCGCGGAAGGCGAGCTGACCGCCCGGGTGAGCCGCCTGCTCACCCCGCCGCCGCGGCTGCCGCGCGCCGCCCAGGCGACGGTCATGCTCGCGGCGGCACTGCTGGTGGCGATGCCACTGCTGCTTCTCGTGGTTCCGTAGCGGAGCTTGGCACGGCGAAGCAGGCCTACGTTCGGGCTAACCCTGGGTTTGAACTTGCCCGTTACCAGGGGCCGTACGGGCCCGAGGACGAGCGGCTGCCGCGCCTGGTGTACTCACGGACCTTGGGCCGGACGCCCGCCAGGTAGACCGCCGCGGCGACGAAGGCGAGGACCGAGAGGAAGCCGGTGACCCCGCCGTAGGCGGCCGAGTACAGCCCGAGGACGAATGCCACGCCCAGGATGATCAGCCACCACTGCTTCGTCAGCCGTTGCGCCGCGTTGTCGCCCATGGCCGCCGCCGCCGCGAACGCCGCCTTGGGCCTGATGAGGGCGTCAACGAGTGCCCACGCCTCGACGCCGAACGCCACGATCGCCAGCGCCACGAAGAAGTAGTTGAGCGGGCCGTACACGCCGTTCCCTAGTATCGAGACCACGGGACTAAACCTACCTCTCCTGGACGGGGGCGCACGCCGTCGTCCGGTTCGCCCGCCGCGGGCCCGCCCGGCCCGTCCGTCCCGTCGTCGGGCGCGGGCCGGTCGCGAATGACCGCGACCACCTCGGCGGTAGGCGGCTGCTGGCTCTCCCGGCGGAAGGACTCGTAGATCTCCACGAGCACCTGCTTCTGCCGCTCGGTGAGGTGCGGGTCGGTGAGCAGGGCCGAGCGGACACCCGAGTCGCCCGGCCGGTCTTCGAGTATGCCGGCCTGCACGTAGAGCGCCTCGGCGGAGATGCGCAGCCCCCGGGCGATCTGCTGCAGGATCTCGGCGCTCGGCTTGCGCAGCCCGCGCTCGATCTGGCTCAGGTACGGGTTGGAGACCCCCGCCTGCTCGGCGAGCTGGCGCAGGGAGATCTTCGCCTGCTCCCGCTGCTGCCTGATGTAGTCACCGATGCTGTTCATGTTCGCCACAACTCACATGCTAGCTCGCCTGCTTGCAGTTGCAAATAGGGAGCAAGCAAGGCTCGGCGAGGGCTCCTGCTTCAGGTCACCGGCACCGAGGCCAGGTGCGTCCTGGCGAAGGCCAGCGTCTCCGTGAGGTCGGCGAGCCGTTCTTCCCTGGTAGCGGCCCGCCGCGTGTTCACCTCGGCGCAGACCATCCCCCGGTAACCGGTGGCGGCGATGCCGCGCAGCAGCTCGGCGCACGGCTGCCTGCCCCGCCCTGGCACCAGGTGCTCGTCGGGCACCGGGCCGTTCGACACGCCGGTCCCGTCGGCCAGGTGGACGTGCGCCAGCCGGGAGCTCAGCTCGTTGGCCATCACGATCGCGTCCGACGCGGACGCGGCGGTGTGCGAGAGGTCGAGCGTCACGTTCGGGACCTCGAGCTTGGTGGGGTCCCAGTGCGGCGTGTAACCGGATACCTCGCTGGCGCCGGCGCGGATCGGGAACATGTTCTCCACCGCGAAGACGACGTCGGTCTCCTCGGACATCCTGGCGATGCCCTGCTCGAACCCGCGGGTGTAGTCGCGCTGCCAGCGGAACGGCGGGTGCACCACGACGATCTTCGCGCCGAGCCGCTCGGCGAGTTCCTTGGCGCGGATCAGCTTGACCCACGGCTCGCGGCCCCAGACCAGCTGGGTGAGCAGCAGGCCGGGCGCGTGCACCGCGAGCACCGGGACCTGGTGGTAGTCGACCAGCCTGGCAAGGGCGTCGGCGGACTGGCTCACCGGGTCGGTGTAGACCATCACCTCGAGCCCGTCGTAGCCGAGGCGCGCGGCGGTCTCGAAGGCGTCCGGGGTCCGCTCCGGGTAGACGGACGAGGTGGACAGCACCACGGGAATCGGCGGTAGCCCGGTCAACGCCTCTGTCCCCCTCCCACCACCGTGCCTCGGCGGCGCGTGCCTTAGTCGCTGCACCCAGCTTATGCCGGGATGGCTTATGCCGGGATCCGGGCCGATCCTGCGGAGTGCGGCAACGGGGTCCGCGCTGAATGTCGGTGCCCGCCGGTATGGTGCGGCCATGGCGAAGTCGACGGCGGCCTTCCGGTGCACCGAGTGCGGCTGGCAGACGGCGAAATGGGTCGGCCGGTGCGGGGAGTGCCAGGCGTGGGGCACGGTCGAGGAGACGGCCGTCCCCCGGCTTGTCCGGGCCGGGATCCGGGCGGCGGGCTATGGCGGCGGGAGCGGCCCGCGGCTTGGCGGCGGCCCGGTGTCGACCACGGCGATGCCCATCGGGCAGGTGGACGCGGCCCAGGCCTCGGCCCGGCCGACTGGCCTTGACGAGCTTGACCGGGTGCTCGGCGGGGGCCTGGTGCCGGGCGCGGTGCTGCTGCTCGCCGGCGAGCCCGGCGTCGGCAAGTCCACGCTGCTGCTCGAAGCGGGCGCCCTCGTCGCGGCGTCCTCCCCGGTGCTCTACATCACCGGGGAGGAGTCCGCCGCCCAGGTACGGCTGCGCGCGGACCGGATCGGCGCCGTGCACGACAGCCTGTACCTGGCCGCGGAGACCGACCTGGACGCGATCATCACGCACGTCTCCGCCGTGCAGCCGCGGCTGCTGATCATCGACTCGGTGCAGACGATCTCGGCGGGCGACGTCGACGGGGTGCCGGGCGGCGTGACTCAGGTCCGTGAGGTGGCGGCGGCGCTCACGGCCGTGGCCAAGGAGAGGGGCATGTCCACCATCCTGGTCGGCCACGTCACCAAGGACGGCTCGGTGGCGGGGCCGCGCACCCTGGAGCACCTGGTCGACGTGGTGCTCCACTTCGAGGGGGACAGGCACTCACGGCTGCGGATGGTCCGCGCGGTCAAGAACCGGTACGGGCCGACCGACGAGGTCGGGTGCTTCGACCTCGGCGAGTACGGCCTCATCGGGCTCGCCGACCCGAGCGGCCTGTTCCTTTCCAGGCACCGCGAGCCGGTGCCTGGCACCTGCGTCACGGTCACCCTTGAAGGCCGGCGGCCGCTGCTCGCGGAGGTCCAGGCACTGGTGGGCCACTCCGTGCTCGAGGTGCCGCGCCGTGTCACCTCGGGCCTCGACGCCTCACGGATCGGCATGGTGCTGGCGGTCTTGCAGCGCCGCGCGGAGGTGAAGGTGGGCAAGTCCGACGTCTACGCCGCCACGGTGGGCGGCGTCCGGCTCACCGAGCCGTCCGTCGACCTTGCCGTGGCGCTCGCCATCGCGAGCTCGGTGGCCAACCTGTCCCTTCCCCAGGGCGTCATCGTGGTGGGGGAGGTCGGCCTGGCCGGCGAGGTGCGCAACGTCGCCGGCGTGCCGCGCCGGGTCGCCGAGGCGGAGCGAATGGGCTTCCGCCAGGCCATCGTCCCCGCCGGCTCAGCCGACGGGTCCGCGGCCGGGTCGGCGGTGGAGGTCACCGAGGTGGAGGACGTGCGCGAGGCGCTCAAGGCTGCCTTCCGCGGGTAAGGCGGCGATCCTGAACGCGCGGACCGGACTCGACTGGCCGTGACTCATCGCCACCGCGTCGAACGTGCCCGACTCGCCTGCCGTCAGCGAGCCGCCACAGCCCGCTGGCGTGGTCGCCTTTGGATTCCAGGTCAGCGTCAGCACCTGCGGGACGCCGAGCGTGAAGCGAGCCGGCTTGGCCGGCGCCGGGCGGCAGGCCGCCGAGTCCCACACCACGTGCCCGCCGCGCGTCACGATCACCTGCACCGCGCCGGCGCCGAACGACAGCGTGCACGCGGCGGCCTTGGTCGAGACGGCGTAAACGCTGAACGTCGGCCTGGCACCCTGCGCGTAGCTGGCCTGGCTGGTGGACAGGCTGAGCACGATGCTCGCGGGCGCGCACGGTGGCGTGCCCGCCTGCGCGCCCGTGGGGCTGGCCGGGCTCGCCGTCGGGCTCGGGTGCGTGGCGGCGGCGGACCCCGTCGGGGTCGCCCGGGTCGCCGGCGCGGAGGAGGGCGTGGCCGTAGGGGTCGGCGTCGGGCTCGCCCACGCGCTGCCGTACGCCACCGTGGGCAGCGCCTGCCGCTTGTTCAGCGCCGCCACCGACTGCCGTGCCGCCGCGGCCGCCCGCTCCGACGGCGGGTGAGCGCCGGGAATCAGCCAGGCGCACACGCCAAGCGCGACCACCCCGGCGCAGAGGATCAGGAACCTCCGCCGCCAGTAGACCCGGTCCGCCCCAGGGTCCCATCCCTCGTCCGCCGTGGTGCCGTTATCCTCGACCAGCCCTTCCTGGTCACGGTCCGCGTCCATCCACATAAGAGAAAGCATGCAACCTGTTCCGCTTACCGTCTGGTAGCCGCGCCGAACAGTAATCCGGCTTACGGGGTTGCCGGTGGCTGAGGTTCTCGGCGGGCGGGAAGGCCAGTGCGGATTTTTTCAGGCCGGGAGGGCGAAGCGGCCGTCTGGCAGGGGGTCGACCAGGCCGTCGGCGACTAGGCCGTCCAGGGCGCGGGCGCGCTGAACGGGCTCGGGCCAGGCGGCGTCCAGGCGGGCCTGCGGTACAGGCTCACGGGAGTCCCTGAGGACCGCTAGGAGGCGGCCACGGCATTGCCGGTCGGTGCCCTCGTAGGCCTGCCCTACGGGACGCACAGCCGCGGCTGGGCTGCCTGCGGCTAGCCAGGCACACTGCCGGGCGACGGGGCAGTCGTCACAGCTTGGCGCCGCGGCCGTGCACTTAAGGGCGCCAAGCTCCATCACGGCGACGGACCAGCGCGCCGCCAGGGCGTCATCGTCAGGCAGGAGCGACTCGGCGAGGCGGTACTCGGCCACCGAGGGCTGCGCCGGGGGGAACTCGCGCCCCGACGTAAGCCGCGCCAGGACGCGGCGGACGTTCGTGTCGAGCACGGCGTGCTTGCGGCCGAAGGCGAACACCGCCACCGCGGCGGCCGTGTAGGCGCCGATGCCGGGCAGCGCAAGCAGCTCGTCTCGGGTCGAGGGGAGTTCGCCCCCGTACTTCTCGGTCACGATCGTGGCCGTCTTATGCAGCCGCAGTGCCCGCCGCGGATAGCCCAGACGCCCCCACTGGCGCACGGCCTCCCCAGCCGGGTCAGCCGCCTGCGCGGCGGGCGTCGGCCAGCGCGCCAGCCAGGCCTGGTAGGCGGGCAGCACCCGGCTCACCGGCGTCTGCTGCAGCATGATCTCGCTGACAAGCACCGCCCACGGCGACACCTCCGGCGCCCGCCAGGGCAGATCGCGCGCATGGGCCGCGTACCACCCGAGCACCGCATCGGCGTATGGCGAGGACATGGGGAGCATTATGCGCGATCGCAGACACCCGCCGTGCACCCGCCCAGCAACCTCAGCCACCGACAAAGCCCGGCAGCCCTCGAAAGACGCAGGAAAACGCGGAACGGGCCGGGAACTTGATGTTCCCGGCCCGCGCCGCGCTGTGTGGAGTGCGGGTTTGGTTAGCCGACGGCCTGGGCGGTGCCGGGGCCGTCGCTGGACGTCCCGGCGGCCGGGTTGGTGCCGCTGGACGGCTCGCTCGCCGTGGCGGCGACCAGGGCGGCCGCGTCGGGAACCGAGTCCGGCTTCGGCCGGCTGGTGAAGGTGAACTTCGCCTCCTCGCCGGCGCCCTCGGTGCCGACGGACACGATCGACCCCGGCCGGAGCTCGCCGAACAGGATCTTCTCGGACAGCATGTCCTCGATCTCCCGCTGGATCGTCCGGCGCAGCGGCCGCGCGCCGAGCACCGGGTCATACCCGCGCTCGGAGAGCAGCTTCTTCGCCTGCCGGGTGATCTCGATGGCCATGTCCCGGTCCTTGAGCCGCTCGTCGACCTTGTTGATCATCAGGTCGACGATCTCGAAGATCTCCTCCTGCTCCAGCTGGTGGAACACGATGATGTCGTCGACGCGGTTCAGGAACTCGGGCCGGAAGTGCTGCTTGAGCTCCTCGCCGACCTTCGCCTTCATCCGGTCGTAGGAACCGCGGGCCTCGCCCTGCCGGGCAAACCCGACCGACACGCCCTTGGAGATGTCACGCGTCCCCAGGTTCGTGGTCATGATGATCACGGTGTTCTTGAAGTCGACCATGCGGCCCTGCGCGTCGGTGAGGCGCCCGTCCTCAAGGATCTGCAGCAGCGAGTTGAAGATGTCCGGGTGGGCCTTCTCGATCTCGTCGAACAGGACCACGGAGAACGGCCGGCGGCGGACCTTCTCGGTGAGCTGGCCGCCCTCCTCGTAGCCGACGTAGCCGGGCGGGGAGCCGAACAGCCGGGAGACCGTGTGCTTCTCCATGTACTCGGACATGTCGAGCTGGATCAGCGAGTCCTCGTCACCGAACAGGAACTCCGCGAGCGTCTTGGAAAGCTCGGTCTTACCCACGCCGGACGGGCCGGCGAAGATGAACGAGCCGCCAGGGCGCTTGGGGTCCTTCAGCCCGGCGCGGGTGCGCCTGATGGCCTGGGACAGCGCCTTGATCGCGTCGTTCTGGCCGATGACCCGCTTGTGCAGCTCGTCCTCCATGCGGAGCAGCCGCTGCGACTCCTCCTCGGTGAGCTTGAAGACGGGGATGCCGGTCGCGGTGGCGAGGACCTCGGCGATGAGCTCCTCGTTGACCTCGGCGACCATGTCCATGTCGCCGGCCTTCCACTCCTTCTCCCTGGCGGCCTTCTTGCCGAGCAGCTGCTTCTCAGTGTCCCTGAGGGCAGCCGCCTTCTCGAAGTCCTGGGAGTCGATGGCCGACTCCTTCTCCTTGCGGACCTGGGCGATCTTCTCGTCGTACTCGCGCAGGTCCGGTGGCGCCGTCATCCGGCGGATGCGCATCCGGGACCCGGCCTCGTCGATCAGGTCGATCGCCTTGTCGGGCAGGAACCGGTCGCTGATGTAGCGGTCGGCAAGCTGGGCGGCGGCCACCAGGGCGCCGTCCGTGATGGACACCCGGTGGTGCGCCTCGTACCGGTCGCGCAGGCCCTTGAGGATCTCGATCGTGTGCGCGATCGTCGGCTCCGCCACCTGGATCGGCTGGAAGCGGCGCTCAAGAGCCGCGTCCTTCTCCAGGTACTTGCGGTACTCATCCAGCGTGGTCGCGCCGATGGTCTGCAGCTCACCGCGGGCGAGCATGGGCTTGAGTATGGACGCCGCGTCGATCGCGCCCTCGGCCGCGCCCGCACCGACGAGCGTGTGGATCTCGTCGATGAACAGGATGATGTCGCCGCGGGTGCGGATCTCCTTGAGCACCTTCTTGAGGCGCTCCTCGAAGTCACCGCGGTACCGGGAGCCGGCCACGAGCGCGCCGAGGTCGAGGGTGTACAGCTGCTTGTCCTTGATCGTCTCCGGGACCTCGCCCTTGACGATCTTCTGCGCGAGCCCCTCGACCACCGCGGTCTTGCCGACGCCAGGCGCGCCGACCAGGACCGGGTTGTTCTTGGTGCGCCGCGACAGCACCTGCATGACCCGCTCGATTTCCTTCTCACGGCCGATCACCGGGTCAAGTTTGCCCTCGCGGGCGCCCTGGGTGAGGTTACGGCCGAACTGGTCGAGCACCAGCGAGGTCGACGGCGCGGACTCAGTGGAACCGCTCGCGGCCGACGTCGGCTCCTTGCCCTGGTAGCCATGGAGCAACTGGATGACCTGCTGGCGGACCCTGTTCAGGTCTGCGCCGAGCTTGACCAGGACCTGGGCGGCAACGCCGTCACCCTCCCTGATCAGGCCGAGCAGGATGTGCTCGGTCCCGATGTAGTTGTGACCGAGCTGCAGCGCCTCACGCAGCGAAAGCTCAAGCACCTTCTTCGCACGGGGGGTAAACGGGATGTGCCCCGACGGCGCCTGCTGGCCCTGGCCGATGATCTCCTCGACCTGCTGCCGCACCGCCTCCAGGCTGATCCCAAGCGACTCGAGCGCCTTGGCCGCCACACCCTCGCCCTCGTGAATGAGGCCGAGCAGGATGTGCTCCGTGCCAATGTAGTTGTGATTGAGCATCCTGGCTTCTTCTTGCGCCAGGACAACAACCCGCCGCGCCCGGTCGGTGAACCTCTCGAACATGTCGTCGCTC
>DASWAE010000015.1:0-38178 GCA_036391275.1 Trebonia sp.
GGTGATGGTTGTGGCAACCAGCCAGCTCCCGGGGTAATGGTTGTGGCAACCAGCCGCCTCTGGCCGGCCCGTTGTCACAACCATCCGGGTCCGCACGCCGGTACCGTCACCCGGTCACCAGGGTGTGCCGCGCCGCCGTTAGTGTTCGGGCCATGGCACTGCGACCCGACGAGTTCTACGACCGCGCGCTCGCCGCGGCCGACAGCGAGCACCGGCTCCCGCTGGCACGGATGACGGGATGGGAGATTAGCCCGTTTGAACCGGAGGGACTCCGCGTCGCGCCGCTGCGCCCGCCGGCCCTGCCCGAGCCCGCGCGCCATGGCGAGGACCCGTCGGACTGCAACTCATGCCGCAACCGGGATGAGGGAATCTGGTTCAACGACCGCTGGCGGCTAACGCACATGGCCGGGGCCGGCGTCCCGCTCGTCCTCATCCTGCACCCGCGTGACCACTACGACATGGCGGACCTGCCCGATGAGCTCGCGGCCGAACTGGGCGTGCTCACCACGCACATCGTCCGGCACGTGGAGGCGCTCGAGCACATCGCCCGGGCCCACGTGTACCGCATCGGGGACGGCGGCGCGCACCTGCACGTCTGGTTCTTCGCCCGGCCCGCGGGACAACGGCAGCTACTGGGATCCTGGCTGGTCGTCTGGGATGACCTGCTGCCGGAGTACCCGGCGGACGTGGCCGGGGCGGACGCGGCGATCGTCGCCGACGCGCTGACCGTCTCCTACGGGGGCAGCCGCTCGGCCGCCAGCGAGCGTTGAGGCTTCCCGCAACGGACGCGCGGCGGCGGTCATGAGCCGGGCTCTGCCAGAGACTGGGGGCAGTTAGTGCCCGTATTTGGCTTCGCCGGGGAGGGTCAGGGGCGTAACCAGCGGCGATAGTGGCCGGGAAACGGCGGACGCGGGACGCACGCCGGAACGTGCGCCCCGCGTCCGCGGGTAATGCGACCGCTAGTGCGAGTGGCCGTGGCCGTGGCCGTCGCCGGCCGCCGACTTCTCCTCCTCCGGCTTCTCGACGACCAGGGTCTCGGTCGTCAGGAGCATGCCGGCGATGGAAGCGGCGTTCTGCACCGCGGAGCGGGTGACCTTGACCGGGTCGATGACGCCCTGGGCCACCAGGTCGCCGTACTCGCCGGTGGCGGCGTTGTAGCCGTGCCCGGCGGGCAGGCCGGCGATCTTGGCGACGATGACCGAGCCCTCCTGGCCCGCGTTGAGCGCGATCCAGCGGGCCGGCTCGGACAGGGCCTTCTTGACCACGGTCACGCCGGTGGCGACGTCCCCGGTCTTGCCGAGGTCGTCGAGGCCGAGCGCGACGTGCACGAGGGCGGAGCCGCCGCCGGGGATGATGCCCTCCTCGATCGCGGCGCGCGTCGCGGAGATGGCGTCCTCAAGGCGGTGCTTCTTCTCCTTGAGCTCGACCTCGGTGGCCGCGCCGGCCCGCAGCACGCACACGCCGCCGGACAGCTTGGCGAGGCGCTCCTGGAGCTTCTCGCGGTCCCAGTCGGAGTCGGTCGCGTCGATCTCGGTCTTGATCTGGCGGATCCGCTCCTGGATCGCCACCGAGTCGCCGGCGCCGTCCACGATCGTGGTGTTGTCCTTGGTGACCACGATGCGGCGGGCGGTGCCCAGCGCGTCGAGGCCGACGGACTCCAGCTTGATGCCGAGGTCCTCGGACACCAGCGTCGCGCCGGTCAGGGTCGCGATGTCGGCGAGCATGGCCTTGCGGCGGTCACCGAAGCCGGGGGCCTTCACCGCGGCGATGTTGAGCAGGCCGCGGATCTTGTTGACGACGATGGTCGCCAGGGCCTCGCCTTCGATGTCCTCGGCGATGACGAGCAGCGGCTTCTTGGTCTGCGCGACCTTCTCGAGCAGCGGCAGGAAGTCCGCCATCGAGGAGATCTTGGCCTGGTGCACCAGGATGTAGGCGTCCTCGAGCACGGCCTCGAGCCGCTCCTGGTCGGTGATGAAGTACTGCGAGATGTAGCCCTTGTCGAACTGGAGGCCCTCAGTGAACTCCAGTTCGAGGCCCATCGTCGGCGACTCCTCGACGGTGACGACACCGTCCTTGCCGACCTTGTCGAACGCCTCGGCGATCAGCTCGCCGATCTTGGCGTCCTGCGCGGAGATCGTCGCGACGTGCGCGATCTCCTTCTGCTCGGTCACTTCGCGAGCGGACTTGAGCAGCCGCTCGGAGACCTCGGCCGCGGCCGCGTCGATGCCGCGCTTGAGGTCCATCGGGTTCGCGCCCGCGGCCACCGAACGGAGCCCGAGGTGGACCATCGCCTGGGCGAGCACGGTCGCGGTGGTGGTGCCGTCGCCGGCGATGTCGTTGGTCTTGGTGGCGACTTCCTTGGCGAGCTGCGCGCCGAGGTTCTCGTACGGGTTCTCCAGCTCGATCTCCTTGGCGACGGTCACGCCGTCGTTGGTGATCGTGGGAGCGCCCCACTTCTTGTCGATGACGACGTTGCGGCCGCGCGGGCCGAGCGTCACCTTCACGGCGTCGGCGAGCTTGTCCACGCCACGCTCCAGGTGGCGCCGGGCGTCCTCGTCGAACTCCAGGATCTTGGGCATTGACTTACCTCAACCTACGGTTGGATGTCGGACAGCGAGGAGCCCCTTCGGCCGCACGCGGCTGGTGAAGGGGCCCACTCGGCGCTGCTTACTTCTCGATGACCGCGAGCACGTCGCGGGCCGAGAGCACCAGGTACTCCTGACCCGAGTACTTGACTTCCGTGCCGCCGTACTTGCTGTACAGCACCACGTCGCCGACCTTGACGTCGACGGGTACGCGCGCGCCCTTGTCGTCGAAACGACCCGGGCCGACCGCGAGGACCTTGCCCTCCTGGGGCTTCTCCTTCGCGGTGTCCGGGATAACGAGCCCGGACGCGGTAACCTGCTCGGCCTCGAGCGGCTCGACAACGATGCGGTCCTCGAGCGGCTTGAGAACAACCTTGGTGGCGGTCGTCACGATCTGACCTCCCCCTCCGGAAATGTCTGATGGGTGAGTGTGCTTTGGGTAGCGACCAGGGTTGGCCTGCCGTCGCGGGTGCCAGACCTGCCTCGTCGCATTAGCACTCTACACCAGTGAGTGCTAATGCCGAACCTAGTGGCCGGCAGCGGCGACGTCAACACGGGCCAGGCCGGCGGACGGCAAGCTCGAGGGCCAGCCGGCGAGCACGGAGGAGACGGTGGCGCGGGCGGTCGAGGCCGCCACCGCCGGCATCACCGCGCGCATCGCCTCCCCGGAGGACACCGTTCTCACGCTGGCCGAGGCGCTGCTCCGCCCCGCGCCGCACTCCGCGCCCGCGTCACGCAACGGCAGCTTCCAGGGATAGCGCCGCCGGCCCGGCGTTAACGAGGGCGCACGGGGAACCACGCCCCCGTTACTCCCACTCGATGGTGCCCGGCGGCTTGCTGGTGATGTCGAGCACCACGCGGTTGACCTCGCGGACCTCGTTGGTGATCCGGGTCGAGATCCGCGCGAGCACCTCGTACGGGAGCCGGGCCCAGTCCGCGGTCATCGCGTCTTCGCTGGTCACTGGCCTGATCACCACGGGGTGGCCGTAGGTCCTGCCGTCGCCCTGGACGCCGACGGAGCGCACCTCGGCGAGCAGCACCACCGGGCACTGCCACACGGCCTGGTCCAGGCCGGCGGCGGTCAGCTCGGCGCGGGCGATCGCGTCGGCCTC
The DNA here is from genome assembly GCA_036391275.1 of Trebonia sp. Lineage (GTDB taxonomy): Bacteria > Actinomycetota > Actinomycetes > Streptosporangiales > Streptosporangiaceae > Trebonia. Next base: position 3,698 of record DASWAE010000015.1, read on the forward strand.
ACGCAAGACGGCGAGCCGCGCCGCGGTGACCTCGCCGATGATCCTGATGGCGAGCCCTGGACCAGGGAACGGCTGGCGCCACACGATCTCGCCCGGTAGCCCCAGTTCCTCGCCGACTCGCCGCACCTCGTCCTTGAAGAGCAAGCGCAGCGGCTCGACCAGCTGGAACTTGAGGTCGTCGGGCAGGCCGCCCACGTTGTGGTGCGACTTGATGTTCGCGGTCCCCGTGCCGCCGCCCGACTCGACGACGTCCGGGTAGAGCGTGCCCTGCACGAGGAACTCCGTCGCCTCGCCGTGCGCGCCGGCGTCAGCGGTGATCTCCCGGGCGGCCCGCTCGAACGCGCGGATGAACTCCCGGCCGATGACCTTGCGCTTCTGCTCGGGGTCAGTGACCCCCTCCAGGGCGGCGAGGAACTCCTTCGACGCGTCCACCACGTGCAGGTTGACCCCGGTCGCGGCGACGAAGTCCTCCTCGACCTGCTCCGCCTCGCCCTTACGCAGCAGCCCGTGATCGACGAAGACGCAGGTCAGCCGGTCACCGATGGCCCGCTGCACCAGGGCGGCGGCCACCGCGGAGTCGACGCCGCCGGACAGCCCGCAGATGGCGCGGCCGCCGCCGACCTGCTCCCTGATCCGCTCGGTCTGCTCCTCGACGATGTTCAGCATGGTCCACGTCGGCCGGCAGCCGGCCGCCGCGAGGAACCGGCGCAGGATCCTGGTGCCCTGGTCGGTGTGCATCACCTCGGGGTGGAACTGCACGCCGTACAGGCCGCGCTCCTGATGCTCGACGGCGGCCGCGGGGGTGGCCGCGGTGTGCGCGGTCACCGTGAACCCGGGCGGGGCGACGGTGGAGGTGTCACCGTGCGACATCCACACGCTGAGCTCGGGGCCGAGCCCGGCGAGCAGCCGGCCGGCCTCCGGCGCGACGTGCAGCGGCGTGCCGCCGTACTCGGCCGCGCCGGTCCTCATCACCGTGCCGCCAAGCTCGCGCACCAGGAGCTGGTGCCCGTAGCAGATGCCGAGGACCGGCACGTCCGCCTCGAACAGGCCCTCCGGCGCGGCCGGCGCGCCCTCGGCGTAGACCGACGCCGGGCCGCCCGACAAGATGATCGCCTTGGGCCGCTTCGCCAGCATCTCGCTGACCGGCATCGTGGACGGCACGATCTCGGAGTAGACGTGGCACTCACGCACCCGGCGGGCAATGAGCTGGGCATACTGCGCACCGAAGTCAACGACCAGAACGGTGTCAAACCCACCAGGTCCGGACACACCTTCCCCTTCCACCAGGTGTTTCCCCGTGTAACGGCACAGTCTAGTTGGCCGTCACCGGCTATCCTGCGCGGGCGCGGCGGGCGCGTCCGGGGCCGGCGGCTCGGGTTCCGGGCTCGGCTCCGGCCGCGGGGTGACCCGGAGGCGGGCGATGCGGCGGCCGTCCATACCCGTGACGGTGATCGTGTAGCCGGGTATCTCCACCGAGTCACCGGGCGTCGGGAGCTCGCCGAGTGCGGCGAGGACATAGCCCGCGGCGGTCTCGTAGGGACCCTCGGGCAGCCGGATCGAGGTCTGCTCGGCGAACTCGTCCAGGTTGAGCAGGCCGTCCACCTCGACCTCGCCTCGCGGCAGCTTGGTGGCCGGCGCCTCGCCCGAGTCGTACTCGTCCCTGATGTCGCCGATGAGCTCCTCGACCAGGTCCTCGAGCGTCACGATGCCCGCGGTCCCGCCGTACTCGTCGACCACGATCGCCAGGTGCGCGCGCTCGCGGCGCATCTCCGAGAGGGCGGAGAGCACGGTCTTGCTGATCGGCAGGAACTTGACCGGCCGCACCACCTGGTCGACAAGCGCCGAACGATCCGGCGCGGCCGGGCCGAGCAGGTCCCTGATGTGCACGAAGCCGACGATGTTGTCGTAAGACCCCTGGAAGACGGGCAGCCGCGAGTACGGCACGCTCGAGGCGATCCGCGCGGACTCCCCCACCGTGGTGCCCGCGGCGAGGAACTCGACCTCGGTGCGCGGCAGCAGCACCTCGCGGATCTGCCGCTTCCCCGCGTCGAAGACCTCGCCGACGATGCGCCGCTCGTCCACGCTCAGCGTCTGCGTGCCGGTGACAAGCTCGCGCACCTCCTGCTCGGTCATCGCCTGGCGCCCCTGGCTCGGGTCGGCGCCGAACAGCCGCACCACCACGTTGACGGAGAGGGACAGCAGCCAGACGACGGGCTTGGCGAGACGGGCGATCACGTCGAGCGTCGGGGCCGCGAACAGCGCGATCGGCACCGTGCGCTGCAGCGCGAGGCGCTTGGGGGCAAGCTCGCTGAACACCAGGCTCAGGAAGGTGATGCACGCGGTCACGATCGCGAACGCCAGCGGGTCGGCCAGGTCGTGCGACATGCCCTTGCCGATCAGCCAGTCGCTCAGCACCCCCGCCAGCGCGACGGCGCCGTAGGCACCCGATACCAGCATCGCCAGGGTGGTGCCGATCTGCACCGAGGCGAGGAACCGGTTGGGGTCGGCGGCGAGCTTGGCCGCCGTCGCCCCGCGCCGGCCGCGCCGCGCGAGCGACCGCACCTGGCCCTCGCGCAGCGAGACGAGTGCCATCTCCGCGGAGGCGAAGAACCCGCCGATGGACACGATGACAAGGACGATGACCACGTCCAGGACGACCTTCATGCCGCGATCGCCGACTTCCTCCGCTGGTGTTAAGGTCCCAGTTCAGTTACTTGCGTCAGTGTAGACCGGATGGGTAGCGGTCCCGCGGGGTCGACGCGCGTGCCCGGAGGCGACATGAAGACGGCGGCTGAAGTCTGGTTCGCGCCTGGGCGTGCCAACCTGATGGGCGAGCACACCGACTACAACGAGGGCCTGGTGCTGCCGTTCGCCCTCGCCAGGGGCGTGACGGCGACGGCGGCGGCGCGGGACGACGGGCTGCTCGTGCTGCGGTCCAAGCAGGTGCCCGACGAGGCGGTGACCGTCCCGCTCGACGCGCTCGCGCCTGGCTCGGTGCCCGGCTGGGCGGCCTACCCGGCGGGCGTGGCCTGGTCGCTGCGCGCGGCCGGTTACCCGGTGCAGGGCGCGTCCGTCGACGTCGACTCCGACCTCCCGGTCGGCGCCGGCGTGTCGTCGTCCGCCGCCCTGGAGTGCTCAGTCGCGCTGGCACTGTGCTCGCTGTCCGGGCTGACGGTGCCGCGGGCCGAGCTCGCCTGGATCGCCAAGCGGGCGGAGAACGAGTTCGTCGGCGCGCCCACCGGCATCATCGACCAGTCCGCGGCGCTGCTCTGTGAGCAGGGTCACGCCATACTGCTTGACTGCGGAACGCTCGCCGCGACGCAGGTGCCGTTCCTGCCCGCCGCGGCGGGCGCCACCGCGCTGATCATCGATACCCGGGTGGCGCACGCCCTGGTGTCCGGGGATTACGCGGCGCGGCGCACCGAGTGCGAGGAGGCCGCGCGGCTGCTGCGGGTCCGCGCGCTCGGGTCGGTCACCGACCTCGGCACGCTCAGCGAGATCGCCGATCCCGTCCTGCGCCGCCGGGCGCGGCACGTGATCACCGACTGCGCCCGGGCCCGGGCGATGGCGGCGGCGCTGCTCGCGGGCGATTACGCGGACCGGGCCGAAGGGCGCGAGAGGGCCGACGCCGGCATATACCGCTATCTCGGGAAAGCACTCATCGACGGGCACGCCTCGCTGCGGGACGACTTCGAGGTCTCCTGGCCGGAGGCCGACGTGGCGGTCGAGGCCGCCATGGCGGCGGGGGCGTACGGCGCGAAGATGATCGGCGGCGGCTTCGGCGGATCCGTACTCGCGCTCGTTCCCGAGAGCCGGGCGCGCGAGGTCCGCGCCGCGGTGACCGAGGCCTACACCGGGCGCGGGTGGCTGCCCCCGGATTTCATCGACGCGGTCCCGTCCCCCGCCGCCCGCCGGCTCCGCTGACGTAAATCGGCTGGGGCCCGCCCGCACGCTGGTCTACCCTCGTGCTGTGACCGCAGGCGAACGCGGCGTGACGCCGCAGCGCGAAGACTTCTCTGCCTGGTACAACGAGCTCGTCATCAAGGCGGAGCTGGTGGACCGCGGCCCGGCCCGGGGCACGATGGTCATCCGCCCGTACGGGTACCGGCTCTGGGAGCTGCTGCAGGCCGACCTGGACCGGCGGATCAAGGAGACCGGGCACGAGAACGCGTACTTCCCGCTGCTCATCCCGCAGAGCTACCTGCAGCGGGAGGCAGAGCACGTCGAGGGGTTCGCCCCCGAGCTCGCGGTGGTGACTCATGCGGGCGGCAAGCCGCTCGAGGAGCCGCTCATCGTCCGGCCCACCTCGGAGACGGTCATCGGCGAGTTCATGGCCAAGTGGATCAGCTCGCACCGGGACCTGCCCATGCTGCTCAACCAGTGGGCGAACGTCGTCCGCTGGGAGCTGCGGCCGCGGATGTTCCTGCGCACCACCGAGTTCCTCTGGCAGGAGGGCCACACCGCGCACGCCAGCGAGGCAGACGCGATGCGGGAGACCATGCTCGCGCTCGACACGATCTACGCGCGCACCGCCCGCGAGCTGGCCGCCATGCCTGTCGTCGAGGGAGAGAAGACGCCGGGCGAACGGTTCGCGGGCGCCGCCCGCACGTTCACCATCGAGGCGATGATGCGCGACGGGCGGGCCCTCCAGGCGGGCACGTCGCACTACATGGGCACGAACTTCGCCCGCGCATTCGGCATCCAGTACGCCGGCGAAGACGGCCGGCTGAGCTACGCGCATACCACCTCGTGGGGCATGAGCACCCGCATGATCGGCGGAGTGATCATGACGCACGGCGACGACAAGGGCCTGGTGCTGCCGCCCAGGCTCGCGCCGTACCAGGTGGTCATCGTCCCGGTCGGGCGGGACGGCGGCGGCGGCGAGGTCATCGCGGCGGCGACGGCCCTGGCCAGGCGGCTGGCGGACGCAGGCATCCGGGCGCACGTGGACCACCGGCCGCACCTGTCACCCGGTTTCAAGTTCAACGACTGGGAACTGCGCGGCGTCCCGGTGCGCCTTGAGCTCGGCCCCCGCGACCTGGCCGCGGGCAGCGCGGTGCTGGCCCGCCGCCTGGGCGACGCCAAGGAATCCATCCCGCTGGACAGCGCTCCCGCCCGGCTGACGGGCGAACTGGACGCGTTCCAGGCCTTCCTGCTCGACCGGGCCACCGCCTTCAGGGACGATCACACCGTCACCGCCGACGAGTGGGACGACTTCACGATGGCGGTGTCGGCCGGCTGGGCTCGCGCGCTGCACTGCGGCGAGCAGGCCTGTGAGCAGGAGATCAAGGCGGCGACCGGGGCCACCGCCCGCTGCATCCCGCGTGACGCGGCGCCAGAATCGGGCCGCTGCGTCAGGTGCGGGCGGCCCGCCGCCTACGGTAAGCGGGTCATCTTCGGCCGCGCCTACTAGGTGCCAGCTCGATGCCGGCTAGGTGCCAGCCGAACCTGCCACGCGCGTTACTACTCGGCTGAGTCGCCAGCGTCGTCCGCCTCGCCGATGACATGCACCGCGGCTTCCTCCGCGGACGCCGCGCCGCCATCGATCCCCACGTCACGGGCGACTTCCGCGCCCTGGGAGTCGAGCGTGTCGCTGATGTCGTCGGTGTCCTCAACCGGGGCCACCAGCCGGCCGGCCCGGGGTTCACTGCCCTCGTCCCGCTCGAGCCGCCTGACCTCCTCGCCGGTCGCGTTCTCGTCCCAGGGCTCCTCGTCGAGCTCGTCGAGCACGTCCGGTTCCTGCTCGGACAACAGCTCGTCCATCGACTCTGAGTCCTCTTCGCCCTCCAGGGCGTAGCGCATGCCAGCGGTCCAGTGACTGGGCGGGGCGACCCCGCGGTCAACTGGCTCTTCGCCAGGGTCCCCGCTCAGGGTGTCGCTCGCGCTGTCGACCGTGTAATCCTCAAGATCCTGGGACTCGTGCCTCTCGGAGTCGGTCATGACCTCATCTCCTTGTCGCTCGGTGCCGCCGGCGGCGGCGGTCCCTGGTTAGCAGCTCACTGGCGGTGTCCCGCCGCCCTGACACTTGCCCGTGATCCGCCGTCCAACCCTGGCCCACCGCCCGCACCGGGCGATGTGAGGGACTGTACACAGCCCGCGCCCCTGGCAGACTGTAGCCTTCCTGTCATGACTACTCCCGTGACCGTGACTGTTACGGGCGCCGCCGGGCAGATCGGCTACGCCCTGTTGTTCCGTATCGCTTCCGGAGCGCTTCTCGGGCCTGACGTGCCGGTCCGGCTGCGGCTACTGGAGATCGCCCCCGCGCTGCCGGCGGCCGAGGGCACCGCCATGGAGCTCGATGACTGCGCGTTCCCGCTGCTGGCCGGCATCGACATCACCGATGACCTGAAGACCGCCTTCGACGGCGCCAACGTCGCGCTGCTGGTCGGCGCCCGCCCGCGTACCGCGGGCATGGAGCGCGGCGACCTGCTGCAGGCCAACGGCGGGATCTTCGGCCCGCAGGGCAAGGCGATCAACGACCACGCGGCAAGCAACATCAAGGTGCTCGTGGTCGGTAACCCGGCTAACACCAACGCGCTGATCGCCCAGCAGCACGCGCCCGACGTGCCGGCCAGCCGGTTCACCGCCATGACCCGGCTCGACCACAACCGCGCCGTCGCCCAGCTGGCCGCCAAGCTGTCCGTCCCGGTCGGCGCGGTCGAGCACCTGACCATCTGGGGCAACCACTCCGCCACGCAGTACCCCGACCTCTACAACACCGTGGTCAACGGCCGCAGCGCCGCCGAGCAGGTAGACGAGGCGTGGCTCACCGGCACGTTCATCCCGCAGGTCGCCCAGCGGGGCGCGGCGATCATCAAGGCCCGCGGCGCGTCCTCGGCCGCCTCCGCGGCCAACGCCGCCATCGACCACGTGTACGACTGGGTCAACGGCACCGACTGGACGTCAGCGGGCGTCGTCTCCGACGGCTCCTACGGCGTGCCCGCGGGCCTGATCAGCTCCTTCCCCGTCCGTTCGGCGAACGGCGAGTGGGAGATCATCCAGGGCGCGGACGTCAACGACTTCTCCCGCGGCAAGATCGACGCCTCCGTCGCCGAGCTCGTCGCCGAGCGGGACGCCGTCAAGGAGCTCGGCCTGATCTGAGCCCCGGAGAGACAGTGAGGAGAGACCTCCGGAACCTGTTTCCGTAGGTCTCTCCTCGCTACTCTCTTTTCGCGCTTTTCGCGCTTTTCGCGCTTTTCGCGCTACAGCGCGGCGAGCGCCGCGTTGAAGGTCTTCGAGGGGCGCATCACGGCCACGACCTTCTCCGCGTCGGGCAGGTAGTAGCCCCCGATGTCGGCAGGCTGGCCCTGCACCGCGGCCAGCTCCTCGACGATGACGGCCTCCTTCGCGGCCAGCGTCTCGGCCAGCCCCTTGAACGCCGCGGCGAGTTCGGTGTCGTCGGTCTGCCTGGCCAGCTCCTGGGCCCAGTACAGCGCCAGGTAGAAGTGCGAACCGCGGTTGTCGATCGAGCCGAGCCTGCGGCCCGGGCTGCGGTCCTGATCGAGGAACGTCGCGGTCGCCCGGTCGAGCGTGTCGGCGAGCACCTTGGCGCCCTGCAGGCCGGCGAAGTCGGCGTACTGCTCGAAGGAGGGCACCAGCGCGAAGAACTCGCCAAGCGAATCCCAGCGCAGGTAATTGTCCTGGACGAGCTGCTGTACGTGCTTGGGGGCGGAGCCGCCGGCGCCGGTCTCGAACAGGCCGCCGCCCGCGATCAGCGGCACGATGGAGAGCATCTTGGCCGACGTGCCGACCTCAAGGATCGGGAACAGGTCGGTGTTGTAGTCACGCAGCACGTTGCCGGTCACGGAGATCGTGTCGAGACCCTGCCGCATGCGGTCAAGCGAGTAAGCGGTGGCCAGCTCGGGCGCGAGGATCAGGATCTCCAGCCCCGCCGTGTCGTGCTCGGGCAGGTAGGCGTTGACCTTCTTGATCAGCTCGGCGTCGTGGGCGCGGGACTCATCGAGCCAGAAGACCGCCGGGGCCTGCGCGGCGCGCGCCCGGGTGACGGCGAGCTTCACCCAGTCGCGGACCGGGATGTCCTTGGTCTGGCAGGCGCGCCAGATGTCGCCGGCCTCGACGTCATGGGCGAGGAGCACCTCGCCGGCCTGGTTGACGACGGTGACGGTGCCGTCGGCGGGGATCTCGAAGGTCTTGTTGTGCGAGCCGTACTCCTCCGCTGCCTGCGCCATGAGGCCCACGTTGGGGACGGTCCCGATCGTCGCGGGGTCGAGCGGGCCGTTCCTCTTCACGTCCTCGATGACGGTCGCGTACACGCCCGCGTAGGAGGAATCGGGGATGACCGCGAGGGTGTCGTCCTCGGCGCCGTCGGCGCCCCACAGCTTGCCGCCGTTGCGGATCAGGGCGGGCATGGAGGCGTCCACGATGACGTCGCTCGGCACGTGCAGGTTGGTGATGCCCTTGTCGGAGTTGACGTAGGACAGCCGCGGGCCCGACGCGAGCGCCGCGTCGAAGGCCGCCCGGATCTCCGCGCCGTTCGGCAGCGACGGCAGCCCGGCCAGGATCGCGCCGAGGCCGTCGTTGGCCGAGAGCCCGGCGGCCGCGAGGTCGTCGCCGTACTTCTCGAAGACGTCCGCGAAGTACGCCTTCACCACATGGCCGAAGATGATCGGGTCGGAGACCTTCATCATGGTCGCCTTCAGGTGCACCGAGAAGAGGACGTCCTCGGCCTTGGCCCGCGCCAGCATGTTGATGAGGAAGGCCCGGAGACTGGCGGCCTGCATGACCGTGGCGTCGACGACCTCGCCCGCCAGCACCGGAAGCGACTGGAGCAGCACCTTCCGCTCCCCCGCGGTGCTCTCAAAGACCATCTTCAGGGTGTCGTCGGCGGGCAGCGTGACCGACTTCTCGTTGGCCCGGAAGTCATGATCGTCCATCGTGGCCACCAAGGTCTTCGAGTCCTTGCCGAAGGGCTTGTTGACGTGCGGGTGCTTGCGCGCGTAGGCCTTCACCGAGAGCGGGGCGCGCCGGTCGGAGTTGCCCTGGCGCAGCACCGGGTTGACCACCGAGCCGACGGCCTTGCCGTACTTCGCCCGGAGCTCGGCCTCGGCCAGCGTGGCCGGCGTGTCCGGGTAGTCCGGCAGGGCGTACCCCTTCTCCTGCAGCTCCTTGATCGCGGCCTTGAGCTGCGGGATGGAGGCGGAGATGTTGGGCAGCTTGATGATGTTGGCCTCGGGCCGCATCGTCAGCTCGCCGAGTTCAGTCAGCGCGTCGTCGGCCAGGCCGAACTGAGCCAGGATGCGCCCCGCCAGCGAGATGTCGCGGGTCTCGATCTCGACGCCCGCCTTGTGGGCATACGCGGAGACGATGGGGAGGAAGGAGTACGTCGCGAGTAGCGGCGCCTCGTCGGTTTGGGTGTAGATGATCGTGCCCATCTCGTTGCCAGCTCCTGCTCTCAGTATTCTTCTCGACGTCAAGATACCTGTCGTCCCCGGGAAAGGGAAAACGGTGACCCGCCCGGCCTTACGGGCAAACCCCGCCGGCCGCGGCACGGCCATCGCGCGCAATGGCCCGCCCGGCAGGCAACCAGCCCAGCTGTCCGGCCCCGGCGCCCCTATCGCGGCAGGACCAGGCCCACGACCAGCAGGCCGCTGCCGAAGGCGACGAGCGTGCACACGTCGGTCGACCGGCTCCGCACGGCGAGCAGCCCGGAGAGCCTGGCCGGGAGCAGCAGCCTGACGGCCGCCGCGGCCAGCAGCGCGCTGCCCGCGAGCACACCCCCCTCGCGCCCGCCCGCCGAGCCCTGGCGCCACGCGATGTACACGCCGGCGACGGCGACGACAAGGACGGCAAGCAGCGGGATGACCCCGACGATACTCGCATCTTCCCGGGCGCGCCGCGCATGCCCGGCGTATCCGCGCGCCTCCGCCTGGCCAGTGCCCGGCGGGCGCGCGGCGCCGCCCGGCCCGGAGCTGACCTCCGCCGGCCGCTCGCGGCGAGAGGCAGGCGCCGGGCGCGCGGCACCGTCCCGGCCCCCGGTCCGCGCCACTTCCGCCGCCACGGCCGCAGAACGGACGGCGGCCTCCGCGTCCTCTCGCTTGCCCTGGGGGCGGCGGTGACCAGCCCGCGCCCGCTGCGTGTCGGGTGTCATGATCGTCTCCCGCGGTCGGCCGCGTTCGGACGGCCAGCCTTGTGGCTGCTCAGTGCGCAGTTTACCGGCGACAACAGGGACCGGGGGGCTTGGTCCCGCGACCCCGCCAGGCCGGGGCTCATCCGGTGTCCACCACCCTACGCCTTCTACCGGAAACCTTTCCCGCCTCAGCGGCAGGCCGGGAAAGTAACGCTACAGTTAGATAAGCGTCACGTATCCGCTAGACGGGAGGATCCGCGTGGACAGTCCCTATCTTCGCGTGGAGGACACGGGGGAAGTAATTCCGCTGCGCGGCGAGGTTACTACGGTCGGGCGCGGCCTCGGGGTGGATGTCCGGCTGGACGATCCGAGCGTTTCCCGGCTGCATGCGGAAATCGTGCGCCGCGGTCCCTACTATTACCTCGCTGATCTGGGATTATCACGTAATGGCACGCGGGTGAACGGACGGCCCGTCGCCCGCCGTGTGCTTGACGACGGTGACGTGCTTACCTTCGGCACCGCGCGGTGCCGGGTCGGCGGGCTGCCGCGGGAGGAACTGGCGGCCGAGGCCGAGTTGCGGCGCGCCGCCGCTCCCGAGCTGACCAGGCGCGAGCTTGACGTGCTGATCTCGCTGTGCCGTCCCGCGCTTTCCGACGACGCGTTCGTGATGCCCGCCACGGCGAAGGAGATCGCGGTTGACCTTGTGGTGACGGAGGCGGCGGTCAAGCAGCACCTGCTGCGGCTTTACGCGAAGTTCCGGATACCGGAGGGCACCAACCGGCGGATCCGCCTCGCCAACGAGGTGATCGCGCTCGGCATGGTCCGGCCGCTCGCCGAGCACGGGTCAGGGCAGGTGCAGCATGCCCACGGTGTTACTAAGCAGCCACCGCTGGAGGGAGTGCAGCGCGCCGCCCAGGGAGGGCAGGCCGGGCATCAGGTGCGGGAGCGTTGACGCCGTGGCCGGCCAGATGAGCGGCGGCTGCGACAGCGCGGAGGAGACGACCGCCAGGGCGAGCGCCCAGCACGAGATGAAGGCGACGGCCAGGGCAGCCCGGGTGCGGATGGCCGGCGTGCTCATCCGCCGCAGCTGCCGCCGCGGCGGGCGAGACCCTGGCCCGACGCAGTAAAAGGCGATCGCGGCGCCCGCCGCCCAGCTGCCCGCACCGGGCAGCGTCCCCGTCCTGGTGAAGATCACCGACGCCCCGCCGGCCAGCAGCGCGACGACGATGGCGAGCGGCGCGAGCAGCACCGTCGTCAGCGCCGCGCGGACCACGGTCAGCGGGGCGGTGACGATCACGATCGCGATGTCACTTGGCCGGGCGCCGCGCCGGCTGCGCCGCTCGGTGAGGGCGTGCTGTGCCCGGTCGGCCGCGCGCAGCAGGGTGATCACCGCCAGCGACAGCGCCGTCCCGGCGACGGGCAGCAGCACGCTGAGCCCCACCGCGGCGACGCCGGCGGCCAGGCTGAGCAGGCCGAGCCCCGACGGCTGCCAGTCCGGCTGCCTGGGCTCGTCCCGCCTGGCGGCGGCCCACGCGGGCGCCTGCGGCCGTGCCGGCGCCACCGGAGGGGCGACGGGCGGCAGCAGGTCGGCCACGTCCCGCGCCGCCTGCGCGGGCGAGCGGTACGCGATCCGGGCCGGCTGGGGCGCCGGCAGGGGCGCCGGCTCGGGGGGTGGCCGCAGCGCCGGCTGGGGGGCCGCCATCGGGGGCGGTGAGGTCATGGTGCGGGTCGACGGCAGGTGGTCCGCTCGGGTCGCCGCGGCGTCGGGCCGCGGCATTGCGGCGCCCCCCGGCATGCCAAGCTGTCCCGCCAGCCAGCGCGCGGTCGGCCGCGACCGCGGGTCGGTGGACAGCGCCGCGGTGACGAACGGCAGCAGGTACGGCGGCACCCCGTCGAGTTCCGCCTTCCCTTCGAGCACGCGGAAGAAGATCGTCTGGTAAGTACCGCTGCCGAACGGCTGCTTGCCGGTGGCGGCGAAGGCGACCGTGGCGCCCCACGAGTGCACGTCGGACGCGCCGCTTGACGGGCCGCCCTCGATGACTTCCGGTGCCAGGTAGCCGGGGGTGCCCATCACCAGGCCGGTCTTCGTCAGCCTGGTGGCGTCGGGTATGTGCGCGATACCGAAGTCGATGATCACCGGGTGGTCGCCGTCCAGCATGACGTTGCCCGGCTTGAGGTCGCGGTGCACCACGCCGGCCGCGTGGATGGCGGTGAGCGCTTCCGCGAGCCCCTCGGCGAGGTTGCCGAGCGCGACGCCGCGCAGCGGGCCGTCCTGGCGCACCCTGTCCTCGAGCGTGCGGCCGGGGACGTACCTGGTGACGATGTACGGAGCGGGGCCGGCCACGTCGGCGTCGAGCACCTCGGCCACGAAACGGTTCCTGACCCGCCGCATGGTCTCCACCTCGCGGGCGAGGCGGTGCCTGGCGTTCGGGTCGCCTGCCACCGCCGCGCCGAGGACCTTGACCGCGACCCGCTGGCCGTCCGGGGTCGCGCCCAGGTAGACAACGCCCATGCCACCCTCGCCGATCCTCTCGATCAGGCGGTAGGGGCCGATATTGCGCGGGATGGAATCCAGTGCTTGCATCGTCTTCTCAGGGTACGGCTGGTTTCACGGATTTAGGTACCGTCCCCGCCGGACACCCCCGTAACGCTGCGGGGGTTCAGGCTCGGCTACGAGCCGATGACCAGGCGGCGGAGCGCCTCCGCGGCCTTGGCGCTCGACTGGGCGTGGCTCACCAAAGCGCTGGCCAGCGCGCCGGCCCACTCCTGCAGCGGGACCGACTGCCGGGAGAGCACCACACCGCGAACCTCGCGGCAGACCTCCGCGGTCGGCCGGCCGTTCTTCACGGCCAGCGTCATGACCTGGTCGCCGAGCCGCACCGCGACCTTGGAGACCTCACCTGGCCGGCCGCGCATCCGGTCGGACATGGACCGCTCGCGCTCCACCGTCACGTAATCGGGCGGCAGCGCCTCGCCGAGCGAGGTGGCAAGGACACTCGCGTACAGCGCCGCGTCGGCGCTGTCCAGCCGCAGCGCGGCGGTAACCATCTCAAGCGAGAGCGCGTCGTCAGCAGGCTCAGTCACGTCTTCGAGTATTCCACCCGCGCGCAACGTCTTGACACGGTCACCTGCCCTCGAAGACGGCCTTTCCCGGGCCATTCTCCATGAAGCTGCGCATGCCGGCCTTCTGGTCCGCCGTGGCGAACAGCCCGGCGAACTGCAGCCGCTCGATCTCCAGCCCGGTGGCCAGGTCGACCTCGATGCCCATGTCCACCGCCTGCTTGGCCGCGCGCAGGGCAAGCGCCGGGCCGGACGCGTACTGGGCGACCAGGTCCCGCGCGGCCTGGTAGACGTCGGCGTCCGGCACGACCCGGTCGGCGAGCCCGATCGCCAGCGCCTCGGCGGCGGCCACGTGCCTGCCGGTGAAGATCAGGTCCTTCGCCCGCGCCGGGCCGATCAGCCTCGGCAGCCGCTGCGTGCCGCCGGCGCCCGGGATGACGCCGAGCAGGATCTCCGGCTGCCCCACCTTGGCGCTTTCCCCCAGCACGCGGAAGTCGGCGCACAGCGCCAGCTCCAGCCCGCCGCCGAGCGCGTAGCCGGTGACGGCGGCGACGACCGGCTTGGGAATGGCGGCGACGGTGTTGAACGAGGCCTGGAGCGCGGCCGCCCACTCGGCCATCTCCGGGTAGCCGAGTGGCGCCATCTCCTTGATGTCCGCGCCGGCCGCGAAGACCCGCTCGCCGCCGTACAGGATGACTGCGCGGACGGCGTCGTCGGCCGACACCTGCCGCGCGGCCTCCGCGATCTCCACCTGGATCTGCGCGTTCAGCGCGTTCATCTTCGGCCGGTCCAGCCGGATCGTCGCGACCTGACCCGCCACCTCAACTCGCACGAACTCGCCCACCCAGTCCACCTCCACGCCAAGGCCTGCCCGCGTACCGCGGCACCCCTAAGTTACAGCGCCCCTTCCCGGCGTCCCCCGCCGCGTGGCGCGGTGCAGCCACGGGTGCGCGCCCTTCCCAAGAGCACCGTCCGTCGCCGGGGCCACAGGGCGAGCCCGGAGCCGGGCCCGCTCTGCGGCGATGGTTGTGGCAACGCGCCGGCTATAGGCGGCCCGTTGCCACAACCATCCGGCCGTATGCGCCGGGTCGCCGTATGTGGCCGGTCACCGGACTCGCGGGAGTTACCGCAGGTCGCCGGTGGACATGCCGGCCGGCGCGTCCGGGTAGGTCACCAGGCCCAGTTCGGCGCGGCTGCCGAGCTGCGGGCGGGACGGCAGTACCCGGACCGTGTAGCCGAACGGGCCGGGCTGGCCGAGCTCCACCAGGCCGGAGAACCGGGTGTGCGGCGGCTGCGCCGCGTCGTCCGCGGTGAGCGTCGTGTACGACGGCTCGACGAGTTCGTCGTCGTCCCCGATGCGGCCGTAGACCACCTCGACGCACACGTCCTCGGCGGTCAGCTCGCCGAGCGAGGTGGTCACCCGGACGCCGAGCACCGCGCCGAGCGACGGCTCGGCGCCGTCGGCCTCGACGTGCTCGACCCGCACGCCTGGCCATGCCCGGCGGACGCGCGCCTTCCACGCGGCGAGGGCGCGGGCGGGGCCGTTGCCGTCGGCCGCCAGCGCCCGCGAGGCGCGCGCGGCCGGCGCGTACAGCTGGGTCACGTAGTCGCCGACCATGCGGTCGGCCTGCACGAGCGGTCCGAGGGTGCGCAGCCCGTGCCCGACCATGTTCAGCCAGCCCTGCGGGACGCCGTCGGCGTCGGCCTCGTAGAACAGCGGGGCGACCGACTTGGCGATCAGCTCGTACAGCGCGGAGGCCTCAAGCTCGTCCCGGCGGGACTGGTCCTCGACGCCGTCCGCGGTCGGGATCTCCCAGCCGTTGCCGCCGTCGTACCACTCGTCCCACCAGCCGTCCCGCACCGACAGGTTGAGGCCGCCGTTAAGCGCCACCTTCATGCCCGAGGTGCCGCAGGCCTCAAGCGGGCGCAGCGGGTTGTTCAGCCAGACGTCGCAGCCCTGGACGAGCAACCGGGCGAGCGCCATGTCGTAGTCGGGCAGGAACACGATCCTGCGCCGCACGGTCTCGGAGTCCGCGAACCTGACCATCTGCTGGATGAGCCGCTTGCCACCCTCGTCCGCCGGGTGCGCCTTGCCCGCGATCACGATCTGGATCGGCCGCTCCGGGTCGAGCAGCAGGCCGGCCAGCCGCTGCGGGTCGTTGAGCATCAGCGTCAGCCGCTTGTACGAGGGCACCCGGCGGGCGAACCCGATCGTCAGCACGTCCTCGTCGAGCACGTCGTCGATCCAGGTCAGCTCGGCGCCCGACGCGCCCCGCTGCCGCCACGACTCGCGCAGCCGGCGCCGGGTCTCGGTCACCAGCCGGGCGCGCAGCTGCCGCCTGATCGCCCACAGCCGCGCCGGGTCGGCCGACGCCGCGGCCTCCGCGTCACCGAGGTCGGATACCTCACGCGCCACCCAGGTCGGCGCGTGCACGCCGTTGGTGATCGAGCCGATCGGCACCTCGGCGGTGTCGAACCCCGGCCACAGGCCGGCGAACATCTCGCGGCTGACCTCGCCGTGCAGCAGGGAGACGCCGTTCACCCGCTGCGCGAGCCGCATCCCCATCACCGCCATGTTGAACACGTGCGGGTCGCCGCCCGGGTAGGTCTCCGCCCCCAGGCCGAGCACCCGGTCGAGCGGCAGCCCGCCGTTGGCGCCGCCCGCGGCGAAGTACCGCTCGATCAGCTCGCGGGGGAAGCGGTCGATGCCGGCCGGCACCGGCGTGTGGGTGGTGAACACGGTGCCTGCCCGCGACCGCTCAAGCGCCTCGTCGAAGGACAGCCCCGCGTTCTGGTACTCCCTGATCCGCTCGAGGCCGAGGAAGCCGGCGTGCCCCTCGTTGGTGTGGAACACCTCCGGCTCGGGGTGCCCGGTGATCTCACAGAAGGCGCGGACGGCGCGCACCCCGCCGATGCCGAGCAGCAGTTCCTGGCGGAGCCGGTGCTCGGTGCCGCCGCCGTACAGCCGGTCGGTGACCTCGTGCAGCGCCGGCTCGTTCTCCTCCACGTAGGAGTCGAGCATCAGCAGCGGGACCCGGCCCACCTGGGCCAGCCAGACCTGGGCGCAGAGCAGCTTGCCCTCGGCGAGCGTCACGGTTACCTGGACGGGCTCCCCTTCGTTGGCGCCGGCCCTGTAATCGCGCCCTTCAGGGCCGGCGCCCTCGGGGGGCCCGGGGGGTCGTCCCCCCGGGCGGCGCAGCAAGGTCAGCGGGAGGCCGTTCGGGTCGTCGGCCGGGTACCGCTCGGCCTGCCAGCCGTCCGCGGACAGCGACTGGGTGAAGTACCCGTGCCGGTAAAGCAGGCCGACGCCGATGATCGGCACGCCGAGGTCGCTCGCGGACTTGAGGTGGTCGCCGGCCAGGATGCCGAGACCGCCTGAGTACTGCGGCAGCGCCGCGGTGATGCCGTACTCCGGCGAGAAGTAGGCGATCGCCCGGGGCAGCATGGCGACGTCACCCGCGCCGCCCGACTCGTACCAGCGCGGCTCGCCCGTGTAACAGCGCAGGTCGGCCACTGCCGCGTCGAGGCGGCGCAGGAAGTCCTCGTTGGCGGCGAGCGCGGCAAGCTGGCCCGGGCGCATCAGGCCGAGCATGGCTACCGGGTCTCCCCCTGAGGCGGCCCACCCGGCCCGGTCGATCGACTCGAAGAGCTCGACTGTCGGCGGGTGCCAGGACCAGCGCAGGTTCAGCATCAGGTCATGCAGCGGCGCCAGCGGCGGCGGCAGTGTCACACGGACGGTAAAACGTCGGATCGCTCTCACGTGGAGTCATGATACGGGGCCGCCGCTGCCCCCGGAGCGAGAGTGCCCCCCGGGGTTAATATCTGAATCGTGACTGGGTAGCGTTGCGACGTGATCGGACGCATTCCCATTCTTGATGTTCAGCCCGTGGTGGAATGCGGGCGCCGCTCCGTCAAGGCGGTCGTCGGCGAGACCTTCCAGGTCACCGCGACCGTCCTGATCGAGGGGCACGGCGTGCTCGGCGCCTGCGCGGTGCTGCGGGATCCGGCGGGCAGGCAAGGCCCCATGGTCCGGATGCGGGAACTCGCGCCTGGCACGGACCGGTACGGGGCAGAGGTGACCGTCACCAGCGAGGGCACCTGGTATTTTCACGTGGAGTCATGGGCCGACCCGATCGCGCACTGGGCGCATGACGCGGGCATCAAGATCCCGCGCGGCCAGGACGTCGAGCTCATGCTCGCCGAGGGGGCGCTGCTGTTCGAGCGGGCGGCGCGGTCCATCAGGCAGCCGCCGGGTGCCACCCGGCCCGCCGCCGCGCGCGCCGAGCTCAACGCGCTCGCCAGGCGGCTCCGCGACCGCAGCCTGCCCCCGTGGGACCGGCTGGCGGCGGCGCAGTCGGCACGGGTCGCCGCGGTCCTTGAGCAGTTCCCGCTCCGGGACCACCTGACGCGGTCCGGCCGGATGCCGGTATTCGTCGAGCGGCAGCGCGCGCTCTACGGGTCCTGGTACGAGTTCTTCCCGCGCTCCGAGGGCGTGCAGTTCGACCCGATGGGCCGCCGGGAGCCGGTGTCAGGGACGCTGCGCACCGCCGCGCGCCGGCTTGAGGCGATCGCCGGCATGGGGTTCGACGTCGTCTACCTGCCACCGATTCATCCCATCGGCACCACCTTCCGCAAGGGGCGGAACAACACGCTCGAGGCCCGGCCGGGCGACCCGGGCTCGCCGTGGGCGATCGGCGCGGCCGACGGCGGCCACGACGCCATTCACCCGGACCTCGGCACGTTCGACGACTTCGACGCGTTCGTCGCCCGCGCGCGCGAACTGGGCATGGAGGTGGCGCTCGACCTCGCCCTGAACGCCTCGCCCGACCACCCCTGGGTGAAGGAGCACCCGGAGTGGTTCACCACCCGCGCCGACGGCTCCATCGCCTACGCGGAGAACCCGCCCAAGAAGTACCAGGACATCTACAACTTCAACTTCGACAATGACCCCGAGGGGATCTACGCGGAGTTCGAGCGGATCGTCCGGCTGTGGATGAGCCATGGCGTGCGCATCTTCCGGGTCGACAACCCGCACACGAAGCCGACCAAGTTCTGGGAGCGGCTGCTCGCGGCCATCAGGAAGACCGACCCGGACGTGCTGTTCCTCGCCGAGGCGTTCACCCGCCCGGCGACGATGGCCACCCTGGGCAAGGTCGGCTTCCACCAGTCCTACACGTACTTCACCTGGCGCAACTCCGCGGGTGAGCTGACCGAGTACCTCAAGGAGCTGTCCGGTCCGGCGGCGGCCTACATGCGGCCCAACTTCTTCGCCAACACGCCGGACATCCTGCATGAGTACCTGCAGCATGGCGGGCCGGCGGCGTTCAAAATTCGTGCCGTGCTCGCGTCAATGCTCAGCCCAAGCTGGGGTATCTACTCCGGCTATGAGCTATGTGAGAACACGCCGCTACGGCCGGGCAGCGAGGAGTACCTCGATTCAGAGAAGTTCCAGTACCGGCCGCGCGACTGGGAGACCGCCGCACGGGACCAGCTCGGCATAAGCGGATATATCGCTGACCTTAACCGGATCCGGCGGTCGCATGTGGCATTGCACTGGCTGCGTAATCTACGCTTTCATAGCGTGGATCAGCCCGGGCTGATCTGCTTCTCCAAACGCCTCCACGGGGTGGGCACGATCCCGGAGAGACCCTCCGGGCACGCAGCGTCGAAGGCGGGAGAACGGGGCGGGGACGCCGCAGACACCGTCCTAGTGGTAGTGAATCTTGACCCGCACCAGGCCAGGGAGGCCACGGTCTGGCTTGACATGCCCGCGCTGGGAATGGACTGGCACGAGGGGTTCGCCGTCAGGGACGAGCTCAGCGGCGAGATCCACCGGTGGGGCCAGGCCAACTACGTGCGCCTCGACCCCGCGGTGCGACCCGCACACATCTTCACCGTCACGCGTGACCGGGGCTGACCGAAGTTGATAAGCCTGGCACGCGGCGGTTGCGCACATCCAGGAGAGTCACGCCGTGTCAGAGCACGAGCCGGCTATCGAGTACCCGTCACCGGACGCCGTAGCGGGCGCGCCGTTCGCGCCGCCGCCGGGGGAACGGGTACCCGACTTCACCCTCGACCGTCCCAGGGACCCGGAGTGGTACCGCCGCGCGGTCTTCTACGAGGTACTCATCCGGGGCTTCCAGGACGCCAGCGGCGACGGTACCGGGGACATCAAGGGCCTCACCTCCCGGCTTGACTACCTCCAGTGGCTCGGCATCGACTGCATCTGGCTGCTCCCGATCTATGAGTCGCCGCTCCGCGACGGCGGCTACGACATCGCGGACTACCTCCAGATCCTCCCCGAGTACGGCAACATCGCCGACTTCGTCGAACTGGTCGAGCAGTCGCACAAGCGCGGCATCCGGATCATCGCCGACCTGGTGATGAACCACACCAGCGACCAGCACCCGTGGTTCCAGGCGAGCCGCTCCGACCCGGACGGCCCGTTCGGCGACTTCTACGTCTGGGCCGACGACCCGGAGCGGTACGCCGACGCGCGGATCATCTTCGTCGACACGGAGACCTCGAACTGGACGTTCGACCCGGTGCGCGGCCAGTACTACTGGCACCGGTTCTTCTCCCACCAGCCGGACCTGAACTTCGAGAACCGCAAGGTCCAGGACGCGATGATCGAGGTGCTCAAGTTCTGGCTCGACCTCGGCATCGACGGCTTCCGGCTGGACGCGGTGCCTTACCTGTACGAGCGGGAGGGCACGAACTGCGAGAACCTCAAGGAGACGCACGAGTACCTCAAGCGGATCCGCGCCGAGGTGGACGCCGCCTACCCGGACCGGGTGCTGCTCGCCGAGGCGAACCAGTGGCCGGCCGACGTGGTGGAGTACTTCGGCGATGAGGAGACCGGCGGCAACGAGTGCCACATGGCCTTCCACTTCCCGCTGATGCCGCGCATCTTCATGGCGGTCCGCCGCGAGCAGCGCTACCCGATCTCGGAGATCCTGGCCCAGACGCCCAAGATCCCGGCCGGCTGCCAGTGGGGCATCTTCCTGCGCAACCACGACGAGCTCACGCTCGAGATGGTCACCGACGAAGAGCGCGACTACATGTACAAGGAGTACGCCAAGGACCCGCGGATGAAGGCCAACATCGGCATCAGGCGGCGGCTGGCCCCCCTCCTCGACAACGACCGCAACCAGCTCGAGCTGTTCACCGCCCTGCTGCTCTCGCTGCCCGGCTCGCCCGTCATGTACTACGGCGACGAGATCGGGATGGGCGACAACATCTGGCTGGGTGACCGGGACGGCGTGCGCACGCCCATGCAGTGGACCCCCGACCGCAACGGCGGCTTCTCGAGCTGCGACCCGCAGCGGCTGTACCTGCCGCCGGTGATGGACCCCATCTACGGCTACCAGGCGCTCAACGTCGAGGCACAGCAGCGCCACCAGCAGTCGCTGCTGCACTGGACCCGGCGGATGATCGAGATCAGGAAGCGGCACCCCGTCTTCGGCCTCGGCGCGTACGATGAGCTGACGAGCAGCAACCCGAGCGTGCTCGCGTTCGTCCGCGAGTACGACGCCGCGGGGACGATCGCCGCGCAGCGGCTGGAGCGCGAGTACCACACCCCGGTCGAGCACGACGCGGCGGACCGCATCCTCTGCGTGAACAACCTCTCCCGGTTCCCGCAGCCGGTCGAGCTTGACCTGCGGAGGTTCATGGGCGTCACTCCCGTGGAGTGCATGGGAGGCGTTACATTTCCGCCTATCGGGGAATTGCCATACCTGCTGACCCTGCCCGGGCACGGCTTCTACTGGTTTCAGCTCCCGCCTGCGAGGGAGGAACATGACCGGTAAGCCGTATGTGCTCTAATTTGCAAGGCGGGCTTCACGAGGGATGAGCGAGGCCGATGGCGATCGAGGATGCGCTAGCCAGCTGGCTAGCTGACCAGCGCTGGTTTGCCGGCAAGGGCCAGGGGCTGCGCGATCTCGCGATCGTAGCGGACACCCAGCTCGTGGCCGGCGATCCCGGGCTGCGGCACCTGATCCTCGCGGTCTCGCACGACACCTCGGCCGACTACTACCAGGTCCTGGTGGGCCTGCGGCACGAGCTGCCCGGGCGGCTCGAGCACGTCCGGATCGGCCCCTGGGCCGACGGCAAGGTCGCCTACGACGCGCTGCACGACGCCGAGCTCACCAAGCCGCTGCTCGCCGCGATCGCGGCTAACACCGAGATCGGCTCGCTGCGCATGCAGGCGCTACCGGAGGCGAGTTTCACGACAGGGCTCGACAGCCTGGTGCTCGGCGCCGAGCAGAGCAACACGAGCCTGGTGTTCGGCGAGGAGTCCATACTCAAGGTGTTCCGCAGGCTCTCTCCCGGTCCCAACCCGGACCTGGAGGTGACCACGGCCCTCGCGCGCTTCGGCTCCAGGCGGGTGGCCGAGCCGCTCGGCTGGATCGAGACCAGGCTGGAGGGCGTGCCCACCAGCCTGGCGATCCTGTCCAGGTACCTGCGGCTGGCAACCGAGGGATGGACGTTCGCCGCGACCAGCGTGCGCGACCTGTACGCGACCGTCAGCGACCGGGCCGCGAACGACCAGGAACCGGGTGACCGGGGACCGGGTGACCACGGCACCGGCCGGGCGCGTGTCCTCGCGGCCGAAGCGGGCGGCGACTTCGCCGGCGAGGCCCGCAGGCTCGGCACCGCCACCGCCGAGGTGCACGCCGACCTCGCCGCCGCGTTCGGCACGGACCAGGTCGGCGCGAGCGCGGTCGCCGAGCTGACCGAGCGGATGTTCCGCAAGCTCGACCTCGCCGTCGCCGCGGTGCCCGAGCTGGCCAAGCACGTCGACATGATCACCGACGCGTACGCCGAGCTCGCCCGGCTGCCCGGCCCGTTCCCTGTGCAGCGCGTGCACGGGGACTACCACCTGGGGCAGGTACTGCGCACCGAGAACGGGTGGGTGGTGCTCGACTTCGAGGGCGAGCCCGCCACCCCGCTCGCGCAGCGCCGCGCCAGGTCGTCACCGCTGCGCGATGTGGCGGGGATGCTCCGCTCGTTCGACTACGCGGCCCGCCACCAGCTCATCGGGCGTCCGGAGCAGGCCGCGCTGAACGACGTCGCCCGCGACTGGGTGCGCAGGAACGCCGGCGCGTTCTGCGCCGGGTACGCCGAGGGCGGCGGGCTCGACCCGGCGGCCAACCACGTCCTGCTGCGCGCGCTGCAGCTGGACAAGGCCGTCTACGAAGTGCTGTACGAGGCCAGGCACCGACCGTCCTGGCTCCCCATCCCGCTTGACTCACTGGCAGAGTTCTAACGTGCTATCGAAAAACGACACGATCTCGCTCGGCGAGATCGAGCGCCTGGTGGCTGGTCAGCATCACGACCCGCACTCAGTGCTCGGCGCCCACGCGCTGCCGGGCGACAGCATGACGATCAGGGCGCTCCGCCCGCTCGCCACCTCGGTTACGGCCGTGCTGCCCGGCGGCAGCAGGCACCCGCTGCGGCACCTGCACCTCGGCGTGTTCGAGGGGACGGTGCCCTGGCCGGCCGGGTCCGCGCCCGATTACCGGCTCGAGGTCGCCTACGCCAGCGGCGAGCCGCAGCTGCAGGACGACCCTTACCGGCACCTGCCGACGCTCGGCGAGCTCGACCTGTACCTGATCGGCGAGGGGCGGCACGAGCAGCTGTGGCAGGCGCTCGGCGCGCGGCCGCGCGACGGCGGCACCGCGTTCGCGGTCTGGGCGCCGAACGCGCGCGGCGTCCGGCTGGTCGGCGACTTCAACTTCTGGGAGGGCCGGGCCCACCCGATGCGGTCGCTCGGCGGCGCGGGCGTCTGGGAGCTGTTCATGCCCGGCGTCGAGCCGGGCGCCAGGTACAAGTTCTCCGTCTGCGGGCCCGACGGCACCTGGCGGGACAAGGCCGACCCGATGGCCGCGCTCGCGGAGACGCCGCCCGCCAACGCGTCCGTCGTCTACCAGTCGGACTACACCTGGGCCGATGACGAATGGCTGGCCGCCCGCTCGGCGCGGCAGCCGCTGCGCAGCCCGATGTCCGTCTACGAGGTGCACCTGGGGTCCTGGCGGCCCGGGTTGTCGTACCGCGAACTGGCCACCGAGCTCGCCGCCTACGTGCAGGACATGGGATTCACCCACGTGGAGTTCCTGCCGGTCGCCGAGCACCCGTACGGCGGCTCGTGGGGGTACCAGGTCACCTCCTACTACGCGCCGACCTCGCGGTTCGGCACCCCGGACGACTTCCGGTTCCTCGTCGACACGCTGCACCAGACGGGCGTCGGCGTCATCGTCGACTGGGTGCCCGCGCACTTCCCGCGCGATTCCTGGGCGCTGGCGGAGTTCGACGGCACGGCCCTGTACGAGCATTCCGACCCCCGGCTCGGCTCGCACCCGGACTGGGGCACGCTCGTGTTCAACTTCGGCCGCTCCGAGGTGCGGAACTTCCTCGTCGCCAACGCCATCTACTGGCTCGAGGAGTTCCACATCGACGGGCTGCGGGTGGACGCGGTCGCGTCGATGCTCTACCTGGACTACTCGCGCAAGGAGGGCGAGTGGCTGCCCAACGTGCACGGCGGCCGGGAGAACCTGGACGCGATCTCGTTCCTCCAGGAGGTCAACGCCACCTGCTACAAGCGGGTCCCGGGGATCATGATGATCGCCGAGGAGTCGACGGCCTGGCCGGGGGTGTCGCGGCCGGTGCACCTGGGCGGGCTCGGCTTCGGCTTCAAGTGGAACATGGGCTGGATGAACGACACGCTCGAGTACGTGAAGCTCGACCCGGTCTACCGGCAGTACCACCACAACGAGATCACGTTCTCCATGGTCTACGCGTACTCGGAGAACTACGTGCTGCCGCTGTCGCACGACGAGGTGGTGCACGGCAAGGGCTCGCTGCTGCGCAAGATGCCCGGCGACGAGTGGCGCCAGTTCGCCGGGCTGCGCGCCCTGCTCGGCTTCATGTGGGCGCACCCCGGCAAGCAGCTGCTGTTCATGGGCTCGGAGTTCGGCCAGGGCAGCGAGTGGTCGGAGGAGAAAGGCCTGGACTGGTGGGTGCTCAAGTACGACTTCCACGCCGGCGTGCAGCGCCTGGTCCGCGACCTGAACGCGGCCTACAGGGAGCTGCCGGCGCTGTGGACGCTTGACACCTCACCGGACGGCTTCGCCTGGATCGACTCCAACGACGCGCACGGCAACGTGGTCTCGTTCCTGCGCTTCGGCGACCAGGAGCACCGCGTGCCGGTGCTCGCCTGCCTGGTGAACTTCTCCCCGGTGCCGCACACCGACTACCGGATCGGCCTGCCGCTGGCCGGCCGCTGGCGCGAGGTGCTCAACACGGACGCGACCAGCTACGGCGGCAGCGGGATGGGCAACCTGGGCATGGTCAACGCCGTCCCGATGCCGTGGCACGGGCGGCCCGCGTCGGCGTCGGTCGTGCTGCCGCCCATGTCGGTGCTGTGGCTGGCCCTGGACCGAGACTGAACCGGCCGCGACAAGCCGGCCCCAGCCCAGCCGGCCCCAGCCCAGCCGGCTTCAGGGCCTAGGCGACCCGGCGCGGCGCCCGCTTGTCCTGCCCGATGGCGGGCAGGACCGTGGTGAGCGCGTCGCTCGCCTTGGCGGCGGCGGCCCGGGCCCGGTGCTCCTCTTCGGCCTGCGCCACCGCGGCCGCGAGCCGGGCGGCGATCGCCTCGCGTTTTCTTGCCCTGCTGTTCGCCCTGCGCACGCTCACGAGGTGGGCGGCCAGGAAGGACAGGCTAAGAGAGAGCAGTGCGAGGATCACCAGTATCACGTACATGCGCATCAGTTCCGGTCGACAGCGAGCAGGGCTACCACATCGTGCGATGCGTGGGTGAGGAGATTCACTCCGATGTTATCTGTTACAGGAGCCGCAACAGCCACCCGGGGCCGACGACCACGGCATCCAGCGCCTCGCAGCGCTGCCGCAGCTCCCGGTCCGCCGTCACCACCAGGCAGCTCTCGCCGCTGGCGGTGACCTCGGCGACGACACCGACGATCGCGTCATCGCCGGACGCGGGCGCGGACACCACCCGCACCGGTGCCGGGGCGTCCGCTTCGCTGGCCGCCGCCGGCGACGGTACCCAGTCCGCGCCCGGCGGGGCGTCGGCGGCGGGCAGCACCGAGTCGCGCAGCCGCTCCGCGGCGCTCCGGGCGCGGCCCTCGAGCACGAGCACCCAGGCCGCCGCCGGGCGGGCGCCGGACGGCCCCGACCCCGACGGCTCCGTGCCCCGCGCGGCCAGCGCCATCACCTCCTGGCACAGGCGCAGCGCGGCACCCTCCCGGTCCCGCCACCAGCCGTCCGCCCGGGCGCCCATCACGTTGGCCACGTCGACCACGACCGTGGCGGAGCTGTTTTCGATGCGGGTTTACCCCCTTACGTTCGGCGGACTTCCTCTAGTTTCTTTCCCACGTAAGCTAGCCGCATGGCAGACGCGAGGCTTGCCGCGCAACTCGTGCACATGCGGCAGCGCAGGACCGGGCCACTCATCCTCGAGCTTGACCTGACCGAGGGCATCGCGGAAGGGCCGCCGGCGGACCCGCTGTCCGCCTTGCTCACCATGCGCAGGACGCGGCTGCAGGACCTGCTCGACGGGCTGCGGCGGGCGGCGGAGGACGACCGGGTACGGGTCCTCGTCGTCAAGGTCGGCGGGTCAAGGATCGGGCTCGCCAAGATCCAGGAGCTGCGCGCCGCCATCGGGGACTTCCGCCAGTCGGGCAAGCTCGCCGTGGCCTGGGCCGAGTCGTTCGGCGACTTCGTCCGCGGCAACCTGCCCTATTACCTGGCTACCGGCTTCGACCGGATCTACCTGCAGCCGTCGGGCACCCTCGGGCTCACCGGCGTCGCGGTCGAGCAGGTATTCCTGCATGACGCGCTGGAGAAGCTCGGCATCGGCTTCGAGACCGGCAAGCGGCACGAGTACAAGTCCGCACCCGAGCAGCTCACCGAGTCCGGGTTCACCGCGCCGGCGCGCGAGGCGGCCGCGCGCCTCGCCGAGTCGGTGACCGAGCAGCTGGCCGGCGTGGTCGCCGCGGGCCGCGGGCTGTCGGTCGAGCATGCCACGGCGCTGCTCGCCCGCGGGCCGTTCCTCGCGCAGCAGGCGCTCGACGCGGGGCTGGTCGACGGGCTGCTGTACAGGGACGAGGTGTACGACGCGGTCCGCCGGGAGGCTGGCCCGGACGCCACGCTGCTCTACCTGCAGCGCTACCAGCGCCAGCGGTCGCTGAGCGACCTGCCGCGGCGGATCGGCAGCGGCGTCCGGGGCATCACCCCCGGACAGCACGAGCGGTTCGTCGCGACGATCTACGCGCACGGCGCGATCAGGCACGGGCGCAGCGGCCGCGGCGGTCCCGGCGGCGGGATGGGCTCGGACACGGTGGCGGCGGCACTGCGCGCCGCAGCCGCCGACGAGGGCGCGCGCGCTGTGGTGCTGCGGGTGAACAGCCCGGGCGGCTCGGTCACGGCATCGGACGTGATCTGGCGCGAGGTGGTAAAGCTGCGCGCCTCGGGTAAGCCCGTGATCGTGTCAATGGGCGACGTGGCCGCGTCCGGCGGCTACTTCATCTCCGTGCCCGCCGACGTGATCGTGACGCAGCCGGGCACGATCACCGGGTCCATCGGGGTCTTCATGGGCAAGCCGGTGCTGCGGGAGCTGTTCGGCCGGGCGGGCGTAGCGACGGACACCGTCGCGGACGGCGCGGGCGCCGAGATGGCCACGATGTTCTCCTCTTCCCGGCCGTTCTCCGAGGCCGAGTGGGCCCGGATCAACGAGTGGCTCGACGCGGTCTACGCGGATTTCACGCAGAAGGTGGCGGAAGGCAGGCGGCTGTCCGTCGAGCGGGTGCACGAGCTGGCCCGCGGCCGGGTGTGGACGGGCGCCGACGCGATCGCCAACGGGCTGGCCGACGAGGCCGGCGGCCTGCGCGAGGCGATCGCCATCGCCCGCAAGCGCGCCGGGCTGCCCGCGGACGCGCCCGTGCGCAGCTACCCGCGGCTCGGGCCGCTCGACCAGCTGCGGCCCGCCGAGTCGAGCGAGGCACGGCCGGCGGCGCGCGGCGCGGTCGGCGCGGGCGCGCTCGCCGCGCTGTTCGCCGACGGCTGGGGGCCAGCCTGGCGGTTCGCGGCGGCGGCCGGGCTGCCGCCGCACGGCCCGCTCACCCTCCCCGGTACGTGGAATATCCAGTAGGTACCGAACGGAAGCGGGCTCCGCCAGTGAACTCCTTTTCTCCTGATGGCGCCGGCCCGCCGGATCGCAGGGGCCCAGCCGGCGGCGACAGGGTCCGCGAGGCGCTGACGGCGTGGGCGGCGGGGGTCACCCTGCTCACCATCGCCGACGACCGTGACGACATCGGGACCACGGTGAGTGCCTTCATGCCGGTCTCGCTCGACCCGCCGCTGGTAGCGGTGTCGCTGATCGGGGACTCGTACCCGGCGGAGGTGCTGAGCCGCCCCTCGTTCCCCGCGGCGCGGTTCGCGGTCACGCTGCTGTCGTCTTCGCAGAAGGTGATCGCGGGCCAGTTCGCCGCGGCGGGACGGCCGAGCGCGCGGCTCATCCTCGACGCGGTCCCGCATCTTCGGGGCACCATGTCGGGCGCGCTGATCCCGTCCGGCGGGCTGGCCGCGCTGGAGTGCTCGGTCGCGCGGCGCGTGCCGGCCGGCGACCACCTGCTGGTCATCTCCGCGGTCGAAGGCGTCGCCTACGTGGCGGAGGGCGGCGACCCGCTGGTCCGCTTCCGCGGCCGCTATCCGGCGCTTTAGCCCGGCCCCGCCGCCATGATCAACTTATTGTGTGCGTTTGATGCTCATTTTCCGCGATCAACTGCACACGATCAGCTGATCTTGACCCGTTCGCCTGATTTGTAGACCTCGTAGGCGAGCGGGACGCCTGGACGGTAGGCGAGGTGCGTGCAGGACGGCGCGTCGAGGACGATCAGGTCGGCCCGGGCGCCGGGTGCCAGGTAGCCGACATCGCCGCGGCGCAGCGCGCGGGCGCCGCCGGCCGTCGCCGACCAGACCGCCTCCCGCGTGGTCATCCGCATGTCGCGGACCGCGAGGGCGATGCAGAACGGCATTGACGTGGTGAAGGACGTACCTGGGTTGCAGTCGGTCGCCAGCGCGACCGTCACGCCGGCGTCGAGCAGGCGGCGGGCGTCGGGATAGGGCTGCCTGGTGCTGAACTCCGCGCCGGGGAGCAGGGTCGCGACGGTGCGCGACGAGGCGAGCGCGGCCACGTCGGCGTCGGTGAGGAACGTGCAGTGGTCCGCCGAGGCGGCGCCGAGCTCCACCGCCAGCTGGATGCCGGGGCCGGGGCCGAGCTGGCTGGCGTGGATCCGCGGCAGCAGGCCGCGCGCCATCGCCGCGGTGAGCACCGCGCGCGCGGCGTCCGCGCCGAACGCGCCGCGCTCACAGAACACGTCGGCCCAGCGGCAATGCGGCGCGCAGGCCGCGAGCATGGGGCCGCACACCAGGTCAACGTAGTCGCCGGGACGTTCCGCGAACTCGGCGGGCACCACGTGCGCGCCCAGGTAGGTGACTTCCGCGGTGAGCTCGGCGGCCAGTGCCACCGACCGGGCCTCGTCGGCCACGGTGAGCCCGTAGCCCGACTTGCACTCGAACGTGGTGGTGCCCTGGCCGAGCATCTCCGCGGCCAGCCGGCGCAGGCCGGAGCGCAGCTCGGCGTCGGCCGCGGCGCGCGTCGCGGCGACCGTCGACCTGATGCCGCCCGCCTGGTACGGCCGGCCCGCCATCCGGGCCGCGAACTCGGCCGACCGGTCGCCCGCGAACACCAGGTGCGCGTGGGAGTCGACGAAGCCGGGCAGCACCGCCCGGCCCGCCACGTCGGCCGCCGCGTCGGCCGCGGGCGCCCGGGCCTGGGGGCCGGCCCACGCGATCAGCCCCTCCTCGATGACCAGGGCGGCGCGCTCGAGCGTGGCGAACCCGCCGGCGCGCTGGCCGGCCGGGCGGGGCGCGGCGCCGTCCGCGGACGGCGCGGTGTCATCCGGCCCGCTGCCGTCGGGCGCGTTGGTGACGAGCTCGCCGATCCCGGTGATCAGCAGTGAGCGGGCCATGGCGCCGCCGGCTAGCCGAGCACCGCGCCGATGGCGGCGGCGAGCGAACCGGGCACGTCCGCCACGAGCAGGTGACGCCCGTCGCGGACCACGTCGGTGCCCGACACCACCACGTGCCGCACGTCCGCGGCCGTTCCCGCCGCGAACAGCGCGGCCAGCGGACCGCCCGCGCCGCCGGCCAGCCGCGGTGAGTCAAGGGACAGCGTCACCAGGTCAGCGTACGCGCCAGGCACGATCTCCCCCGCCCCCGGCCAGCCCAGGCAGGCGTGTCCGGCCGACGTCGCCGCCGTCGCCAGCTCAGCGGCGCTGAAATGCCCGCGCCGCCTGGTCACCAGGCGCTGCGCGAGCTCGAGCCAGCGGGCCTCCTCGATCAGGTCGATGACGCTGTGCCCGTCGCTGCCGAGCGCGAGCGGCGACCCGGCGGCGGCGAGCGCCGGCGCGGGCCCGACGCCGTCGGCGAGGTCGGCCTCGGTGAGCGGGCACATGCACACCGTGGACATCGACCCGCCGAGCAGGCTCACGTCGCGCCCGGTCAGGTGGGTGGCGTGCACCAGCGTGGAGCGCGGTCCGAGTGCTCCCGCCTCGTAAAGCAGCTCGGCGGGGGTCTGGCCGAAGGCGGCCCGGCACTCCGCGTTCTCCAGCGGCTGCTCCGACAGGTGGGCGTGCACCGGCGCGCCGTGCGCGTGCGACCAGGCCATGATCTCCGGCACCTGGTCAGGCCCGACCGCGCGGACCGAGTGGATGGCGGCGCCGATGCGGGCGTGCGGCGCCACCATGCCGAGCGGGTCGCAGCCGAAGGCGGACACCCGCTCCGCCCAGGCCGCCGCCGTCCCGTCGCCGTAACGCAGCTGCGCGCCGGAAAGCGGCACCGGCGCGCCGCCAGGCGCGAACCCGCCCGCCAGGTAGCAGGCGTCAAGCAGGGTGATCCGGAGGCCGGCCGCGGCGGCGGCACGGATGAGCTGACGACCGAACTCGTTGGGGTCGCGGTACCGCCTGCCCGCCGGGTCGTGGTGGAGGTAGTGGAACTCCCCGACGCAGGTCACCCCGGCGAGCGCCATCTCCGCGTAGACGGCGCGGGCGAGGGCGAAGTAGCGCTCGGGATCGAGCCGTTCCGCGACCTCGTACATGCGCTCGCGCCAAGTCCAGAACGTGCCGCCGTCGGCCGGGGTGCCGCGCAGGGCCCGGTGGAACGCGTGCGAGTGGGCGTTCGCGAGGCCGGGCAGGGTCAGGCCGGGCAGCCGCACCGCGCCGGCCGGGACCTGGGCAGCGGGCGTGCCGGGCGTGACCGTGGTGAACCGCTCGCCGCGCGCCTCGATCAGCACGTCGCGGGCCATGCCGCCGTCCGCGGGCACGGCCGCCGACGGCCCCGTGCCCGGCGGGCCAGCCTTCGTCGGCCCGGCATCCGGCGGCCCGGCATCCTTCGGCACCGGGCGCTGCGCCCAGGTGCCGGGAAGCCAGGCATACTCGGCGTGCCAGCGCCGCGGCGGCGGCTCGACTGTCGTCACACGCACATCATGCCCCACGCCATGCCGTGCGGAGTCGCCCGGCGTTCTTCCCTAGACTGTCGATGTGACCACATCCGAGCAGGATCGCCCCTGGCACCGCGGCCCCGAGCACAGGGACGTGTCGGGCGGCTGGCTACGACCAGCCGTCTTCGGCGCGATGGACGGGCTGGTCACCAACGTCTCCCTGATCGCCGGCGTCGGCGGCGGCGGCGGGTCGCAGCACGCGATCCTGCTCACCGGGCTCGCGGGGCTCGCGGCCGGCGCGTTCTCCATGGCCGCGGGCGAGTTCGTCTCGGTCTCGTCGCAGAACGAGCTCGTCCAGGCCGAGGTGGCCAAGGAAAAGCACGAGCTCACCCATAACGCCGCCGCCGAGCAGGCCGAACTGGTGGGCATGCTGCGCCGCCGCGGCATGAGCGCGGCCACCGCGCGGACAGCCGCCGCGGAGATCTCCGCGCACCCGGAAAAGGCGCTCGCCGTGCACGCCTCCGAGGAACTCGGCGTCAACCCGGCCGAGCTGCCCTCGCCGTACGTGGCCGCCGCCGCATCGCTGGCCGCCTTCGCGGTCGGCGCGCTCATCCCGCTGCTGCCCTACGCCCTCGGGGCCGACTCGCTGTGGCTGGCACTCGCCCTCGCCGCGATCGCCGCGATCGTCGGCGGCGGCATGGTGGCGCGGCTCACCGAGCGGCCGTTCTGGCGCGGTGCGCTGCGCCAGCTGGCACTCGGCGCACTCGCCGCGGGCATCACGTACCTGATCGGGCTGGCCGTCGGCGGGATGGCGGCCTGACCCGCGCCTCGGCCCTTACTTACTACCTGGTAAGGTGCCCCGTGGCCTCAGTGAAGCGTCCGTTGCGCATAGCGCTTCTTTCGTACCGCAGCAAACCGCACTCCGGCGGTCAGGGTGTCTATGTACGCCATCTGAGCAGGGAACTTGCCGCTCGCGGTCATCACGTCGAGGTGTTCTCCGGCCAGCCCTACCCGGAGCTTGACGTCGGGCCAGTGCTGCGCGAGGTACCGAGCCTCGACCTTTACCGGGACGAGGACCCCTTCCGCACGCCGGGACCCGGCGAACTGCGGGACTGGGCGGACGTGCTCGAGGTAGCGATGATGTGGGGCGGCGCGTTTCCCGAGCCGCTGACGTTCAGCGTCCGGGCGCTGCGGGCACTGCGCGCCCGGCCGGGCGACTTCGACATCGTGCACGACAACCAGGGGCTCGGCTACGGCATGCTCGGCCTGCGGCGGCTCGGCCTGCCGCTCGTCACCTCGGTCCACCATCCGATCTCGGTGGACCGGCGGCTCGACCTCGCCGGGCGCAGCCTGCTGGGCCAGCTGAACAAGCGCCGCTGGTACGGGTTCGTGCGCATGCAGGCACGGGTGGCCCGCCGGGCGGGGCCGCTCATCACCGTGTCCGGCTCCGCCAAGGACGACATATGCCGCGATTTCCGTGTTGACCGGGCAAAGGTGCATATCGTCCCGCTCGGCGTGGACACCCGGCTGTTCCGCCCGCGACCAGGGCAACCGCGCGTTCCCGGCCGGATCGTGACCGTGACGAGCGCGGACTCGCCGCTCAAGGGGCTGCCGACGCTGCTGCGCGCCGTCGCCAAGCTGGCCACGGAACGCGACACGCACCTCGTGGTCATCGGCACGCCGTCGGACGCAACCAGGCAGCAGCTGGGGCAGCTGGCCCTCGGCGACCGGGTGACGTTCGCCAGCGGCCTGCCGGACGCGGAGTACGCGCGCCTGCTCGCCTCGGCCGAGGTGGCGGTGATCCCCTCGCTGTACGAGGGCTTCTCACTGCCCGCGGCTGAGCACATGGCCTCGGGCACCCCGCTCGTCGCCAGCAGGGCCGGCGCGCTCCCTGAGGTCACCGGGGACGCCGCGCTGCTCGTGCCGCCCGGTGACCCGGAGGAACTGTCCGCCGCGCTGCGCGGCCTGCTCGACGACCCCGCGGCGCGCGCGCGGGCGGCCGAGCGCGGCCTCGCCCGCGTGCGCGAGCGGTTCGCCTGGCCCGCGGTCGCCGCCGCGACCGAGGCGCTGTACCGGAAAGTGATCAACGGGGAGCCCGGTTGCTGACCGTCGACTTCGCGAAATTTCCTGTTAACCCCGGCGACCGCGTGCTCGACCTCGGCTGCGGTGCCGGGCGGCACGCCTTCGAGGCGTACCGCCGCGGCGCCCGCGTCGTCGCCGCGGACCTCGACCGCGGCGAGCTCACCGGAGTAGGCGCCATGTTCGCCGCCATGCGGGCCGAGGGCGAGGCCGCACCGCGGGCCGGCGCCGCGGCACTGTCCGCGGACGCGACCAACCTGCCGTTTCCCGACGGCTCGTTCGACGCGGTCATCGCCGCGGAGATCCTCGAGCACGTTCCGGACGACGCTGCCGCCATGGCCGAGATCGCCCGGGTGGTCCGTCCCGGCGGGATCGTCGCCGTCACGGTGCCCGCCTGGCTGCCGGAGCGGATCTGCTGGGCGCTGTCCGCCGAGTACCACAACGTGCCCGGCGGCCACGTGCGCATCTTCACCCGCGGCGAGCTCACCGCCAAGCTGACCGCCGCCGGGCTGACGCCCGTCGGCGCCCACCACGCGCACGGCCTGCACTCCGCTTACTGGTGGCTCAAGTGCGCCGTCGGCGTGCACGACGACGCGCACCCCGCCGTCCGCGCCTACCACCGGCTGCTTGTCTGGGACATCATGCGCAAGCCCGCGCTCACCCGGCTGCCGGAGGCGGCGCTCAACCCGCTCATCGGCAAGAGCCTGGTGATCTACGCGGAAAAGGTCAAGACCACCGAGCCGCTGAGCCCGCACGGTAGCCTGGTTTCCCCTCATGCGCCGCGGTAAGCCCACGGTGCCGGCCAGGCCGCGGCCGCCAGCCGACGTGCTGCAGACGGCCCGCTCGATCGCCGCGGTGCAGCGGCCCGACGGGGCGATCCCCTGGCCCGACGGGCACGTGGACCCGTGGGACCACGTGGAGTGCGCGATGGCGCTGAGCGCCTGCGGCCTCACCGTCCCCGCCCGGCTTGCCTACCAGTGGCTGCGGGACACGCAGCGCCCGGACGGCTCCTGGCCGAGGACGGCCGGCGGCCCCGGTGCCACGAGCCCCGCCCAGGTGACGGATCACGCGGCGGAGAGCCATCACGCCGCCTATGTCGCGGTCGGCACCTGGCACGAGTACCTGGTCACTGGTGACCGCCGGTTCGCCTTGCGGATGTGGCCGGCCGTCCGGCGGGCGGTCGAGTGGGTGCTCGGCCTCCAGGCGCCGCGCGGCGAGGTGGCCTGGGAGCGGGACGCGGCCGGCGTGCCTGGCGCGTTCGCGCTGCTGTCCGGCTGCGCGAGCATCCTGCAGGGACTGCGCTGCGCGATCGCGGTCGGCGGGCTCGCCGGGGAACCGCAACCGGAGTGGGAGCTCGCCGCGGACCAGCTCGGCCACGTCATCGCCTGCCACCCGGAGGCGTTCGCGGACAAGAGCCGGTTCTCGATGGACTGGTACTACCCGGTCCTGGGCGGCGCGCTGCGCGGCGCGGCGGCCGCCGAGCGGATCGCCCGCGGCTGGGACACGTTCGTCGTACCGGGCTTCGGCGTCCGCTGCGTCAGCGACCAGCCATGGGTGACGGCCGCGGAGACGTGCGAGCTCGCGATCTCCCTCGACGCTTGCGGCCAGCGCGAACGGGCGCGCGAGCTGCTCGCCGCGGCCGGCCGGCTGCGGCACGAGGACGGCTCGTACTGGACCGGCTGGCAGTACGTCAACGAGAACCACTTCCCCGCCGAGCGGTCAAGCTGGACTTCCGCC